>VXRG01000037.1:0-14468 GCA_009838625.1 Caldilineaceae bacterium SB0664_bin_27
CAGCCCGCAATCCGATCTCCTGCAGAGGCGCCGGCAGTTCCCGTTCCTCGCTCCTAACGCCTCGCCTTGGCTCCCACCCCGAATCTGGACTGCACCGCCCTTCATTGCACCATCTACGCTTTCAGTCCGGCGGTGGTATAATTGTCGTCGCTGCTACTGGCTTGGTCAGGATCTGATGCCACCGGAGTATCCCCGACAAAACGCCGAAATACGTTTGGCCCTTACCGACGAAAAGAGGACTGAGAAATGCCGCCGGACAAGACTCTTGAAGAGCAACTCCTGCGACTGAAGCTGGATGGCTGGTGCGTTGTCAAAAATGTTGTTCCTGCCGATGAAGTTACGGCGGTGCGTGAAAGTGTGGCGGCGGCTACGCTGCGGCACCAGCGCTCCGACGCGCCGGCTAATATCGGCCATCGTACTGGGCTGATCAACTACGATCAGTCTTTCGCGCCGTACCTCGTGACGTCCCATTTCATCAGCCTGATCAGGGCGGCACTCGGTCAGAATGTGCGCGTTTCGTTCACTTCGGCGATGATCAACTATCCCGGCAATGCGCGCGGGGGCTTGCACTCTGACTGGCCTTTCAACCAGCGCAATGCAGGGCACATTCCGGCGCCTTATCCGGATATTGTAGCCCATTTCACGACACTGTGGATGCTGTCACCGTTTAGTGCGAAGAACGGTGCCACAGTCATCGTGCCCGGCAGCCACAGGATGGAGACGAACCCCAGCACGGAGAGTTGCAGCCACGATGAGAACACGCCTTATCCGACTGAGATTCAGGCAACCGGCGAGGCCGGAAGCGTGTTGGTGATGGACAGCCGAATGTGGCACGCGGCGGGGGCAAACCGCTCCGACAGCGCACGGGTGGCGATGGCGATCCGCTTCGCGCCGTGGTGGCTGAACCTGAACGGGCTGAGGCCGGGATCAAGTGAGCGGGCGAGGCAGATGCAGGCAACGGGCCTGAAGGAGAACGAGGTCGAAGCTGTGAAACCGGAAGTATTTGCGGGACTGCCTGCTGATGTGCAGCCGCTGTTCGAACACTGGGTGGAGGGCTAAGTGGACACAGATAGTCTGGCGGCATCACTGGCCGAAATAGTTGATCCGCAGCGGATCATGCAGCTCACGCTGGACATGGTGCGTATTCCGAGTCCGCCGGGAGGGGAACGGGCCGTCTCCGAGTTCTACGCCGATGAATTGCGGACGGCGGGCCTGGAGGTTGAGTTGGACAATGAGTTTCCCGACAGCCCCAGTGTCGTGGCGCGGCTGAGAGGCAGAAACGGTGGACCTACGCTGCAGCTGGACGGCCATACGGATACGGTTGACCTGCCCGGTCCGGAACCCCGATTTGAAGACGGGTACATCCACGGGCGGGGCTCCGAGGACATGAAGGCTTCTTTGGCAGCAATGGCGGAAGCCGGCCGCATTCTATGCGAAGCGGGCGTAGAGCTGGACGGCGATCTGTTGTTGACGGCACACGGCCGTCACGAGAGCGCCACGAATGAAACACTGATTTCGCTGATTGGAAAGGGCGTTCACGGCGACGCGGTAATCGTTACCGAGCTGGGAGGCAAGGACCTGCCGATCACAGGCATGGGACTTGTCTTCTGGGAACTCAGGATTGCCGGGGACGAAGAGGGAATACACGAAACTGTGGCTGAGGCAGGGGCTCCTCACGCGGTGATGGCCGGGCATCGGGCTGTGCAGCTTCTGCGGGAAAAGGCCGCGGAGCTCGCCGAGATTCAGCATCCCTATTTGGGCGCGGAATCGATTTTCATTGGGCGGTTTCAAGGTGGGGATTACTTTAACCGCATGCCGGCGGGGTGCGTTATAGGTGGGACGCGGCGGTTTGGTCCGGGATGCAGTCTGGACGAAATCCGTGAGGAGTTCGCGAGACTGGCGGCCCGGGTACAGGCGGAGAGCGGTGCGGAAGTTGAGGTCTGGCTGGATGGGATCGAAGGCTACAGTGTCGACGAGAACGAGCGGTTGGCGAAGGCGCTGCTGCGCTCCCATGAGCAGGTGACAGGTGAGCCGCTGCCGCTGGCGGGTACCAGGGCTGCGGCAAACGTTCCCCACTTCGTGCATTTGGCTCATGTCCCCGCACTGTATTATGGCGCGAGCTATCTGACAGCACATTCGGAACTCGAACGGGTTGAACTGGCCCAGGTCGTTAGGGCCACCAAGGTCTATATTCATGCTATTCTCGCCTATCTGGGCGTTGCGGAGGGCGCTGTATGACAGCAAAGCGTAGGGTCGTGATTACTGCCAATATCTTTCCGGGACTGGAGGTTGAACAGGAGGTATTGGGGCAGCATAACGTCGAAGTCGAGAAGATCCCGTGCCGAAGCCAGGATGAGCTGGCCGCCGCCGGCAAGGATGCCACTGCACTTATTGTTGGCAATGTAAGAATAGATGCGAGTGTGCTTTCACATTTGCACCACTGCGTGGCAATCGTCAAACCCTCGGTGGGTGTGGACAACATCGACCTGGAGGCCGCGACAGAGGCCGGCGTCTGTGTTGCAAACGTTCCCGACTACGGGACTGACGAGGTGGCTACGCATGCGATGGCGCTATTGTTGAACGCGATTCGCTATGTTGACGCAGAAGCGGCCAAAGTGCGCGCTGGAAGCTGGCAGCCTAAGCCTCCTTACCCGATCCAGCGCAGCGCCGGGCGTACCCTGGGGATCATTGGATTCGGTCGCATCGGCCAATCGGTTGCGCGAAAGGCCGCCGGTTTTGACTGGCGCCTGCTCGCGTGGGACCCATACATTAGTGACGAAGAGATTCGAAGCAGGAATGCTGAACCCGTTGGCTTCGAGACGCTGCTTTCGCAGTCTGATATGGTCACCCTGCACCTGCCGTTGACGGAGGAGACGCAGGGCATGATCGATGCGAAGGCGCTGGCGAAGATGAAGACGACAGCTTTTCTGGTGAACACGGCTCGCGGGGGCATTGTCGATTCCGCAGCCCTGGTTCAGGCGGTCGAGTCGGGCCAGATCGCGGGCGCGGCGCTGGATGTGGTGGACGAGGAGCCGCCTTCGCCGGACCACCCATTGTACTGTACGGACAGGATTCTGGTGACGGCACACGTGGCATGGTATTCGGAGCAGGCTTTCCGTGACGTGCGCGTGAAGGCGGTGGAGGAGGTGGCGCGCGTGCTGCAAGGTGAGTTGCCGCGAAATCTGCTCAATCCGGGGGTGAGGCCGCGCTTTGAGGTGCGCGGTGGCTCGTAGCATGCTTCTCCGGAACGGGTTCGCCTGGTGACAGGTCGGTGTTGGGAGGGAGACTCTTCAATGTAGATTGGAGACTCGATGGTGACTAGGGGAATGTGTCGTGAGGTTGGTCTCCGTTTTAGTTCGCGTTCTTGCCGGATAGTCGCTTCCTGATTCCGATCTTTTTTGTTCTCATAAACTGTGATAAGTTACCTCAGAAGCCGGACAGGATAGGGCCGAACGCTTGAAGACTGCTGAAATTTAGAGAGCGATTTGGCCCACCGGCCAGATCGGGACGTTTCCTCTCTTCTCCACTAACTCAGTATTTCGGCCAGGAGCCACAAATTATGGCACGCCAAATCGAGATCAGTTTCACCAAGCGAAACGTCCGAGGCGTTGCGACCCTGCTTGACGAGGAGGCGCCACTCACCTGTGAAGCGGTGTGGAATGCTTTGCCGTTGGAGGGGGACGCGTATCACGCCCGCTGGGCGGGTCGCGAAGTTTACACGTTGGTACCGCCACTAGGGGCGGATCCTGGCAAGGAGAATGCCACGATCATGCCGATTGGGGGCGACCTCCTCTACTTCGAGGTCGACGCGGCCTCAATCGACATTCCGCCGGAAAGGCGCACCGGCCAACCGTTCATTGACATCGCGTTGTTCTACGGCCGCAACAACTTTCTGCTCGGCCCCGCCGGTTACATGCCGGGCAACCTGTTCGCCACCATTACCGAAAACCTGGAAGGTCTGGCTGAAGCTTGCGAGAGCATCTGGCGTGAGGGTTTTGTGGGCGAACGCATGGTGATCAGACGCGTTGAAAACTCCGACAGTTCATAGCAGTCAGGCTGCCGCAAGCGTCGTACTTCGGACAGAATAGAGTCGCCCGCCCTGGCTGACCAAGCACTGCCGCAGAGGAGACCCATAATGCAAACTTACTCGTCGAACTTAAACCTGCAGGCTCTGGAGGATGGAACGGCCCTGCCTGCGATAGTGACACCGCCGCCTGGACCTCAGTCCCGCGAATTGAGCGAGCGGCTCGGTAAAGTCGAACCTCCGACCAGTTCGGTGATCCCGCGCGGCCAGACGCCGGTGTTCTGGGAGCGCACGCGCGGGGCCAACATCGTGGATGCCGACGGCAATGTCTATGTCGATCTTACGGCCGGCTTCTGCGTGGCGACGGCGGGACACAGCAACCCGCGCATCGTTCAAGCGATTGCAAAGCAGTCGGAAAAGATGATGCACAGCCAGGGCGGGGTGAATCCCAACCGCAACCGGGTCGAGCTGGCGGAGAAGTTGTCCGACCGGGCGCCGGGCAACCTGTCAGTCTCCCATATCGCCAACACGGGCGCGGAGGCGGTTGAAACTGCGCTCAAGACGGCGCGCATCTTCACCGGCAAGCACAAGATCATCGCCTTTCAGGGAGGGTTTCACGGAAAAACGACGGGGGCCCTTTCAGTCTCCTCACAGAACTATTACCGGGCCCCGTTTCAGAATATGCTGGCGGATACGACCCACGTGCCCTACGCCTATCCCTATCGCTGTCCGACGCACTCGGACGAAGACGACTGTTTCTTCTGCGACGGCGGTTACCTGGAGCATGTGCTGACGATGCCGGATTCGGGCGTGGCGGACGTGGCCGCGATTATAATGGAGCCGGTCCAGGGGCACGGGGGCTGGATTGTGCCGCCGAAAAAGTTTGTGCAGACTGTGCGGCGCCTGTGTGACGAGCACGGGATCATCCTGATCGCCGACGAGATCATCACGGGATTCGGGAGAACCGGTAACTGGTTCGGCATGGACGAATTCGACGTTGTGCCGGACATCATGGTGGTGGGCAAGGGCTTGGCGAGCGGTTTCCCGATCTCGGCTACGATCATGACGGAGGAGGTCGCGGACGCGTGGGGCCCGATGATGCATACGAGCACTTTCCTGGGCAATCCGGTGGGCTGTGCGGCGGCGCTGGCCTCACTGGCGGAAATCGAGGAGAAGAACCTGGTGCAGAGGGCCGCGGAACTGGGTGATTACTTTATTTCGCGGTTGCAGGAGCTGCAGCAGGAGCACCATCTCATCGGCGAAGTGCGCGGCGTAGGGATGATGGTCGGCGTGGAGTTCGTTAAGGACCGGGAGACGCGTGAACCGGCGTCGGAAGAGGGCGCGCGGGTGGTTGACGGTCTGCTGCAGCGGGGCGTCATCGCCACGAATTACGGCGGCTCCTACCACAACGTACTCAAGATGTCACCTCCTCTGGTGATCACACAGGAGCAGCTCGACTGTGCCATTGAGGCGCTCAATGAGAGCCTCTCCACTGTTGAAAGTTCACTGTAGCAGAGCTGCTGGCGGCTGGTCGGTCTCAATCGCGGCTGCCTATTGCCACCGGAGTCTGACGTGCTTCGCATTGGCATCCTCTATCCTCTGCACTCGGCCGAGGACGACTATCCCCGCATGGCCGCGAGGTTGAAGCCGCCGGTGGAGGCTGCCGTCGTCCACACCGATGCGGTCGACCTGCACACCGTCGAGGACTGCCGGCGCACGGGGAGTTGGGAGCATCTGGAGCCCGGCGCGGCGGAGTTGCGGGCGCTCGGCCCGGACGTGTGCATGTGGGCGTGTACCAGCGGCAGCTTTGTCTACGGGCTGGCCGGGGCTGAGGAACAGGCGCGTCAGCTCGGCAACTATCTGGGGGTCCCTGCCTCCAGCACTTCATTATCCTTTGTAAAATCCATACAGGCACTAGGAATCACGCGGGTAGCGGTTGCCGCCACCTATCCAGAGGAGTTGGCGACCGAGTTTGTCAGATTTCTGGGCGAGGGCGGCATCCAGGTTGTGCATCTGGGCAGCCTGGGCATCTGGACTGCAGTCGAGGTCGGCGAAGTCGGTAGAGAGGAGGTTATCGACTTTGTGCGGGCGAATGACCACGTCGACGCTGAAGCCATTCTAGTTCCCGATACAGCCCTGCATACGGTTGCTTTCCTGCCAGAGTTGGCCAATTCCGTGGGCAAGCCGGTTTTGACCGCCAACCAAGCCACGATGTGGGAGGCGCTGCGGCTGGCTGGACAGGTTCGGAGGCAAATTGGTTTCGGCCGGTTGTTCGAAGTTGACTAGGACCCGGTAGGAGAAAGAGAGTGACGGTCCGCTTTCGAGAGTACTGCTACGGTGACTTGCCAGCCCTGGGCGGTCTGTACGCACGAGCCGACTCCCATGACGGCGTGGCGCGTGCGCTGGGCCCCGACGCGGCAGACGAACTGCCGCTCTTTGCGTTCGCACCGCGTTATCCTCTCGGACTCGAGCGCGGCCTGACCCGCGAAGAGTTGCGCAGTCGACTCGGCAGCCGCCTGGCAGAGGTCGAGCAGATGGTGCTTGTCGCTGCCGAGGACGCCGCCGTCGATGCCTGCGTGACGGTCTTCCCTGCCGGCTCCGAATCGTCGTGGATGCTGGACTGGGTGGTGGATCCTGGAAAGCGGCATGCGGTGGAACTAGACGGGATCGTTCAGGCGGGCCTGGACCTCATCCAGAATCTCGCATCGAAAGGGACGCGACGGGTAGACAATGACGCCGCTGCATTGAGGGCGGGTGGTGCGCCGGCAAAGTGCCGTGTCGAGGCGCGGGGAATGCGTGAAGACGGGGAAGTGATGGCAGGGCTTGGCAGAGCCGGTTTCCAGGCTGTCCGGACTTTCGTCATCATGGCCTGCCAGCTGAGAAAAACACCTGGTGCATGCGAGGCGAAAAAGCGCGTTCCAGAGGGGATTTCACTTCGGAGTTACCGGTCTGGAGATGCGCCTCATTGGATTGACGCATTCAATTCTTCGTTTTCCGACCATTGGGGCGGGTTCTCATATTCCGACGAGAGCTGGGACCGACACGCCGCGTCGTCCCGTTTCCGCAAGGAGATCAGCGTTGTGGCCGAGGCGGGCGGTGTTTTTGCGGGCATCTGCCATTGCGCCCCCAGTCTCAAACCCAGGGAAGAGGGGCTCGCGCATCTTCACATTCTTGGCGTCCGTCCCGAGTTCAGACGTCTTGGCCTGGGAAACTGTCTGATGGTGGAAGCATTGTCCCGGCTGCGGCAAAACGGTTTCCACCGTGTCGAACTGGATATGGATAGTCTGAATTCCAGGGCACTCCCGCTTTACGAGCAGCTGGGTTTTTGCGAGCAAGAGGCAATCACGATTTACCGAAGAGAGTTAACGGTGTAACTTGCGGCTGACCCCCCGGGGAAGCGCATTATCGAAGAAGGTGAAACCGCTAAGCCAGCTCCGGAGTGAACGATAAAATGAAGGGGGCGGAATCGCAGCGGTTTGCGGTAAGCGGATAGAGGTCGGTGACTGAGGCGATTGACGGAGGTCAGGTAGCGCGAGGACAGAGAGAACCTCGCTCGCCTCGTTCAATTTCGTAAAGTGTCAGTGGCTGAGTCTTTACGGTAGGGCAACGTTGCGGAGAGAGATGAATGGCCGGCTACAGGGCAGGAATCGTTGGTTGCGGCCACATCGCACGCTTTCACGCTCGCGGCTACCGGGCCGCCGCCGGCGTTGAACTGGCGGCGGCGGCTGACATTGTGCCAGAGGCGTTAGAGACATTCGGAGAAGAGTGGGGCGTGGCAAACCGATACACCGACTACGCCGAGATGCTCGCCGAAGAGAAGCTGGACATCCTCAGCGTTTGCACGCGCAACCATCAGCACGTAGAACCGACACTGGCCGGAGTGGAGGCCGGCGTGGGCGCTATCTTCTGCGAAAAGCCGATGGCAATGAACCTGCGCGAGGCTGACGGAATGGTCGCCGCCTGTGAGCGGGCGGGCGCCAAGTTGATTGTGGACCACACGATGCGGTTCGAAGCGAACTACGTGCACATCAAGGAGCGGATTGAGCAGGGCGCAATCGGAGAGTTGCTCAGCTTAGAGGTGCAGGCCGTCGGAGATCTGGGCGAGTTGACACACAACGCAACACACAGTTTTGACACGCTCTGCATGTTCGGCGGGGAACCAGAGTGGATGTTCGCTCATCTGGAACGCGACGTCAATCGTAACCGGGGGAGAGAGGACCTGTCTGCCCTGGTAGGCTTTGCCAACGGCGTTCGCGGCAAGCTGACCTACGGCGGCTATACGAATTACAGGTATGAAGGCTTTGTCTGGGAGGGAACGGAGGGGCGAATCGAGGCTAGAGTCCACAGCGGGTGGCTACCGCGGGTCCGCTATTGGACACACGATCAGCCCGGCGAAACCGAGTTCCGCGATGGCGCCCCGATGCCGACGCGGGAAAATGACCCGTGGGAGGCCGCGATAGGCGAGGTTGTGGCCTGCCTGGATGAAGACCGCAGATCGTTCTCGGGTGGAAGCGAGGGCCGGCTGGCGTTGTCCATGACGATGGCGGCGTATGAGTCGCGGCGGCAGGGCGGCCTACGGATTCAGTTTCCATTCGATATGCAGGACTCGCCCCTGGACATGATGCTGGAGAGCGGCGAACTACCCAGGATCTGGGGACGCGGCATCAGCGAGTGGACTTAGAAAAGGAGCAAGGATATGGCTCTTCTGCGTCACGTAGCGTTGAGAACAAAGGACCTGGAACGGTCTCGGGCATTTTACGAGAAGATTCTGGGGCTCAAGTTTTTGCGCTACATCTATGATGAAGGCTACCCGCCGGGGTGCTGTCTCTCGGACGGATCTGTCAATATGACGCTCATCCAATATGTAGGTGAGGAGAGACCGACAATTGTGCATGAAGGCGAATACATTCACCTTGGTTTCATCGTCGACGATCTGGAGCAAACATATCACCAGTTGCGCGCCGAGGGGGCGGAGATTCTGGTCGAGGATGTGAAGGTTGAGAGGGAGTTCAACTATGATCATGTGCCGGAAGGGTCGCTGAAGACGACTGACCCCGACGGCAACATTCTGGACATCACGGAACGCAAAGATGAGTGGGACGGCGTCCAACTCTAAGTGGAAGGCGGGAGTTTCACTGCTCAGGAGGCAAGAGCTTTTTGACAATCAGACACCAACTTGCGGCCTGAAGTCATGCCCTGGAGACAGAAATGGAAGCTTTGCTCTGTTTGTCCATTTTTACCGTGGTGTCCGCCATTTGGGCATTCCACAGAATCAAGAAACAGAGGCGACGAAACCAAGATGACCGGGGTGGATGCTTTCTCTTCTTCTTTTTCTAGGCTATCAGTCCCCAAATTCAGCGTGGCATACTGGAAAAGACGGGACCACTTTATCCGCCAAGTCACGCGAAGCGCCGCGAAGAACACCAGGGGTGTAGCGAATCGTATTCATTGACTGCGCGGATCAGCGCATTGCTACGGCAAATCGCTGGACTGACTAGCGTCAACGAGCTCAAGATGTCGGATGACATGTTTTTGGACAGTTCACCACAGGATTTCGGAGGCTTGAATCGATGAGAATCGCCCTGTTTGCACATGACGACCACAACCACATTGGCATTGTAACCGACTTCGGGATGCTGGATTTTTCGCGCGCGTATCAGGCACAACAGTTGATCCAGCACGGCGACGAAAGCCCGCAACTGATCACCGACATGGTTGACTTGATGAAGGCGGGCCTGTTTAACGCAGAGACATTTCATTCAACGATGATGTTTGTCTTTGAGCATCATCTGAATGCCGCCTTCACCGTCACGGATCCCACGCTGCGCACACCGATCCCCCGGCCGGGCAAGCTGATCGCGCTGGGGGGAAACTTTTCCCATCCCGGAGAGGAGGACCCGGATGAGCCGCCGCTCTTCTTCAAGCCGACCTCTTCGATCATCGGGCCCGGCGAACCGATCGTCTTCCGGCGAGGTCTGAACGTGGTGGAGCCGGAGATCGAGTTGACCGTCATCATTGGAAAGGAGGGCAGTCACATTGCCCGTGAGGACGCGGATGAGTACGTGGCCGGCTACACGCTGCTCAATGACGTTACGGCACGCGACCTGCAAAATGTCGCCTTCGAGGTGCAGCGCCCGTGGTCATACACGAAGGGAGTAGACACGTTTACTCCGATCGGGCCCCACGTCGTGCTGCCCGGCGCGGTCAGAGACCCGCACAATCTGGCGATGACGATGCGCGTAAATGGAGAGGAGATCGAGCACGCCAATACGAACACGATGCTGTTTCAGATCCCCGTACTGATCGAATACATCAGCCAGTACATGAGGTTGGAGCCGGGCGACATCATCGCCACGGGGACACCGGTTCATCCGCCGGGGCTCAAGCCGGGAGATACGGTAGAGCTGGAGATCGAGGAGATCGGTGTCTTGAGCAATCCGGTGGTGGCGGACAGCTGAGATGGTTGAAGGGCGAACGCTTAGCCTTGACGTGGCGGCGGCTGGGGCGGCGCCGACAGAGGATGCGCTGCTGAGCGCAACGGTCGATCTTGAACTGTTGGGGGTCGAGCCGGCGCAGATCGAGCAACGCCAGGTCGGCTTCTGGATGCGCGAGAGTTTGCAGGACGGCCGCACGGTCAGGGTACCGGCCCAGGCCGAGTCTTCCCCTGACTCGCAGGGGCGAATCCGGCTGACCTGGTTGACGCCGCGCTCAACGGTGGCACCGCGGCGCGTCAATCTCGAGCCGGCAGATCGGGCCCACGGAGAAGCTCTTCCTTTTCCAGCGGTCCAGATCTTGCCGGACGCCAACGACTGCATTTGTGTAAGTCACGACAATCGCAACCTGTTGGGATACTGCTACAGCGGGCAGTATCCCAAACCATTCTTCTACCCTGTGAACGGTCCGGGCGGGCGATCGGTAACGCGACTTGGGCATCCTCGTGACTTTGACGGCGGCCACGACCATCACCGTTCGTTGTGGATCGAGCACGAAAATGTCAACGATGTATGCTTCGAGACGGAGCATTTGCACTTCTTTGCCGGAACGGATTCCCCGCTGGTTGGCATTGGCCGCATCGCACACGACAGATTTCTCAGGCAAGAGGACGGACCGGTATATGCTCGGTTGGAGATGGCGCTCGCCTGGGTCAGCCATGAGGAGGAAGTGTTGCTCAGCGAGGTCCGAAGCGTGCGCGTCTTCCCGCTGGCCGGAGGAGAGCAACTGATCGACTTTGAATTGACTTTCAAGCCTCAGGTTGAACAGGTCACGTTTGGGCAGTCCACGTTTGGCATCCTGGCGGCGCGCGTGGCCCATTCCATGGAATCAGGTCGAGGGGGAGGTCGCATCCTCAACGCACGCGGCGCACTGAACGAGGAGGGGGTCCACCGTCAACGGGCGGAGTGGTGCGACTATTCTGGGCCGATCAGGCCTGTCGAGACGAACGGGATTGCAATTCTGGGCCATCCCGATAACCTCCATGCCCCACACGCATGGCACGTGCGCGACGATGGCTGGATGTGTGCGGCGCCGTTTGCCCGCCATGCCAAGTCCATAAACAGCGGCGAAACGCTGAGTTTTCGATTTCGTGTCTTTGTTCACGACGGTGACGAGGCGGCCCGTATCGCGGCCCGCTATGCAGAGTTCGCGCAGCCTGCGACGGTGTCGGTGTCAGAGGTTGAGCAAGGCTGACCCGGAAAAGGCGGGCGTATGGCGGCGTAGCGAGTGCACAAAGTTTCGTATGCCGCAATGCGTGAGGATGGTTCGTCGATCCGGGACAGATGTGCTGCTGAGTTTAGCGATGTAACGGAGGAAGGGCAGATGGCGGAAAACAATCGGACACTTGGGGCGATCTATCCGGACGATATGTGGTTGGATTACGACATCAACCGCATGCTCGATGAAATCCGCAAGTACCTGCCGGAGCAGGTACCGATGGTGTCGGCGCGGACGCATGTGCCCATGTTTGCGGAAGACTCTGAGCCGGCTGACGGCAGCAGCGTGGAGCTGGGCATCTGGCTGGCAGAGAACGGAGACATAGAGGCCGCCGCCAGCAGATTGATGCGGCTAAAGCCGAGCGTCTTCGCCTACTACTGCACGACGGCCAGCTTTGTGCAGGGCGTTGCCGGAGACGAGGCGCTGAAGAAACGGGTTGAGGAAGCGACCGGGTTGCCCTGCACAACCGCCAGCACCGCGATCGTCAAAGCGCTGCACTGCCTGGGCGTGAAGCGCGTCGCGACAGCCTCGCCGTACATGGAAGACGTGAACCAGGCGCTCATCAGTTTTCTAGCAGAGTGCGACATTGAGGTGGTGAACAGCAATCCTCTGCACTATCTGCAGGACCACGGCATCGTGCCGCCGGAAACGATTCGCGAGGCCGCGCGCCGGTCAGACGTGGGGGAGGCTGACGCCGTGCTGATCAGCTGTACGGGCCAGAAGACCGCCGACTTCATCAGCGAGCTGGAGGAAGAGCTCGGGAAACCGGTCGTGACGTCGAACCAGGCGACGGGTTGGCAGGCGTTGCAGATGATGGGGGTCGAACCGCGTTTACCCGGACGCGGCATACTGTTTGAGAATTGAAGTCAAACCCGGAAGCGACCGGCTCTCCGCCGTCACTTCAGTCCGCAACTTGCTCCTCGAGACAGTCTTCCACCGTAGGCCAGGGGGTTGGTCGGCTGAGTTCTTCCTCGCTGAACGGAAAGGGTTCCGGAGGGAACTGCGCGCATAGCTCTCCGCTCTTCATCACCCACAAGCAGTTGCGAGCAGACCAATTGGGGTACGAGGCTATGAGGCTCGGACTTGAGTAGACGCCTGCAATAGCGATGCGGCCCTGTTCGCTGGGATTGGGCGGGCTGTAGTGCCACATGCTGCTGTGCCAACAGACTATGTCGCCCGGTTCGACCTCGACGTGATGGACGCGATCCTGGATTCCTTTGGTCAGGCGGCGGGGCAGCTCACCGTGAATGCTGTCCGGGTAGAGGACGTGGGGCACGATTTCGCCTTTGTGGCTGCCGGGCATCATCTGCATGCAGCCGTTTGACCGCGTTGCCGGGTCGAGGGCCATCCAGAAATTGAAGGCTTCGGTATCGTCGTCGCGCCAGAGGCCGTTGTCCTGGTGCCAGGGGGTGGCGCTGCCGGTGCGGGCCGGTTTGAGAAAACAGCTGTTGAACTTGAGCACGAGGTCGTCGCCAAGGAAGTAGCGTGCGATGCGTGCGATGGCGGGGCCGCCGTGGACGTTGAGCCAGATGAGCGGGGCGCGGTAGCAGTAGTTGCTGAGCTTTCGGAAGCGCGATTCGCGCGCACGGGCGGAGTCTCCCATCGGATCCATGGGGTCGGCGTCTGCGAGTACGTCAGGCTCCGGCATGAGGACGGTGTTCTTGATCACGCCGCGCAGTTCGGCGGCGGTCTCCTTCGGGATGACGTTGCGGACGGTGAAGTAGCCGTCGTTCTCATACTTTCTGGCCTGCTCGGCCGAGAGAGACCATTTCTCCATAAGCCTAACCTCCCTTGGAGCGGGTCGCGACTAACCCTTGACGCCGGTGAAGCTGATTTCCTCGATGAAGGTGCGCTGCGCGAATAAGAAGACAGTGGTCATGGGCAGGGCGAAGTGCGTTGACAATGACCCTCTGAAACCTCTTGATGACAACGTCCCCTTTGTGGATCGTAGTACCGCCGATAGAATGGAGGCAAGCGACTGGGTCGGGACCTGAACTGACATTGTGAGTCGGTTTTTCAGGATTTCCGGAGTCAAGAAGGCTCAGTCAGGCGAATTTGAAATCGTCCCTGTCTCTCGACGCAGGCTATTGAACTGCATCGGAATCGACCATCGTAAACGTTGAAGGGAATACAGGAGATTATAGCATGGGTCGCAAGATCAGGATTTCATTCGAGAAACACAACGTGTCCGCGGTGGCCGAGCTCCTTGACGACGCGGCACCGTTGACGGCCGAGGCGGTCTGGAACGCGTTGCCACTGGAGGGCGAAGCCTATCATGCCAAATGGGCAAATAACGAGGTCTATATTCTGACCCCGCCGTTTGCAGAGAAGGATCCAGGAAAAGAAAACGCCACGGTCTTCCCGATTCCAGGCGACTTTCTCTATTTGCCGGTGCCGCCGGGCAGCAACGTACCGCCCTTCTTGCGGGAGCAGTGCCGGGAGACGGGTCTGATCGATCTGGCGATCTTCTACGGGCGGGAGAACTATCTGCTGGGGCCGGAAGGGCACATGCCGGGCAATCTGTTTGCCACGATTACTGAGGGGCTGGAGGAACTGGCTGCGGCCTGTCAGGACCTGTGGCGAAACGGGGCGGGCGATGAGCGGATGGTCGTCAGTCGGATTGAGGAGTGACCATTTCACTTGATCCGCGAAGTTGCGCGAAGAACACCTTTTCATCCACGAAGGGCCACTAAGGGCCGCGAAGAAAACCTTTTTGTCCGCGGAGGACGCGGAG
>VXRG01000037.1:14478-46748 GCA_009838625.1 Caldilineaceae bacterium SB0664_bin_27
CGAAGGGCCACTAAGGGCCGCGAAGAAAACCTTTTTGTCCGCGGAGGACGCGGAGAACACCTTTCTTTGTTCAGCGAAGCTACGCGAAGGATCGCGAAGAACACCTCTTGTTCGACGAAGGGCCACTAAGGGCCGCGAAGAAAACCTTTTTGTCCGCGGAGGACGCGGAGGGACGCGGATAAAGCGTATTGGGATTTGCTGCGCAGCTGCGCGGCCCCTCGCCGGTTAGCCGCAATTTGTACTCGCAGGACTTTGTTCAGAAATACAATAACGAGCCACAGCTGAAAATCATTGCGGGCGGGGCGCCGATCATTTCAGTCCTCGTACTTTTCCTTTGACATGCGATGGCGGGACGTGAATGTCTCGCCGTCGGACAGCGGCATCAGGCCTCCTATCATTTCGCTGCGTCGGCCCATGTGGGCTGACTGCGGCTCGGTGATGCGTTCGAGCTCGGCGTCGGTAATGGGGAGCGTGTAACGGACCTGGGGCTGGAAGCGCTGGAACTCTTCGGCATAGGCTACGAGGGCGCTGTTTCCAGAGCTTCCGTCGGAGGTTTCGGCGCGCTTGCGGACGTAGGGTCCTCCGTAGTACTGGCTGGCGATCTGATCGAGTGCCCGCACTTTTTTGTCGATTACGTCGGTGATGTCGATGTAGAGGTCGACGCGGGCGGTGCCGGCGTACTCAAGGCTGTTGTTGCCGATGTAGGCGGTCGGGTTCATGAAGTAGATGCAGGGGACGGGATGGCGCTCCTGGCGGCCGCGGCCCGATCCCGAAGCGAGCTGCCAGGCGTAAAGCGTGCACTGGCCGGTTGTCCCGTGCATTTTGAAGCCGCCGCTCTCGAAGGGGTGATGGGTAATCAGCATGTCGGGCTTGACTGCGCGGATGACTTCGGCGATGGCCTCGACTTTGTCCTGGGTGACCAGGACATCGTCGTCCTCGAAGCCAAGGTCGCGCACGTCGTCGAAGCCGAGGATGCGGCAGGCGCGGCGGACCTCCTCCAGCTTCTCCTCGACGGCCTGGGCAACATATTCTTCTACATCCAGCTCGGCGCCGGAGCGGCGTCTCTGCTCACCGAGTTCCCAGTGGTGGGAACGCACGCCTGTGGTCAGGATTGCTGCCGTTACCCGGTCGCCCTGTTCTATGTGATGGGCGAGCGTGCCGCCTGCCATGTCGAAGCTGTCGGCGGGATGGGCGGCGACGAGAAGGATATGGATGAGTCTGCTTGCCATGATCATTTCCTTTGGCTCTGGATTCGTGTTTCCGTAACAGGGATTCCGTCCGGCTGAATAGGTACTGCTTCCGTCACTCTTCGAGCGCTGGGAAAAAGGTGTGCTCGGCCCCGAAGTTGGACATGGCGGCAACCGAGTCGCCGCGGAGGCGCACTTTGATGTCGCGTGTGCGGTGGCTTAGAACGATGTCACGTTCGGCCAGGTCAAATTGGATGGTGATCCAGCGGTTGACAGGCGGCTGACTGAGGACGAGGTAACCGTTGTGAAGGCAGGGCGGGATATCAAGGCCGTCTACGCTGACCGAGTTCGATTCGACCCAGCTGGGTAGGCGAACGAAGAGCGGGCCGGGACGCTTGGCGCGCACGCGCATGTGGCGATGGGTGTAGGGCGACTCAACGTCCACGGCTTCTGTTTCGTGGTCGAAGTGCAGATGTACGTAGTGGCCCGCCGAGGTCGTGGCCACGGCTTGACGGTAGACTTCGCAGAGTGACGCCACTGCGCCTCCGACGATGTCCATGTTGAAACTGATACGTTCGGCGTCGATTGTTTTGTGGCCGTAGGGCGCGGGGAAGCCGAAGCCGCCGAGGTGCCTGTTGGCGACATCGCACTTGCCGTCCTCGTTGTGCGGGTTGTCCGGGTCGCGAATGAAGGAGACGTCGCGCAGCTGTGAGGGAAGCAAGTGGCAGCGGAGGATGCGCTCGGCGTCTTCATAATATTGCGGATAGCCCCACTGCCCAAGCAAGAGCGAGGTCTCGACGATGTCGCCGGTGTTGTTTACCTCGCCGCGGTCCGGATCGCGGCCTTCGTCACTGCTTTCAATTACCCAACCGAGCTGATCGCGTATGTCGTTGAGCCCGTTGTCATAGAAGGCGCGGACCCGCTCCATCAGGTTTGCGTCGCGGGTCAGGTCGGCCAATTGGGCGAGCGAAGACATGACGCAGGTGGTGGAGTGCGTATGGGCGCCAAAAGTCTCACGATCGTAGGCGCCGGACGGCAGGAAGAACTCGGAAGTGGCTTTGTCTGCGAGCTCCAGGGCGAGCTCGAGGGCGCCGGCGCAAACGGTATGGCGGTGGAGCTTCACCAGGGGGCCGATTGCCCGCGCCAGTCCGATAATGAATGTTGTGGAATGGAGTTGGAACTTGCTCTCAATCCGGTCTCTGTCCCATCCCTTGCGCGAATGCCAGAGCTCCTGAATCGCACGTATGCTACGCTCTGCCAGCTCGCCTGCCGGCGCGCTGCTGCGGAAGCGGGCCAGCGCGTAGAGGGCGTGGAATCCCTCGCGGACGTTGTGAGGATAGAAATTCTGCAGTGGGCCGCCAATGCGATTTCTGTTTAGCGGTAGAGGAAGCTCGCCGGAGTAGGAGAGGAAGGCGGCGCGTGCGTGGCGGTCGATACAGCCTTCCTCCAAAGTGAGGCCGAGCACGTCTTCGGCGTTGAGAAGGGCGTTGAGATGGCGACCGGGCACGTGCGCTTCGGAGGCCGAGGTACTGAAACTAAGAAAGGCATCCGGCCAGACCTGGGAACCGAAGAAGGGCACGTCGTTGTCATCGTCGTTGAATACCGAACACATTGTGCGGCATCCCAGCCTGATTGCTGAGGCAATATCGGTGGTGTTGACATCGGCAAGCATGGGCTTAGCGTCCCCCGTTCTCGGTGTCAGGTTGATAATGAAACTGGAAGCCGTAGAGGTTGCTCTCCAGGAGAGAGAAGCAGATGCGAACGGGCTTGTTCCAGAGCCGGCGCATATCAGGACCGTTCTTCCACTCGGCTGAATGCCAGATCTGGTCGGACGGCGCATGGATGGGTACGGAATCCTCCAGGCCAAAGCCGGGATAGGGCTTCAGCTCTGAATCGAGGAGGGCGACCCGAATCAGCCCGTAGCCGCAGTCGGCGTTGACGCGCAGAGCATTGCCTTCGAAAACGAACTGCTTGGTGATGACCTGGCCGGCCTCGTATTTGGGACGGAGCGCAGCCCAGCCATCCTCCCTCAGGACAATGGCGCCGATGCTCCGCTGGACGGGCAGGTCCGGGCGCACATGATCCATCATGGGGCTGCCGATTCCGTAGCGTGCCAGGTCCTCGACGTGGCGGCGGGAGGCCAAGGCGGATGATTGGGGCGCGTGATTCGACACACCGGCGGGACGCGTGTCGCGCTGTTTATGGGGGAAGGCTGAACAAGGGATGACCATCCTGCCCCGGTGAAGGAGGTAGCCGGCTACGGTGTGGCAGAAGTAGCCGTAGTACTGGCTGCCGGGCGGGCCGTTGTCGGCCCAGGGCTGGTAGCCGTCGGCGCGGAAGAAGCGGTGGCCGTCCCGGCTGGCGTAGAGGGCCGCTTTAGTATGGAACTGATCTCGCTGGTTACTGCCGTTGGCGTTGACGAGCCACTGGTGCTCTCCGTGCGCCTCCTCGACAATGCCGATGTAGAGGCCGCCCTCTTTTCGCACCGACATGGTGTGAAACTCGACGTTGGGACCGACGTTGGGATCCCAGTCGCTTGAGAGAATGATCTGCTTGGGCGACCAGTTGATGAAATCAGCGCTCTCCTGGCGGCCGATGGTGCGGACGTGAAGATGACTGGCGAAGGCGTGCGAGGCCTGGGAGTAGCCGACCCACTTTTTGTAGGCGTCGTCCCAGATGACGCGCATCTGGTGATGGTGGCGGAAGGGGGAGTCGTCGCTGATCACGTGCCAACTGATGCCGTCAGGAGAGGCGGCGACGCGGGACATGACGCGCCGGCCGCGGCCGGTGGCCTCCATTGAGGGGTTGTAGACGGCGAGGAATTTTCTCTGCGGATTGCTGCGATCCGGGTTGAGGACGATGGTGCCGTTGTCGAAGTCGCGGACGACGATATTGGTCTTTGGGCTGTCCTGGAATGGCTGAAAGTCCTCGCGCAGGGGCTTGCGCCAGTGCAGGGCGTCGTCGGACTCGGCGTAGCAGAGAACGACTTCGGTTCCCTGGGCGGTGTTGGTGTTGCCGCTGACCAAAGTCTTGTACCACATCTTGAAGAGGCGGTCATCGGGGTCGTAGAGGGCGGCGGCGGGTACGCTGGTGGAGTGGTAGCGTTCCCAGGGGAGGTTCTCGAACTCGATCAGGGGCGGTTCGGCTTTCTGCGGGGGCGGGATTATTCGTTCAGCGTCGATCAGTTCGTCGAGAATGTAGTTGTCGAGGAAGAGTTGTTTCTGCAGGCCGACGTGCTTGAAGGGCAAGCGGTAGTCGGGGTTGAAATAGGGGTAGGTGCCGGGATCGACGGGTCTGTCGCCGGCCCAGGTTTCGTCCATGCGGCGCTGCACGTCGACGATTTCGGAATCGTATCTGGCTTCGGGTGTTTCGGGTTGTTGTTGTTCTGTCATTTGTTGTCAGTCGCTAAAATGCGCTTAGTCTTGAAAGTTGATGGCAGAGGATGAACAGTTTTGGGAATTACCTTGAGGATTCTCTGGTTAGAGTGGGTTACACGACGATCTGACCTCTGACTGAAACAGGAATGGAGCTCAAGCTTCTTGCGTTGCGTTGGAACCTCGGCGGCACTCTCTCCGTTGAACGGGCAGATTTGTGCGGCCAGGCCCAGTCTGACGGACACTTTACAGAGACTCTGAAATGAAACAATCACAGACCATCAAGCAAAGTCCTGCAGCTCTCTTTATGAAGAGCCCCCGGTTCAGGCAGGTGGGCCTTGTCTCTGCAGTTTTCCTACTGATCCTGTTGGCGTCTGCGGCAATCCTTGTCTTTCGGGCATACATTGAAGGCAAGGAGATCCGGGAATACGTTGGAGGTCCTTTCAGTTCGCAGCTTCTCTACCTACAAGGATGTGCGACAGGCACCGGGGATGGTGGAGTGCAGGCAGGCAATGCGGCCACTCTGTTGGAGCAGATCGACGAGTGCCGACGGGCAGCAGGTGGACGGCCCGGCTACTACGTCTATGATTTCAATATCAGGAGGTCGGTTTCGCTTTCACGAGCAGACATGGAACAGTTCAGGAAATATGAGGTCCTTACTTTTCCCAATTCGATCACAGGAAGAGTCGAGGACAGCCTGAACAACCCATTCAACAAGATTATTCCCTTTGAGGAGTTCATGGGCTTTGAGTATGACTGCAGTTTTTCCGTTGAGAAACAGGAATCAAGCTGCAGCTTCGCGCCGGCCAAGTGTGATTTGAGCCGCGAAGCGATCTCTTGCTCTGTACTTGACCCTCGAACGGGAAGCTTTGAATCTCACGTGATCAAGCGGGCCAGGGCGCTCGAATCGCTCTTGCCGCAAGGATTCATCAACGGACCTGACCTCTACAAGATGCTGAAGCCTCGCTTTTTTCCAGTTCTTGAACGGTAGCAGGCCGAGCCCGGTCTGATTCTCAGCCGGCTTGCCGGCGCCGGTGCCTACAACTGCTCCGATGGACTTCCGATTTGGAGCGGTTCATTCTTCACCCGTCGATGGGAGTAGAGCTCCTGGACGGGCTCGGGCAGCTTGTCGAAAATGTGGGCGGGAATAAAGGCGCAGTTGCGTTTGCCGTAATCGACGCTCAGCCACCAGGGTGAGTAGCGGGCGACCACTGATGTTCTGATGTCGTCGGTGGAGTTGGCGCCGGCGGAGTGCCAGATGCGGCTGTCGATGAGGATGACGTCGCCGGCGTCGCCGCAGATCTGCTGCTCGTGGGGAATTGAACTCATGCCGTCGATCCCGTCACTCTTGCCGCGCGGATTGCGCGGGTCGCGGTGTGTGCGGGGGACGACCCAGGTGGCGCCATTCTCGGGCGTGAAAGGGTAGAGCATCCAGATCGAGGTGATACTCATGATGGTGTCGGGAAAGGGTTGATTGATAAGGCCGCAGAAGGAGGCGTCGGTCAGGTCGTGGGGCCAGTCGGTGTGGAAGTTGCGCCATTCGGGCGGGTTTCTGTAGGGAGGCACGCTCTTGAACTCGGTCTGGGAGATTTTCACTTTGGCGTGGTTGAAGGCGGTGCGCGCGATCTTTAGGAGACGCGGTTCGGCGAAGTAGGGAGCCAGTGACAGCATGTGGGTGACGGCTGACCAGTCATGCTCATTGTACGCCTCCAGGCCGGGTTTCATCGAGTCGTCGATGTCCTGGCGGACGCGGCCGACTTTGTCGGGGGGTATGACGCCTTTCAGCAGGCAGTAGCCTTCCAGTCGAAGTTGCGTAATCTCTTCCATTTTTCCTCTTCCTTCCGGGCGGCAAGGAGGGGATTGCGAATGCCGCCCGGTTGCGGGGACCTGGCCGTTCGTTCTGCTTAGGGACTTGTGAAAGATCAAGGGGCAGGACAGGTGGAATGATGGTCTGCTCCACTTGCCCTGCCCGCTTGCTGCTATGGTTGACCTCGCTCTGCGCCGGTTGATGCCCTTCCTTCGGCCTGGCAAGGGTAGGGTATCAGTAATACGGCTGGTGTAATCAGTTAGCGCCAGTCATCGACCGACGCTGTGCCGGCGTAGTTGCAGCCCATGATGCGCCAATAGCCGTTCGTCTCGCCGCCGACGACGACGACGTGGATCTCGTCTTCCTTGTAAATCGGAATCAGTTCATCACTGCCGGCTTTGAGCTTGGTGGCGTAGGGCTCGACTCCATTGAGCGCATGTGGATAGACATAGTTTTCGATCAGCTGGTAGTCCCAGTAGACACTAGCGGGCATGGTGGCGTTCTCGTACACCCATTGGATCAACTTCTCTTTGGTATCGAAGCCGCCGCGGTCGATGAACTGCTGCGCGGTGATCGGATCGAGCACGAAGGTGGGGGGGTTGTGCGGGTTGAGGCCGCGCAGCATGTTGCGGACATGGTCCTGCCAGTGTTTGGCGCGCAGGCCCAGGTTGAAGGCTGTGGAACGGCAGCCGCCGAAAACGCTAACGGCGCTCTGGTCGGCTTCGAAGCCATGCTGGACGTGGAAGGGTACCCACGGGCTGCGCTCTTCGTTTTCGGCGAAAGTCACGCTGTTGTAGGCGTAGTTGTTGCCCTGGGAGCCAAGGTAGGTTTCTGATGGGACGGAACCGCCCTGGAGGTTCTGCGAAAGCAGACCGAAGGCGCGGCCGATTGTGGCGTTGGCGTGATTGTAGGGCCCCATCGCGCCTGTTCCCCAGTTCATGTCGATCTCATGGCGGACGGGGCCGTTGACGACGGCCATGGCCGCGGCGGAGCTGGTGGTGCTGGCCCTCGCAGAGGCGCCTGTAGAGGCAAGCGCCAGAATGACCGGGAAATACTCCGGCTTGGCCCCGGCCATGACGGCGTTGACGGCGACCTTTTCGACTGTGTACTCCCAGGCTTCGCGGGTGGCCGTGGGACGCATATGTCCGACGACGGTGTCCGGGCTGCGACTGGTGCCCTCCAACATGGCGGCGACTCGCTCCTCTGTTGGGAGGATGAACGGCAGCATGTCGGTCCAAAGGTTTTCGACGAAGAGTTGGTGCAGGTTTTCTTCCGTGTCCGGCTCGACGAAGCGAGGGGTGGAGCGGTCGAAATTGTGTTGACGGCTCTCCTCTTCCGACTTTGATCGGGTGAGCGCGGCGATAACTTCGCTCATGAAGGGACGGCCGGTTATGTCGTCAGGGCCATCGACATAAGCTCTCAGCTGGGCCGGCGAGCGGCCCATCACTGGCTGCGGCACAAAGGCGTGGCGCAGATAGGGGATTCCCTGCTGTAGCGTGGAGGCCTTCACCAGGTCCAGGAAAATCCCGGTCTGGATGGAGGCTGTTGGGACGTTGTATTCAGTTTCCAGAATAATGCATTGGTCGGCGACCGCCGGCGCGCAGGTACTTCAATGGCCGACGGCCATGACGGCCCCTGCTCCTTTCTGCTGGATTTCCTGGTAGAGGGATTCGTCGCGCTCGGTGTAGACGCCCGACTTGCGCCGCACTTCTACGTTGATGTCGGGACGGTTGTCGCTGAACCAGTTGGCCATCTGCTCGACAAGAATATCGCCGTCGTCGAAGCGGCAGTCGACAAGATAGACTGTCTTGCCGGCCAAGTCGTTAACGCGGGGGGCAAGGTGCTTCTGGTCGATCTGGGGCGGGTAGCCCATTGGGTTGTGGACTTTCAGTTGTGATCCCATGTTTGGCTCCTTTCAGTTCACTGAGGGCATGAGAGCTAATCTGTCGTCATTCTGACATGGATACGAAAAACTTGAAAGCGAAGAGGCTGACTTCACACAGAGTGAAGCGGATGCGAACGGGTTTGTTCCAGAGCGAGCGCAGGTCGCTCTTTCCCTGCCAGCGGACCGTGTGCCAGATTTGGTCACGTTCGCCGATTAACGGGTCACAGAGCTCGGCCGAGAATCCTTCGTAGGGCGTGAGAGTGGGGTCGAGTAGTTCGACCTGCAGATATCCGTAGCTGCAGTCGGCGTTGACTCGCAGAGTATCGCCTTCGAAGACGAACTGCTTTGTGTAGACCTGGCCGGTTTCGTATTCTGGCACGAGCTTTGCCCAGCCGTCCTCGCGCAGGATCAGACCGCCTACGGCCCGCTTAGGTTCAGGATCAGGCCGCAACGACTGGCGCGCTTGCCAAGCCTGGCGGCGGCGATCGAACTCCTCCGGCGGATACGATGGCGTTGGCGAACCTTGATTCAGCCAGCTTTGCTTCTGGGGATTTGCACTGTAGGGGATTACCAGATTCCCGTTGTGGACCAGTTCACCTGCCGGCGTAAAGCAGGCGAAGCCGTAGTCCTGGTCTCCGGGCGAACCGGTGTCTACCCAGGGTTCGGGGCCGCCGACGCGCTGCCAGCGTTTGCCGTCGCGGCTGGTGTAGAGGCCGAGGCGGCTAAAGGCCTGGTCACGCCAGTTGTGGCCTTCGCGCTCCTGCCAGAAGGGTTCGGCCATGAATTCGCTGGTGATGCCGATGTAGAGTTCCCCGACTTTGCGCACTGACATATCGTGCATCTCCAGGTCGGGGGGCAGGTTGGCGTCCCAGTCTGCGGAGAGTACGACCTCTTTGGGTGACCAGTTGATGAAGTCGGCGCTTTCCTGGCGGCCGATCTGGCGTTTGCGATAGAGGAAGTTCTGGTGGTGGGAGTACTGGCTGTAGCCGATGTAGCGCTGAATGCCTTCGTCCCAGATTATTTTCTGCTCGTGGTGGTGGGGAAGGGGGGACTCCTCGCTAATGTTGTGCCAGTGGATGCCGTCGGGCGAGGCGTCGACACTGGAGAGGCGGGGACTGCCGGGCGCTCGCTTGGCCGCTGTTTTGGGGGGCCAGTTTACGAGAAGGTACTTCCGCTCGGGGTCGCTGCGGTCGTGGTTCAGGGCTAGGCCCGACTGGGAGATGTCGGGGTGGACGATGTTGGTAGCAGTGTGTTCCTGGAATGGGAGGCAGTCATCCCGGAGCGGTTTCTCCCAGTGGAGAGCGTCGTTTGATTCGGCGTAGCAGAGGACTTGGCTGGTGTTGAAGGGTTCGTTGGCAAGTCCCTGCCAGTACCACATCTTAAACAGGCCATCGTCGGGGTCGTGGACGACGCCGGCGGTGCCCGGGTTGAACTGCACTCGCTCCCAGGGTAGGTCCGTGAAGTAGAGGAGAGGTTCGGGTGCCTTTTGCGGGGCGCACAACTCTCTCTTGACTCCGTTAAGGTGATCGAGAATGAAGTTGTCAAGAAACAGCTGCCGGTCCGTCCCGATGTGGGGGAAGTGTACTTTGTAGTCGGGAGGAATGTAAGGGTAGTCCCTGTCGACGGGCCGGCCGCCGCTGAAGATGGCTTCGGTTTTTTGGTTGATGTCGAGCTGCTCGGTGCGGCTTTTCGGCTCAGGAGTGGACATGGCGGCAAGGATTCCCTTTTGACAGAACTGCTAATGATATGAACTTAAATCCCCCACTTTTCCCGCATTTCGGCCATGGTCTTGCGGTTTTCGGCCTTGGGAATCTGGTCAGGGTGGGGACCCATGTGGCGTTCGTCGACGGGTTCGGAGGAAAGCTGGTAGCGGTTGTCGGTGCTGAGGCGATAGCGGTTGGAGACGTTGTCGAGCGAGCCGTGCAGGAAGTACATGCCGAAGATCATGACATCGCCGGCGCGAAACGGCGTGGACGACCACTTGACGCCGAGTATATCGATCAGCTCCAGGGGGTTGCGGCTGAGGTGGCCTTCGGTCATATCGTTGTGGGCGTCGGCTGCCCCGTAGGTGCGGCGCAAGGCGTCGAGCTTGTTGGAGCCCGGGCAGAAGGCGAGCGGTCCCATCTCTAGTGACAGGTCGTCCAAGGGGGTCCAGACGGTGTAGAGTTTCTTGGTGCCGGCGCCCATGAAGACGACGTCGTAGTGTGCGCCTGTGCTGTGGCCGCGTCTGACTGCGCGCGGCCATTTGTGATCCAGGGTTAGCACCGGGCCGCCGAGAAAGGTTTCGAAGAAGGCCATGATGAGATCGGAGTTGACGACGCGCAGGTAGGCGTGCATGTTGACTACAACCTCGTTGCGCAGGGCCACGGCCTCATTTTGCGGGCCGATCACACCTTCTGCAGGCGGTGCGTCGGAATCCAGCCCGCCTTGTTCAGACAGGTAGGACAGTATGTCGGCGCGGGCGGCCATTATTGCGTCTCGATCATAGAAGTCGCGGATCAGCAGATAGCCGTCCTCTTCGATTCGGGCTCGGAGGGCTGTGGTGTCGCCGGCGATGTCGTTCGCGTCACGAGGCGTAAAAATATTCTGGCCGAAGACAAGCTCGTGGCCGGACATCGTGACCTTCGTCCCGTCTGCAACGTTTGTGGATTGCATTGCTTTCAGACTCCTCTCTTCTCTTCGTTCATGGGCATCTGTCGAAGTCAGTCGGTGCGGATCTGTCCTGTGAAGACCGTCCCGTAAGTATTGCCGCGTACGCTGTCGCGCGTCTCGTTGCCGACGAGAAAGGCGCGGTCCTGCCAGACAGCGACCCTGTGCGAGGCGATGCCGTAGGGCAGCGGGTCGAGAGCCGCCCAGGTTGCTTCTTGTGTGTCGTACGCCCAGACTTCACTGGAGTGGCAGACGAAGTCCAGCTGCGGGACGTGTCCCATGATGTGGACGGAGTTGCCGTCCGGGGAGACGACCCAGGTCTGGCCGCCGGTGAGTACTATCCAGCGGTCGTCCACTGTGAAGGCATCGGCAACGAAGGCCCGCGGCGGGCGGGGCAGCTCCTGCCAAGTTCCCGTTGCCAGGTCGCACTCCCAAATTTCGCTGAAAACGACGTGACTGATTCTGTCAGCAGTCAGTTCGCCGGGAGGAAAGATGCGCAAGGCGTTGTGGGGCTTGGGGTCAGTGACGCCGCCGATGGGGATGTCGTGGCCGCCGACTACGTAGAGTTTGTTGCGGCAGATGCCCATGCCGCACATCCAACGCGGTTCGCCCGGAAACTGGGCGGCTATCTCCCAGTTGCCTCTGTCGCGGACGTCAAGCCGGTAGATGTTGGGGTCGCCGGTGGCGTGCTCGTGCGGGTGCCAGTCGGTGCCGAAGGCAGTGTACAGGTGATCGCCGTGGGCGAAGGTGGTCGCGACCATGGCGGGAGAAGGGCGGTCGGGCAGCTTTTCCCATGCGGTGGCGCCAGCCTGGACGTCGAGGAACCAGACGTCAGCGGTGGCGCGATTGCCGACTGCGCGGCGCCGTCCGCCGACGACGGCCAGGCCGCCTGCGACTGCTGCACCGGATGTCCAGCCCGGGCCGATCGGTATCGGGGGCAGAGGATACCATTCGTCGATAGGGGCTGAATCGTCCTGCCGGTCGAAGGTGTTGGCCTGGATTGGCGCGCCGAATCCGTACTCAACTTCTCGCCAGGGGTAGGCCATTCCTCCGGCGACCAGCAGTTGGCCGTCAACAACACCGACGGCGGGCCCTTTGATGAGAGCTGGATATATGGGCGCTTCCTGCCAGGCGATTTGCAGTGACATCGTAATTGGTACAGTGAGGTTTTACGGAAGTTTATACAATCTGGGTGAGGGGGTCAAGCATGGCGCCCGGCATAAGGAAGGGAACTGCTCCCGGCGCTTGCTCCTTTCTGACCAGACTGAACTTCAGGAACGTCACCGGGAATCCCGAGGAGGCGATACTCGATCTCCTGTTCGTGCTGCCAGTTGACTCAGAATCGAATGGCGTACAGGTCTGCCTTGAAGAGGTCGAATCTGAGGCGGACAGTCTGGCCCCGCAGATGGCCCAGATCGGCGCTGCCGTTCCAGGTGAAAGGCGCGTCAAGGTGGTCTCCGACAAGCGGCTGGCAGTCTTCAAGGGTGTAGCCCTCGATGGTGCGGATGAAGCGTGTGTCGCTGCCGACGTCACCGGGGCTGGAGGAGAGGATCTGGCAGCGCAGGAAGCCCGAGTAAAGGGAATGCGCGTTGACGCGGATCGAGTCCGAGTTCAGTTCAAAGGGTACTGTCCAGAAGCCGCCGCGCCCGCGGCTGGAGAGTGAGACGAATCCGTCCTCGCGTACGGAAGCGCGGACCAGCCCCGACTCGCCCAGGGCGCCCGTTTTCCGTTCGAGCGGTTCGTTGTGCAACCTGCGGTTGACGCCTACATAGGTGGACCACTCTCTGTTACCCGTGGGAATCACCCCAGCGCAGGCATAGACGGTATTGTATGGTCCCTCTGCAGAGGGCACTGTCTCGATCCAGGGGTCTTGGCCCAGCGGCCTGTGCCAGAACATGCCGTCGCGGCTGGTGGCCAGATGTACATTCATGGTGTCGGGCGTGCGTTCGTACATGGAGAGCCGCATCAGATGGGCGTCGGTAGCCCCGGGCCAAGGGGAATAGCCGTTGCAGTAGATATCCAGGTCGGGCGCATCGAGAGGATTGTTCTCAAGGACCGGATGTGAGTCGGGAAAGTGCCGAAAATCGTCAGATAAGGTCCGGTTGACCCCGCGACGGTTCGAAATCCCATCCATCTGGCGGGTGTAGAGTACATACTTGCCCAGTTCGGCATCATGGAGGGCGATGTTCTGGGTGTCAGCATGCTGGTGCTCCATCAGAGGCCGGGGCAGGGGCGTCCAGTGGAGGCCGTCGGCGGAAACGGCGCCGAGGACTTTGCGTTCGGTCTCGGTCCAGTGACAGCTGACCATTTTGTAGCGTTCGGACTCTTCGGCGACGGGATCGATGAAGATGCCGTGGCCATGACGGTTAATGTCGATCAGGTTGTTGTCGGTCGATCCGTTCCACTCTTGCAGGCCAAGGTTGGGTTTAAGCCAGGCAGCGCCGTCGTTCGACTCGGCGTAGCCGATGCCGCCGCCGTTTTCGTACCAGCACCGGAGCGTACCTCCATCCTCGAGGAACGTCGAATACGGTGATATGTACCCCTGTTCCCAAGGGCGATCAGCAGCGATCGCCAACCCATGGTCTACTGTGGGCTCGTGGACTTTGAGCGTGATCCCATGCGGGACGCTCCAGCCCTCTGTGATTGCCCCACCCCACTGGGTGCCGTAGCCAGGTTCTACGCCCATCCAATCGACAAACACCCATTTACCGCGTCCAAGCCCCCAGTTTCTCACGATTTATCTCCTTTTTTGGACCGAAATCTGTTATCGAAAGGATCAGTACCTCTTGATGGAGGAAATACGAATCTCGCCTATTTGACCGAAAAAGTGGCCCTCGCCCAGGAAGTCGAACGCGCCGCCGTAGCGCGCGAATCCCTTGAGGCGCGTAGAGACGCTGAACTGGGCGTCGTGTCTACGGTTGTTGACCAATCTGCGGCCGTCGGGGCTGCGCATCTGCCAGATCAGGATGCCGTCCAAAAAGAGCTGGTGAAGGTCCTCCTCCGCTTCATACTGCCAGGCCACGTGGTGCCATTCAGTATCGTTGATGCCCGCTTCGGCTGAGCTTACAACAAGCCCGTCCGGACGCGTCCAGGGATGCAGATCCATCAGCTCCTGTTCGGGCTCTGCGCCCAGAAAATGGGCACCTGGGGCCATACTGCCATCGGGCGAATTGTGGGCGGAGAGATAGAACTCCCAGACGCCGCGTTCGGTCTTGTCGTAGGTGCCGCATATGTGGCCGAAGGTGAAGGGCTGGTGGTGCTCGTCGGCAGTTACGCCATATGCCTGCAGGGGTCCGCCCCGCCTGATCCAGGCTTCGACGGTCCAGGCCTGTTGGCAGGTTCGGAGGTCGAGCTTGTCATTATGCTGGGGTCCGACGAAGCCGTGCTCGCCGTGGCCGGTATCCTGGGGAAAGCGACCATTGCGGCCGGGCCAGGAGACGCGCCTGTCGCCGCCTATGTTGGTCCAGGTCAGGGTCAGGTCCTCGTCGCCCATGACGTCGGGGATGAGGCGGCCGTTGGGCCCCCGCCAGTCATAGAGGACAACTGTGTGTTTGTCGGGCCCGATGACGAGGAGCTCCGCGGGCAGCACTTTCAGGGTGATCTCGGCCTGGTGGGTCTGGCCGATGGCGTCGACTGCTTTGACGTGGAAGCGACAGATGCAAGAGTTGGAAGGCGCGCCAGCCAGTTCACCAGTTTCCGGGTCGAGATGGAGTCCGTCGGGCAGGGCGCCACCTGCAAGCGACCAGTGGACCGGGGCGACCATGTGACTGGTCCGGAGCCTGGCGCGATATTCGTTTCCAGCGAAAGACGGAGGCAGTGATTCCGTAGAGATCTGACCGCGGCGAACGCTCAAGTGGAACTGGTGGCGGTCGGTACTGCCGCTGGTGTCGGAGGCAATCAGACCGAGAGGCTGGTGCTCTGATGCCAGAGTTGGCTTGCCGTTGACTGCCCCAGTTTTGCTGTCCAACGTCAGCCCTGCCGGCAGCCGTTCTTCGGCAAACTCCCAATGTACGGGGCCACTGCGGGCGTCGGCCGAGAATTGAACTGAGTACGGGGCATTGCAGGTAGCCGGGGGCAGTTCGCGCCGAACGATTGACAGCCGATCCGCTACCGGATAGCGCATGATGCTGGAGATGCGGATCTCGTCGATTTCGCCTTCGAAATTGCCGTACGCCAGGAGTTTTGGCGGGTCATGGGAGTGGATGAAACCTCCAACGACGAAGGGGACGCCGACGTTTTCGGCATCGTTGATAACCCGACCCTGCAGGTCGTTGGGGAGTGGGAGCTGGACGCGGCGGATGAGCTGGCCGTCGAGAAAGAAGAAGTGCGTCTGGTCCAGATAGCGAAACTGCCAGGCAACATGGTGCCAGTTGTTGTCTTTAATCCTGGGTGGGTCGGCGCTTGTCCAGCCGCCGGCTTTGGCGTTTTGGAGGAGGAGACCGCTGGTGTCGTGATTGGGATCGCGACCGCGGGGGGAACCCATGAAGCGGGCGGCGGGGTAAAGCCCATCCTGCAAGGTGCCTGGGCGTGTAAAGCTGTGAAGGGAGAAGTTCCAGCCGCCGCGCATACCGATGGGGAGGCCCAGCCCTTCGTCTTCGGTCCCGCAGATGTTGACATAGGTGTGCCCTTCTTCGAGGCCGCCGGCGCCGGTGTAGCGGACCCAGGCTTCGACCGTCCACTCCGAGGTACAGGGCCGGAGGTGGAGTTTATCGTTGTTGGCGGGTCCGACAAGCAGGTTGGCGTCGTCGGTGCTGCGGTCGAAGCGTGCACAGGCGCCGAAACCGGGATGCGAGGCCCACTGCGCTTGGCGATGGGCGCGGAGGGTGAGCCGGGTGTCGCCGCAAGCGTCCAGGGTCTGGTTGCCTCTGCCTTCGTCGAAGTGGAACAGCACAACCGTATGGTCATCAGGGTCAAACGGAGTACCTGGAGGTGTACTCAATGGCTATTCTCCTGGCTGTAACGGATGCGGCTCCGGCCTGGAAACGGCGAGTCAGGGGACGGCTTCAACGTATCGAGACTCCGTGTCACTCTTCAGGATGTCAATCGAGGCTCATGTGGGGATCGAGCGCGTCGCGCAGTGCATCGCCGACGAAGTTCACTGAGAGAGTGGTGATGGCGATGGCAACGGCCGATGGCAACCACAGCCAGGGCATCGTCTGCAGGATGGGCAGCGACATGGCGTCCTGCAACATGCTTCCCCAGCTGGACATAGGCTCCTGGACGCCCAGGCCGAGGAAGCTCAAAGCGGACTCGGTCATGATGGCCCCGGCCAAGCCCATGGTGGCCGCCACAACCACCGGAGCGATCGCATTGGGGAGGATGTGACGGAAGACGATGCGGCCACTGCTCACGCCGACACAGCGCGCGGCCAGCACGAAGTCCCGCTCGCGCAGTGAAAGAAACTGGGCGCGCACATGGCGCATTATTCCGGTCCAGCCAAAAATCCCGATGATAATCATGACATTGAAGATGTTGGGAGGCAGGACCACGGCGACGGTGACGATGAGCATGAAGGAGGGGAAGCACATCATGACATCGGTAAAGCGACTCAGCACCATGTCGATACGGCCGCCGAAATACCCGGCGAGTCCTCCCAGGACGACGCCGATGGTGGTATAGATACTGACGGCGACGAGGCCGACCGCGAGCGAGACCCTGGTGCCATACGCAAGGCGCGTCCAGACATCGCGACCCAGCGGGTCGGTTCCCAGTACATGAGCCGTAGAGGGCGCCTGCCGCATTACGGTCAGGTCGATGCCGTTGGGATGGTAGAACGTTACAAAGGGCGCGAGTATGGCAACCAACGCAAAGAGGGACAGTGCTGCCAAGCCTAAAACAGCCAGACGGTGGCGGCGAAAGCGGCGCAGGAAGCGGTTTTCAGCCTTGGGCAAGGCTTGCCATGTGTCCGGCGAAATCTGCGATGAAACCGGCTGCCGCGCCTCTTGTACGGCGTCTGCCGGCGTGGCTGTGGAATCGACCATGCTACGCACCTTACTCGTAGCGGATCCTGGGATCGGCCCAGGCATAGGTGATGTCGGCCAGGAGATTGGCGAACAGCACCATCGAAGAACCGATCAGGTTCATGGCCATGATCATGGGCTGGTTGCGCATGAAGATCGACTCCATGCCCAGCTTGCCCATGCCGGGCCAGACGAAGATTGTCTCGATTATGAATGAGCCGCCGATTATGCCCGGAAGGGAGAGGCCGACGATGGTGATGACCGGCAGCAGCGAGTTGCGAAAGGCGTGGCCCAGATAGACGGAGCGTTCAGGCAGGCCTTTGGCACGGGCGGTGCGGACGTAGTCGGCGCCGAGAGCCTCCAGCAGGCTGGCGCGTGCATAGCGCATATGGCCGGCCAAGCCCTCGAAGCCGAGAACAAGAGCGGGCAGCGCCAGATAGTGGAGACGGATGAGAAAATTGTCAGGACCGTCGAGCGGCGCTCTGCCGCCGGTTGGGAAAAGGGGCAACTTGAGTGAGAACAGGTAGAGGGCAATGATGGCGAATACAAAACCGGGCGTGGATATCCAAACAAAGGCCTGCAAGGTGAGAAGATGATCGAGAACGGAATACTGCTTGATGGCTGAAATGATACCCAGGGAGGTACCGACGACGAGGGAAAAGAGAATGGTAACGATGGAGAGTTGCAGCGTTGCAGGCAAGACCTGGGCCATCTCCTGCAGCGCCGGTTGACCGGTGACGAATGAATAGCCGAGATTGCCGTGCAGCAGCAGTTCACGCAGCCAAATTGCATAGCGTACGACGACCGGTCTGTCCAGCCCGTATGACTCGCGCAGTCGTTGGAGCTGCGCCTCATCTACGCCCATCTCCAGTCTGAGACCGGGGGGAACGAGCGCATCGACGTAGTCGCCGGGCATGATCTCGCTCATTATGAAGGTGAGGGTGATGATGCCCCACAATACAGGAACGGCGATCAGCAGGCGGCGAATGATGTATCGGGTCATGGTGGGATTTCAGGAGGACCTAAAGAGAGCGCCAAGGTGCATCCCACTCTGCTTGAAGGTGACAAGCAGAGTGGGACGACGGTGCAAGAAATCTACTCTTCCATCTTGTACCACAGATGGGCGTTGAGCTTCGACCACTGGTAGTCGTGCATGCCCCCCAGCGCGTATTCATCCATACCGCCGACATTCTTGCCGATCGCATAACCCATGTGGTAGCGGTGGAGCGGGATGTATCCGATCACGTTTTCGGCGATTATCTGCTGAATCTCGTTGTAAAGGGCCTTGCGGTCCTCGGTACCGCCGGTCTCTTTGGCCTGGATAAACAGCGCATCTACTTGATCGCATACGGCGTCGAGTGAGCCGTCAGTCGGCCAGACCACGTTTCTGTGGAGGGGAGCATTATCACAGCGGTAGGTACGATAGTAGCCGTGCAGGTCGACGGGATTGCCCCAGCCGGCATGGGAGAAGGAGTGCGTGTTCTGCTCCAATCTGTCGTTCCAGGCCTCGTTGGGCACGTGAATGACTGTGACGTTGATCCCCACCTCACTGAGATACTTCTGCATCAGCAGCATGAAGTTCTTCGCCTCTGTGCCCGTATGGTAGTAGATCAACTCGTGCTCTTGTTCGGGGTCCCAGACGCCGTCTGCGGCCGCTTCGGCCAGCAGGGCCATGGCTTTCTCGGGGTCGTAGGAATAGGTGGGCACTTCATCGTTGGTCCAGCCGTCGACGAAGGAGAAGGTGTGCCACGGCTCGCGCAGGCCGAAGTAAACGGCATCGCCTATTTCCTGGCGGTTGATGGCGTGGCTTACGGCCATACGCACGCGCTTGTCCCAGAAGGCCGGCTGACTGAGGTTGCCGACAAAGACGCTGATGTAGTTCAAACGCTGGGTCTGTACGTCAATGCCAGGCAATTCCTGGGCCTGCTGATAGAAGTTGCCTTCGACCTTCATGATATCCAACTCACCCTTTTGGAGGGCGATAAACTGCGTGTCGGGCGGGCCCATGTTCTGGAACAGGATGCCGTCGAGGCAGGGCGCGCCTTCCCAGTAGTCATCGTTGCGCGCCAGGCGGAAGTACTCGTCCTTCTTGCCATCCACAAACTTGAAGGGCCCGGTGCCAATCTGTGTCTCGGTGGTGAACCAGAGGGGATTGCCAGAGTCCTTGAGGTCGGGCACACGCCACTGGCTGTAGATGTGCTCGGGAAGGATGTTGATGCTGCCAATGAAGCGGGCAAAGTAGCTTACGTCCGGCTCGGCGAGGGTGAGGCGGACCGTGTGATCGTCGATAACTTCGATGCCCTCGATAGAATCGGTCTTACCATCCAGGTAGTCAAGGGAACCCTTCAGCGCAATCCAGTTGCCGGGCTGGGCGGGGTTCACCCATGGGCTGTCAGGGTCGTTGTGCCAGGTCCAGGTGAAGGCCACGTCATCGGCGGTGAAATCCTCGCCGTCATGCCACTTTACGCCCTGGCGCAAGTGGAAAGTGAACTCGGTGGCGTCGTCGCTGATTTCCCAGCTTTCGGCCAGGTCGGGATGGGGTACGTTATCGGTGCCGGTGCGGACCAGTTTGCCAAAGACGAGCTTCTGCTGCTCGTATCCCCAACCCCAGATTGGTACGACCGAGGACCTTGTACTGAAGTCAAGGACGAGAGTACCGCCGCGGGCGGGGCAGATGTCGTCGCCGGTGGTGGCCTCTGCGGGCGCTTCGGCCATTGTATCGGCCGGCTGATCGGCGGCGGGGGCAGCCGGCGCCGGGGCACAGGCAGCCAGTACGAGGGCCAAGGCGAGAATAAATGCAACGTTTCTGAGCGAAGACATTCTCTTCCTCCTTTTCACTAGACCTCTGAAAGTTGATACTGAAACGCGTTCGGCTGCAAGGCATACACTGCGGGGCAAGTCACACAATATGGTATATCACTTGCGAGGTTAGCCTGTCAAGCACGCGAAATCAGCCTGGGTGGACGGGTATTGGGCAAGAGGCGGTCCTGAGGAAGAGAAGAATTGGGGGGATTTTTGCGTGCAGGAGATGCCCCGCTCATCCCAAGCCGACAAAGAACGTGTCGGATGTGAGGAGGCTTAAGAAAGAATATCGTATAGGCGCCAGCTTCGTAACTGCTGACGTGAGCCAGGTCTTCTGTTTACCTGAGGCTATGCTCACTCAGTCGAAAGTGCGGCCGGTATGGCGGCGCCCCGCGATTGCGGCAGCTTCGTCGCCGGCGGGGAAGGTGATGCCTTCGTCGATTCTGGCTGCGACATTGCTGGCGTCGACGCCGTCGAGGAAGCCGATGTTGGCGGCATTGCAGGCGGCGAATATGCGGTCGCGGGCGGCTCTGAGGTCGCCCTCTTCGGTGTTTTCGGGCGTGCGGACGGTGTCGTAGCCGAAGGTCATGCGCATGTCTGAGGGGCCCCACTCGGCGAAGGCGATGCCCGGGACTGCAGTGCTGGCCTCGGCGTTGGCGAGGGCGCGGATGTTTTCGATCTTGATGCCGAGGACAAGCTCGCCGTCCGGGTTGAGCGGCCAGACGTCGGCCTTGCGCAGGTATTCCTGGGTCGAGACGCCCCAGACGTGGGCGGCGTTGTCCTGGCCGCCGGAGCCGCGGCGGCCCATGTCGAGTCCTTCGCCGACACCGTGCGTGTGGAAGGGGAAGCGCACCCACTCGACGAACTCTTTGACGGCGCCGGGTGTTTCGACGTGGCAGAGCAGGATGCCGTGGATGCCGGTCGCGAGAACCTGTTTGATCATCCAGGCATTGTTGCGCACGACGTATTCGTCGACGCCGTCGAAGGGCAGGGTGACGAGTACAGGAGGCGTGCGGTGGCCCGTGCGGGTGGGCCCGCCGTCGACCAGGCCGCGCATGAAGTCGTTGAGGCCGGCGACGTCGAAGGGCTGGTGTTCGATGCCGATGACGAGCCAGTCGGCGTGCGTCTGCGCTGACTTGACGCCGCCCTCATAAGTGAGTGTGCGGCCGCCGTCCCAATAGACGGGCTGGCCAGCTTCCCGAAGCTCGATTATCTGGTTGATTCGTTTCATTGCAGTTTTCCGGTTGTTGTGGGTTTCATCGACGATTTGTTTTTCTTGTAATCGCTACAGCGCTCAGTCTCTTCGCCCGGTTTGAAAATTGGCGTCTGCATCGTTCACACCCAGTCGCGCAGCGGGTGCTCCCGGTCCGACAGCGGGAGCGGCGTGCGGCCGTGGCGGTGGGCAGTGTAAACGCCCAGGATCATCTCCAAAGCCCAGCGCGCGTCGCGTCCGCTCGAGATTGGCTCACGTCCTTCCTCGAAAGCGGCGATCAGGTCGCGCACCATGTAGGCATTGAGCGTATCAAAGCCGGGGTTATTTGGCTTCAACACAACCTTCCAAGCCGGTTCAGCCATGGCCGGGTTCCAGTTGGGATGAGGGCAGTGCAGGAGGTAGCCGTCTCGTTGGAGTAGAATTCCCTCCGTCCCGAGGATCTCCAGCCCGCCGGGCCGGGGGCCCGGGCGCACTTCGCGACGGTGCGAGTGGAAGTTTGCCATGATGCCGTCGTCGAAGGCGAAGGTGGCTTCCAGGTGGTTGCCCAGTATGGGGCCGATCTCTTCGTCGCCCTGGCGAGCGTCGTCGGGTCCGGCGTCCTTGCCGTCCTGCAGGACGTAGGCCTGCACCCAGCGGGGATGGCCGAAGAGAAAGCAGAGCATGTCGAGCGAGTGCGTGCCGAGGACCATCAGATCCTGACCGCCGCCGCGGTGGTCCTGTTTGCCGCCGCTGTATACCTCTTTGACTTCGCCTACAGCGCCGCCGGCCAGCATCTCCTTGGTCTTGTGGGCAATCTGACCGACGCGGCCCTGGTGAGAGACCGCGATCTTGGTGCCGGCGCTTTCGCAGGCTGCGATCATGGCGTCGGCCTGCGTCAAATTCGGCGCGAACGGCTTTTCGCAGAAGATGCCGCGCACGCCGGACCCGGCCGCGGCGACGACCATGTCATGCTTCTGGTCCGGCCAGCGCGGCGCGACGCTGACGATATCCAACTGCTCCCTTTCCAGCATCCGGCGGTAGTCCTGATAGCAGTTCTTGCTGTCCACGCCAAGGCGCTCACCTGCGGCGGCGAGTCCTTCGGGATCGGCATCGGCGACGGCGACCAAGTCGATTTCTTCCATGCCCAGGTAGACGGTGTCGAGGCTGTGTCCGTAGTTGCCTCGTCCCGTGTGGCCGATGACACCGGCCCGGTATGTTGTCATGTCAACTCCTCTTCGCTGACGATATAAGCCTTGATTTTCGGTTGTGCGCTCGATGTCCAGTTGGCGTCCCTGAACTCGTCGTTTGAGTAGTCTGCAATTATGATCGTGCCATCTTCGAGCTGGTCCCAGTTACTGTAGCCGGAGTCGGCGGTGGCGTCGAGGCGGACCATGCGGTCGCGCCTGAACTGGTCGGGATAGCTGCCGGAGTCGGCGCGCCAAGCCCAGTTGACGCTGTGGCCATCCGGGTTTTCGATCGAGGCGCTCACGGCCCGCCAGTGGGAGACTCCGCACAGGTCGCTGCCAAAGCGGACAAGGCGGGCGCCGGACATTCTTGCCGCCGCCTTCAAACAGAGACGCCCATCGACGTAGACGGCGATTTCGCCTTCGGTGCGCACGACTTTGTACTTATGCCATTGCGTCGCATCCAGGGGGAAGCGGTGGGCCGGCAGGGGCCGCTCCCCGTTGCCCTCTTGCGGCACGCCGGTGGTGCTGTGGAAAGCGGCTTCTTCCTGGCTGCTCTCGGTCAGGGATATTTCATGGGGCGTGATGCGAACGCGGCAGCCGGCAAAGAGATCGCAGCCTTCGCTGGAACTGTCGGCCAGGCGAAGCTCGGCCTCCATCTGCACGGTAGCGCGGCTGGTAAGCGCGGGATAGAGTGAGAAAAATACTTGATTCTCTGGGGCGCGGTCAGTCGTCAATGTGAGGCTGCCCTTGTCAAGCAGGCAGCGGGTCTCATCCCAGATGAAAGATGCCGGCTCGAAACCCAGCTCCTCGCCGGGATCCCAGGCGAAGGCGTAGCTGGCAAAGGTTCCCCAGCGGTTGCGATATGTGACAAGCAGCTTGCCGGAGCGCAATCGATGTACGGCAGTGCGTTGACCGTAGAAGGGCGCGAGTTGGGGTGTGTTCCAGGTTCTGCCGTAGTCGTAGCTGTGGATGAGGCGGCTGGGCTGGCCGAAGGCGCCGTTGGCGAAACCGATGCGGGTGATGGCGAGCAGGTGGCCGGGTTCCAGTTCGACGATGCCTACTTCGGCGTCGCCGTGGTAGGGGTCATCTGAGATTGTGGAGGTGCGGTTCCAGGTCTTGCCGCGATCATCGGAGAAGACGGCCGTGTTCCGGTGGTAGAGGCTGTAGCCGGGGGGAGGCGGGCATTCAAAGAGTTCGGTTGCGATCGGCTCGGTACGGGTGTAGACGAGTGTTCCGTCCGAAAGGTCGACCACGTAACCCGGTTCGCCGCCGACGTCGTCACATTGGACGGGCTGGCTCCAGGTAAGTCCGTCGTCTTCGCTCCACAACAGATAGTTGGCCATCCCTCTTTGAGATTGCTGCCAAAAGGCCAGGCGGGGCCAGTCTTGTCCAGACGTGCGCTGGCCCAGGTCGCAGATGATGACGAGGCGTCCGTCGCGCAGGCGGCTCAACTGGGGAGCGACCCAGACGCTGTGGTGCTCCCAGACGTTGCGGTGGGAGATGGAGCGATGTCCGTCCCAAGTGCGGCCGCCGTCGCTGGAGTAGGCGACCATGATATGCGTACTGACGGCAGAATGGGAGTCCGAGAGACGGTAGACGGCGACCAGCCCGGAGGGCGTCGCGACGACATTGGCGACAGAGTGATACCAGCCGCGGGGGTTGGGGCAGACCAGGTCGGCCGGGTAGCTGTTCTGGTCGGCGATTACGAACTTTCTGTCTTCGGGAACCGCTCGCATCGACCTCAGTGCCCCGGCGGCAGCGGCAGGTCGACGCGCACGTTGCCGCGTGCGTGGGATTGGAGAAAGCCGACCAGAATCTCGACAGTCTTCTTGGCCTCTCTGGCCGGGCTGAGCAGGTCGCTGCCGTTTTCGATGGCGTCGATCAGATCGGCAACGCAGGCCGGAATCCTGGTGTACAGGTGGGCTTCAAAGGGAAGGAACTCGCTATTGTTTCTGTCGCGGCGGATGACGCGACTGTTGTGTACGTCGAGCATGGCAGTTTCGCCGTAGACCTGGAAGGTAAAACTGGCAGCGAACTGCGACTTGTTGGCGTTGACGAAGGCGCGCACGCCGTTGCGGAAGTGGACGTAGCCGGAGACGGCAGGGTCCGTAGCGGGATCTCTGCCGCCGTCGCCAAGGTACCTGTCATAGTGGTCGTAGCCGGGTTCCAGTTCGGCGAAGACCCATTCCGGCTCCGAATCGGCGAAGAAGCAGACGCCGTCGACCAGGTGGGTGCCGTTGCGGAACATCATTGCGCGCGGTCCGCCCAGCGTGGCGACAATACGCTGCACTTCGCCTATGGAGCCGCTGCGGATTGCTTCTCTGGCGACATCGTAGTGGGGTCCCCAGCGATTGGTGTGGTCCACGGCAATGAGGACGCCGTTGGCCTCGCAGGCTTCGATCATGCGGGTACAGTCGTCCACTGTTGTGGCGAACGGTTTTTCGCAGATGATTCCCTTGACACCGGCGTTTGCCGCTTCCACTACGATGTCGGTGTGGCGATGGTCAGAGGTGACGACGCTGACGATATCGAGGTTTTCGCGTTCGATCATGGCGCGGTAATCGGTGTAGGTTTCCAGTTCACCGAACTCCTGCCCCCAAGTGTCCGCCACCTTTTCGAACAGTTCCGTTTTGAGGTCGCAGACAGCGACAACGTCGGTCTGAGGGTTGAGGTGGTAGGCGCCGAGGTGGGAAGAGGGGCTGGGCGTCTTCAAAATGTTGTTTGGATCGGGAGCCGGACGGTTGGCCCCAATTCCTGACAGGCCGACCACGCCTACTCGATAGTTCTGTTGCATCTGGATACGCCTCCTAGGTTTATTCCGCTAGTGAAACATTGAGTCTGTCGGCCCACTGTTCGATCCGGCTAAATGTCTCTGCCGGAACGTCGATTCCCTCAACAAGACGTTGCTGCCTTGAACGGTGCTCAAAGTCGCCCGGAACGAGCACTTCATCGAAACCCGGGGCTGGAGGCGTCGCCTTCATGGCATCCAGGACCGCGCGGACGTTGCTCTGGTAGTCCTCAAGAGGCGTAAAGGCGTTTACATCGTAGACCTGCATGAAGAGACCGGCCATAGAGGTCAGCTCTGCGTTGAATGACCCGGCAAGCCCGCCCATCAGGCTGAAGAAGAGTGAAAGCGCATATCCTTTGTGGCCTCCAAATGGAAGCATGTAGCCACCTTTTCTGAAGTCCTCGGGATTTGTTGAGGGATTGCCCTGGCTGTCGACCATTACGCCTTCAGGAACATCAAGCCCCTTGCTCAGGGCCACCAGGATCTTTCCGCCTGCGACAACGCTGGTGGCGAAGTCAATCACGAAGGGGGCGTCGTCGCCGGTGGGGATGCCCACTGCGATGGGGTTGGTGCCGAGGGCGCCGCGGGCGCCGCCGAAGGGGACGACTTGAGAACCTGCGGCGGAGGCGCCGCCCAGCGTAATCAGTGTAATGCAGCCGGCCTTCGCGGCCTGCTCGGCGTATTCGCCGACGCGGCCGATGTGGGTAGTGTTCTCGAAGGTGACGCAGCAGACGGCGGACTTTCTCGCTCGCTCGATGGCCCACTCCATGGCCTGGCGGCTCATCGTGTGGCCGAATCCCTTTTTGCCGTCGACGTGCATCGTGTTGGCACTCTCGCGTACGATTTCAGGGTAGGCTTTGTTGTCGATGCCGCCGTCCTCGATCCGGTCCAGGTACATGGGTACGAACTGGACGCCGTGGGAGTCGTGACCGGCGAGATTGGCGTTGATGAGGATCTCTGCGACGGTGGCGGCGATGTCATCGGGGGACCCCGTGGCGGCGAAGAGGTCGCGGCTGATCTTTTGCAGGTATTGTGCTGAGTGGCGAGTGGACTGTGTCATCGGGCTCCTCTAGTTTTGCGGCGGAATTGCTGCGATCCAGAAGTGGAACGCTGTCGAACTTTGCGGTAGAAGGGTGACTATGCTTCGGTGCCCTGGGCGTGGTCAGCATCACGAGCCAGAGGCAAGTCAATCACCCGCCCTTCGGCGGCGGATTTGTAGCCTGCCAACAGAATCTCGGTCAGGTAGGCGGCTTGGCGTGCATTCATCCCGCTCTCGCGACCTTCGACAATGCAGTCGATAAAGTAGCTGGCATCGGTGCGATCCTCAAACGAATTGGAGAGCGGGGCTAATGTGCGCTTGGGTTGGCCTCTGACCTCTTCCTGGGTGGTGCGCCAGAAGCCCATTGGATCGCGTGGGTGGATCTCGGGAGGTGTCCAGGGCGGGTCGGCGTTGTAGATTTCCAGGGTCGGTCGATTGGCGCTCAGGAAGAGGGACCCTTTGGTGCCGATGAGATGGATCTGGTTGGCGCCCCCGGCAGGGTGGCTGGACCAGCCTATCCGCCCGCCGGTGATTGTGGCGGTGACACCGCCTTCCAGGGTCAAGGAGAGGAAGCCGAAGTCTTCCATGTCTCGGCGCTGGTGCGCCTCGAAGAAGTAGTTGGCTGTGCTGCCGAAGACGGTTTCGACGGCGCGCCCGGATAACATGCAGACGAATCCCAAGGCATAGACGCCGATGGCGTAAAGCTCGGCCTTTGCGTCGACAAAGTTGGAGATTACGGGAGGAAAGATGGCCTGTCGCGGCGCGCCCAGCGTTGCCGTACCATTTGGCCCCTTCGCGAACAGGTTGTCGACGTGGATGGCGGTCAACTCGCCCAGTTCGCCTGACTCGACGACCTGGAGCGCCTGCTCCACCCATGGCTGATGGTTTGAGCTGAACATCTGACTGCGCACGCCGGTGCTTTCGACAGCGGCAACGACGGCGTCGGCGTGCGACAGGTAGGGCGTCATGGGCTTGTCGACATAGATGTGCTTACCGGCGGCGGCGCAGCGGGCGGCGATGCGGCCGCGTCGCTCGGGGTCGGCGCAGATGGAGACGACATGAACGTCGTCGCGGGCCAGCGCTTCATCCAGGTCGGGCCAGTAGGGAATGTCCAGGTCCTCGGCGAACTGCCTGTTCAACTGGGCGCGCTCGGAGGGTACGTCCTTTTCGTCAGTGAGGCCAACAAGGGTGCAGCGGGGATCGGCCCGCAGGTTCAGGGCGTAGTTTTCCTGATGCGTAAGCCTGCCGGAGATAAGTAGGACACCGAACTGCTGGCTGCTCATCGTTGGTCTCCTTCGGGGGACAATGAAACGGGCTGTCGTGAGAAGAGTGACGAATCGATAACGGCCACCATTCGCGAAGTTGACGAGACCGCAGCGTGTTGCAGTTTTTCGTCCACGCCACCGGCCAGATTACCCGCAGGCACAGTTACCTCGGAACCGGCTTGATAGATGGAGCCGCGTGCGCCAAGGATGATCAGGTTCATTGTAGGATGATCCTGGGCCAGAGAAATTGCCAGAAGAGCCGACTGGCCGTTCGCGTATTCCAGCGCGAGCGAGAGATGGCCTGAGTCGGTCGAGCCGGTGGCGTAGACCCGGCGCGGCCGGGCCGACAGCCAGGATTCGGCATATGCACTCATTTCGGCCAGCAGTGGTTTAAGTTCGGGCGCGGACTGGGCTGCGGCCGCGGTCCAGCGGACGAAGAGGGGCGTGCCGACTTGGCCGCCGGCGAGTGAATTGCTCACGGTCTGGTTCAACACAGTCCAATCGTACATAGAGGGCTCCTGATTTTCTGATAGAACGCGCAGCGGTGGACTGTGGGTGACTGAAATGAGAGACCTGTTCGCAGGAGGGTTATGATTCGGCCTGGCGCGGGTTGAGGGCGTCGTTCAGGCCGTCGCCAAGGAAGTTTATTCCGACTGAGACGATGGCAATTGTCAGGCCGGGGACGGCGACAAGCCAAGGTCGGTAGCGCCAGCTCAGCGCGTTGTCCTGTATCATGGCGCCCCAGCTGGCCTGGGGCGGCTGAACGCCCACACCGAGAAAACTCAATCCGGACTCGGCGACGATGGCGCCGCCAAAACTGAAGGTAACCAGCACAATCAATGGACCGAGCGCGTTGGGTATCAGGTGCTTCAGTAAGATCTTCTTCTGACTGACACCTATGGCGCGTGCAGCCTCGACAAACTCCTTTTCGCGCAACGAAAGAATCTGTCCTCGGATCAAACGGGCGTAGCCGGGCCACTGGATCAGAGAGAGCGCCCCGAAAACGACGATCAGGTCGACGTAGGTGGGCGTTGCGAAGAATTCAAGGCCCGTCGCCTCGTACATCGAATCGACCCAATCGGCGACCGGCTTGCGGAACGTGGCAGCAATCAGCGAGGCGAAAAGGAGTTGGGGAATCGACATGGTAACGTCGATGGCGCGGCCGATCAGCCAGTCTGCCCACCTGCCAGAATAGGCGGCCACGGCACCGAGCAACATACCGAGAACGAGGCTAAAGACTGTAGAAATGATGGCGACCAAACCAGCGGTACGTGCGCCCCACATGATGCGGCTAAGCATGTCCCGTCCCAGGTCGTCAGTCCCAAGAAAATACTCCCTACTCGGGCCTTCGGCGATTCTGTCCAAGTTCTGGAGCATATAGGGATAAGGAGCGAGATACGGCCCGAAGAACGCTGTTGCTACGAGGAGCAAGAAGATGAATAAACCTGCCATAGACAGCCTGTTTCGTACCATACGCCGAAAGGCGTCGCTCCACAGGCCGCGAGTCTTCGTCTCCTGCGCTTCTAATTCAAGAGACAGCTCCGCGGTAGTCGCGGATTCCGTCTGGGCCATCCTAGATTCCTTTGCGCAGTGTTTGCAGAGCTTTTACCGCCGATATGCAGGTGGTCGATTCCCTGGGAGGACTATCTATGCGAACGGCGACTTAGTCATAGGCTACGCGGGGATCCAGGAAAGGATAGATCAGATCGACGATGAGATTCAGACCCATCGTCATTCCGGCGGTAAATAGAACCACGCCATTGATCATGTTAAAATCCCGGCCCGACAACCCTTGCTCGAACAGACGGCCCAAACCGGGCAGGTTGAAGGCAAGGTCGACAAACACTGCTCCCCACATGAAGTCGTCCACCAAGAGTCCGAGCGAAGTAACCACAGGAATAAGTGCGTTTCTGGCCACGTGCCGGGCCATGACCTTGACTTCGGTCAAACCTTTGGCGCGGGCTGTTCGAACAAAGTCGTTCTGCATTACTTCCAAAATGCCGCCGCGAGTCTGGCGAATTACGCTTGCCAGGGAACGCGTAGAGATGATGGCAGCGGCTATAAAGAAGGATGGATGCAGGGGCCCCTTCCATCCTCGGGGAACGTTCATGATGTCCAGCCAAAGGACGGCGATGATGAGCATCACCGGCACAAGGACATAGGGAGGAATGGACCAGAAGAACAGGCTACCGCTCACAATGGAGTAGTCGAGCCAGGTATTGTGAAACCTGGCCGCGAGCATACCCAGCGGGATGCCAATAAACGCCATGATGGCCAACACACCCAGCGCCAGCTGACCGGAGACAGGCAATGCGCGCTTAATGCGGGGCCAGATCGGTGCGGCGTCCAGGAAGGAATAGCCGAACTTGCCCTGGAGAAGATTGCCCATGTAAGTGCCGAACTGCTCGTGGAAGGGTCTGTCAAGACCATACTTACTGCGCAGATCGGCGACTTCCTCCTCATTCAGATAGACGCCCTGTGCTGCCCACTGCGACCGCAGAATCGTAACAGGATCGATCGGCCCGAGATAGCCCAGGAGAAATACGATCATCAGGGTCGCGAAGAGCGTTGGGATAATGATCACCAGCCGCATTGACAAGTAGCGGGTCACGTTTCAATCCCCAGAGGCAAGTGGTTCGTGGTGAATCGGAAGAAGGAGGCGGTCAGCGGCCGGTGCTTCAAGGGCAGCCGGCCACTGACCACAGTTCTTCAATTATAGACTACCGCTCTTTGAGGTAGGTCTCGGTCATCGTATGCCAGAAGCTGATGCGGCTCTGGCCGTAGCCTCCGACCCAGGGCTGAATCTGGAACCAGCCGCGGATGTAACCAGTCGGGATTACGAGCGCAGCGTCGGTGAACTTCTTCAGCATGGCCTGTGAACGCTCACAGTATTCGGGGCTGCCGGGATCCATTGAGAGAAGTGCATCGATCTCCTCGTCCCAGCCTTCTTCGGTATAGTTCGTCCAGGACTGATAGGCGCCGCCGCGCGTATGGGCGATTCCTTCCAGGAGATAGCCCGGACGCGGGAGGAAGGAGCCACCGCTGGTTACGCGTAGTGCAACCAGTCCCTCACCGTCGACAAACTCGGCCTCGGCGTTCTTGATCTCGACATCCTCGATTCCGAGGTTAACGCGCCACATTTCCTGGATGATCTGGGCGGCTCGGATGCGGGGCGGATCGCTCCCACCGGTCAGGATGCGAATCTTGGGAACTGTTTCGCCGGTGGGACCATACTTTGACTCGGCCAGGAATTCTGCGGCCCTTTCCGGATTGAAGGGATAGGGCTGGAAGTCGGCGTCAAAGCACTGATAGGAGGGAGCCATCGGGCTGCCAGCGTTGCTGGGCGCCTGCTCGCCTTCCCAGGCGATTTCAGCTACTTTCTCCCACTCGATTGCAGACATCAGGGCGCGGCGCAGGTTGACGTCGTCGGCCGGCTCCTGGTCGGTGACGAAGTACATTGCCCAGAATGCGGAGATGGGAATCTCACGGAAGGCTTCAGGTTGATTCTGGCGCAACAGGACAGACGAAGGACCTGCGAGCTGCAGAGCCAGGTCAATCTCGTCGTTCTCGAACATGAGGAGAATCGTCTGGAAGTCACGGATGGTGGTGGCTTCGATGCCGTCCAACAGGGTCGGCTTGCCCCACCAGTTCGGGTTGCGTTCAAAGCGGTAGATTGCGTCCGGCTCAGGCGACAGGTGGACCGGCCTGAAGGGGCCGCTGACGATCAGATCGGCTGCGTTTTCACCCTGGAAGAAGCGTTCGGCCATCGCGCCGCGCCATTCGGTCGCGTCGTTGAACTCGTCGGCTCTTTCAAGGAGATCGGCGTACTGATCAAAGCGGGCGGGAGCTGCCTCACGGAAGCCCCACAGCTGCGGCAGCGAACCCTCAGGGCGCCAAAGCTCAACCTTCAGCGTTTTGTCGTCCAGAGCGGTAAGACCGGCGATCGTTTCGGTCTCGCCGTCGGCGAATTCGTCAATGCCCATGACTGCGCCCATTACGAAGTTGCGCGGCCAAGAGTTGCGGTCGGAGTGGAAGATATAGTTCCACCAGTCAATCGCATCCTGGGCAGTGATTGATTTGCCGTCGGACCAGACCGCCTCTTCCTGGATATGGAAGATGTATTCGGTGAGATCGTCGTTCACTTCCCAGTCGGTGGTGAAGAGGCCAGGCATTACGGTGCCGTCGATGTCCACCAGGAAGGGAGGCATGAACATGTGGCCGAAGTTACAGGGGCTGCCGTAGTCGATTCCAGGGAAGGGACCGGAACCGCAGCCGCCTTCGTGCACGACGTTGAGGATCTGGTCTTCGGCCGCGTCATCAGGCAGCATGACTTCCGGCATCATGTCGCCGCTTTCCGCCATCTCGCCACCGTCACCCGCCGGGGCTGCCGGCGCGACACATGCGGTCAGCGAGAGGCCAAGGACCAGGACGAGGCCTATCAGAATTTGCCATCGAAATCTCGACATGCTTTTCACTCCTTGCTGAATGGGTGCACCCGAGGGGGGCGCGCAGTGAAATCCTGCCTGGATCTGATGAAGTGGCGGCTTCAATGCGATGCCGCCGCAACAAGAACAGTTCTGTCTTTTTTTCCCCAATCACCTCCTTTCACAAGAGAACCTGCGCTTGCGAAAATCAGGCCGGAACTAAGGCGCTTACAGGACCGGCTCTGAACGAAGACTGGCGCTGTAGAATCCGAACATACCGCCTAAGCCAAGGGAAGAAAGGCAGTTCGACAACCGGGCGGGGCACTCTTCGGCCAGGATACGATTGCCGTTCCTTTCGTCGCGCATGGCAGTGTCTTCAGAATAGAAAATACTGACGGAAAGATTCGAGTCTGAGTGTGGTCAGCAAGTTGGGAATTGGTCTTCTAATGGCGAGAGGCAATGTGCCGTGAACTGCATAGTAAGCAAACGAAGCGGCACCGCAATTTGAAGTCAAGAGACGAGTCTACGCTGAATTGCGAACTTGAATCCTATCGCCGTTCGATGCGCATGATACTCTAACAGTTTCCGGTTGTCAATGAGCCGAAACCGGCGCTTAAGGACAGTTGCGTCTGATCTGGTTTGCCGGCATTTGCAACGGTAGTCAGGGGGGCTCGAAGGGCCGCGAAGAACACCTTTTTTTGTCCGCGGAGG
>VXRG01000049.1 GCA_009838625.1 Caldilineaceae bacterium SB0664_bin_27
GGCTAGGGGCTAGGGGTTGAGGGCGGCGGTGATGTCGGCGATGATGTCGTGGGGATCTTCGGCGCCGACGGCGAGGCGGACGAGGCCGTCGGATATGCCGACGGCGGCGCGCTGGGCCGGTGAGAGGGCGCGATGAGAGGCGTGGCTGGGGTAGAGGACGAGTGAGTAGATGTCGCCGACGGTGGTGGCGGGCTGAACCATCTGCAGGGCTTCGAGGAAGCGGAAAACTTCGGGCTGGGCGGCGTTTTTGAGCTCAAGGGCGACGACGGCGCCGTAGCCGAGGCCGTCGAATAGTTTGCGGGCCAGTTCATGTTGGGGGTGGTCGGGCAGGCCGGGATAGCCGACGCTGGCGAGCGCGGGATGGGAGCTCAGCTGTTCAGCGACGATGGCGGCGTTGCGGCACTGGCGCTCGAAGCGCAGGGGCATGGTCTTCATGCCGCGGTGGAGGAGCCAGGCTTCGTGGGGCCCGAGATTGGCGCCGGTCTTTTTGAGGTACTCCCAGAAGGCGGGGCGCAGCTCGTTGCGGGCCGCAACCACGCCGCCCAGAACGTCGCCATGGCCGCCTATATATTTTGTGGCGCTGTGAATGACGACGTCGACGCCGTGGGCGAGCGGGCGGAAGAGCATGGGGGTGGCGAAGGTGTTGTCGACGAGCAGAAGGGTGTTGTGGGCGCGGCAGAGCCGGGCAAGGCGGGGGATGTCGACGACCTTGAGAAGCGGATTGGAGATGGTCTCGACGATGAGGAGGACGGGCGCCTCGCGGACGAGCATCTGCTCGACGGCGGCGAGGTCGGTGGCGTCGACGAAGAGGCCCTTTACGCCGTACTGGGGCCACAGGCTGTCAACGAGCGAATAGGTGGCGCCGTAGCAGTCCTGGGCCGCGGCGACGGTGGCGCCGGCCTGGAGGCCGCAGGCGGACATGGCGAGGTGAATCGCGGCCATGCCGCTGCCGGTGGCGAGCGCGAAGTGGTCGCCGGCCTGTTCGGGCATGTCGTGGCATTCGAGCGCGACGATGGCGTCTTGAAAGGCGGCGACGGTGGGGTTGCCGTAGCGGCCGTAGACGTAGAGGTCTGGGTCGCCGCCGAGCGCGCTGTCGAGATGGGCTGTGTCATCGTAGACGTAGCCGATGCTGGGGATGATACCGCTGACGACGGGCGCGGAGGAGACGGGAACGGCGGGCGGGGCATAGCGGCGGACTTCGCCGCTATGGAGGGCCTTGCTGTCTATTGATTTGGGAAAGAATGGCATGGTGTTGGATGGGTCCTGGCTTGGATTCTTTGGTTAACTAAAGGGATTGATCCGCGGAGGGACGCGAATGGGCGCGAAGAACACCTCTTTGTCCACGGAGGGCGCGGAGGAACACGGAGAACACCTTTCTGTCCACGGAGGGGACAGTTCATTGGTCGGGAGGTTTATGAGTAGAGCATGGGCAGGCTGCGGCGCATGATTTCGTAGTTTTCGAGGGCGCGGCCGGCGCCGAGGGCCACGCAGGCCATCGGGTTTTCGGCGACGTAGGCGGGGACACCGGTCTCGTGGGTAAAGAGTGTAGCGATGAGGCGGAGTTGGGCGCCGCCGCCGGTGATGACCATGCCGCGGTCGATAATGTCGGCGGCGAGCTCGGGCGGCGCTTTTTCGAGGGTTGAGCGTACGGTGCGGACGATGGCCTGCAGGGGCTCCGCCATGGCATCTATGATTTCGCTGTTGATGATTTCGATGGTCTTGGGGAGGCCGTTGATCTGGTCGCGCCCGCGCACTTCGATGGCGCGGTCTTCTTCGGTGGGGAGGGCGGAGCCGATGGCGATCTTGATCTCTTCGGCGGTCTGTTCGCCGACCAGGAGGTTGTACTTTTTGCGAATGTAGTTGACGATCGACTCGTCGAGGCGGTTGCCGCCGACGCGCACACTGCTCCAGACGACGATGTCGTACATGGAGACGATGGCGGCTTCGGTGGTGCCGCCGCCCATGTCGACGACCATGTTTCCGGTTGGCGTGCCGATTGGGAGTCCGGCGCCGTAGGCGGCGGCGAGAGGCTCGGGGATGAGATAGGCAGCGCCGGCGCCGGCCTGCATGGCGGCGTCGTGGACGGCGCGCTCCTCGACGGAGGTGACGCCGCGCGGGGTGCTGATCATAACTCTTGGCTTGAAGAGGGGGAAGCGGCCGACGATGTCCTGGATGAATTTGCGCAGCATGGCCTCGGTAACAACGAAGTCGGCGATGACGCCGTCGCGCATGGGGCGGATGACTTCGATGCTCTCGGGGGTGCGGCCGAGCGTATCATACGCCTCATGACCGATGAGCACCATCTTGTTGGCCTCGCGGCGAATGGCCACGACGGATGGTTCATGCAAAACGATCCCCCGCCCCCGCACGTGAACCAGAACGTTGACTGTACCGAGGTCGATTCCAATCTGTTTTTCAAACATAGACTTTTCTTGTATTTGTTTGCGCTCAGAATGCAGGGGAGTCTGATGTTGTCAAGCGAGGCAAGACCTGTACGGCCAGGCGGCGGGTCACGCACCTTTTTTGCCAATAGATCTTTATTATAGCTTCAGTCTTTCGAGTAGGACAAATCAGTTTCCGGATTTCCGGTTCGCATTGCGCGACCGGTCGCTATTTGCGCTTGGAACGCGCATAGCTGACGGCGCCGTACATGCCGACAATCAGGCCGCCCAGGGAGGCGAAGTAGGAGAGGAAACTGAGCAGAAAACCGGCTTCGATGAGCTTGAGGACCATGGCGAAGGCCAGAAGAAAGCCGAACAGGAGCAGGAAGAAGCCGTAGAGCATCAGGTGCAGTGGTGAGGAGGGCATGGGGACACCAGTGGATAGTGGATAGTGGATAGTGGATAGTGGATGGTGGGTAGTAGATGGTGGATGGTGGATGGGAAAGCCAGGGGCGGTTTCGATCTGTCTGTTGAATGCGGCTAGTCCTTGTAGAGGAAGCAGCGGGAGTAGTGCTGGGGCTCAGGCTCGAAATCGAGCGGCGTTTCCAGTTCGCAGAGATTTTCCATGAAATGTGTGCAGCGGGGGTGAAAGCGGCAGCCTGAGGGCGGATTGACGAGACTGGGCGGCTCGCCGGGCGGCACGTCGCGGAAGACATGCGCGTTTTCTGGGTCCGGGTCGGCGATGGCGGCAAGAAGGGCGCGCGTGTAGGGATGGAGAGGGTTGCGGAGCAGGTCGTCCATGCGGGACTGCTCGACGATTTCGCCGGCGTACATGACGAAGATGCGTTCGGAGAAGTAACGCACGGTGGAGAGGTCGTGGGTGATGTAGACGACGGCGAGATTGTGCGTGCGCTGCAGCCCCTGCAGGAGGCGGAGGACCTCGACGCGCACGGACATGTCGAGCATGGAGACCGGTTCGTCGGCGACGATCATGCGCGGGTGCAGGAGCATGGCGCGGGCGATGACGACGCGTTGCTGTTGACCGCCGCTGAGCATATGGGGAAAGCGCGGCAGAATGTCATCGACGGGCGTAAGCCTGACCTCCTCCATGACCTCGCGAATACGGTTCCGGCGTTCGGACTCGTTCATGTTGCCGTGGATCTTGAGGGGTTCGCCAAGGATGCGGCGGATGTCCATGAAGGGCGGCAGCGCGCCGAAGGGATCCTGCTGGACGTAGCCGACCTGTGAACGGTACCACTGCATCTCTTTGGCATCGAGGGTGCTGAGGTCGCGGCCTTGGAAGATGACGGAACCTTCGGTCGGCATGTGCAGGCCGAGGATGGTCTTCATGAGGGTGGACTTGCCGCAGCCGCTCTCGCCGACGATGGCGATGGCTTCGCCGGCGTAGAGGTCAAAGCTGACGTCGTCGACGGCGCGGACGGTGCCGGCGCGCCCGAAGCCCCAGCGCCTGAGCTCGAACCAGGTGCGGAGGTTGCGCAGGGAGAGGAGGGGCTCGGCCGGGCCGGCGGAGCCGTTGGCAGCTTGGGTCTGTGCAGTTTCAGCGGTGGTCGTTGTCATCGTCGACCTTTCAGTGCGAGCGGGGTCTCAGCAGCGCGGGTAACGGCGAACCAGGCAGCCGTGCGCATCACCGGCTGTCTCCGTTCTGATGAAGCCAGCACTTTACATGCTGGCGGCGGCCTGCACGGACCAGTTCGGGGTCGCTTTCGCAGAGCTCGAAGCGGTGCTCGCAACGGGGCGCGAAGCGGCAGCCCGTGGACAGGTCGAGCAGGCTGGGGGGCTGGCCGCTGATGAAGTCCGGTTCCTCGGTCTGGCGCAGCTTGGGAACACTGGACATCAGTTTCTGTGAATAGGGATGGAGCGGCTCGACAAAAAAGTGCTCGGCGTCGTTCACCTCGACGAGCTGGCCGGCGTACATGACCGCGGCGCGGTCGGCCAGTTCGCTGGAGGTGCCGATGTCGTGCGTGATGAGGATGAAGCTGGTGTTTGTCTCCTGCTTGACCCTCTTGAGGACGTTCATGATGTTGGCCTGCGTGAGGACGTCGAGCGCGGAGGTTGGCTCGTCAAGAATGATCAGGTCCGGGTCGGTCACCATGGCCATGGCGATAGCGACGCGCTGGCGCATGCCGCCGCTGAGCTCGAAGGCGTAGCGGTTGATGAAATCGGCGGGGACGCCTACGTGTTGAAAGGAGACGGCGACCCGTTCGAGTGCCTCGGTGCGTTGGATCCCGTAGTGGGAAAGGAGCGGTTCTGCCACCTGATCGCCGACTTTAAGGACCGGGTTGAGCGAGTTCATGGCAGCCTGGGGCACCAGCGAGATCTGGATCCAGCGCACCTGCTGACGGTACTCTTCGTCGCTCAGCTGCATGACCTCCTGTCCGTTGATCTTGACGCTGCCGGAATAGGTGTGGACGTTGCGGGGGAGCAGGCGCAGGATCGCCCTGGTGAGCGAGGTCTTGCCGCAGCCGGATTCGCCGAGGATGACCATGGCTTCGTTGCGGCGCAGGTTCAGGCTGACGCCGTCAACGGCGTGCAGTACGCCCTGCTGTGTTCGGAAATAGAGACGCAGGTCCTCGATTTCCAGTACCGGCGGATCGGAAAAGGCCATTACAGATCTCGCAATCTGGGATTGAAGACTCGGTCCAGGGCAAAACCGACCATGGCAAAGCCGAGGCCGGAGACGAGCAGGAGCGCGGCCGGCTCAAGCACCCAGTAGTAGTTGCCCTGGTAGAGGGCGTCATTGACACGGGCGTCGCTCAGCACCTTGCCCCAGGTGGGCAGCAGGGGATCGCCCAGGTTGAGCACGGCCAGCGTGGCCTCGACGAATACGAAGGAGGGGATGGCAACGACGAAGCCGGGCACGAGGGTGGGAATCAGGCGGGGGATGAGGTAGAGGAAGATGATGCGGAAGTTGCCGGCGCCGTAGGCGCGAGCGGCCTCAAAGTAGGGCGACTCTTTTATCTGCAGGAAGACGGCGCGGCTGGTCTTAATGCCTGAACTGAATATGCTCAAGGCAATCAGAGCGGCGAGCATGACCCAGATGCTGCGCGAGTAGAAGAGGCCGATCATGATGAGAATAGGCAGGACGGGCAGGATGAGGTTGACCTCGGTTATGCGCTGGATGGCGGCGTCAACGAATCCTCCGAACCATACCCCGATGGCGGCAACGATGAATGTGCTTACGGAGGTCCCAACCGCTGCCAGGAGGCCGAAGGCGAGGGCGACAGGCATGCCCCACATCAGGGCCAGCATGAGATCGCGGCGCAGGTGATCGGTACCGGCGAGGCCGTAGACCTGGCCGTAGACGACGAGACGGGCGTCGACGTCGGCGTCATCCTCGAAGATAAGCCCGGCGGCGGAGAGCTGGTAGGTGCCCTTGAGCGGCGTGGGGTCTTCTGCGTCCGAGGCGGGATCGGCGAAGAGGCCGATTTCCGGCCTTACGCCGTCGAGACGTCTTTCCAGCTTTTCTTCCTGGGAGAAGCGGACGGTAACCGGCCCCTCGACGGTGACGTCGGCGATGCGGATCTCGCGTCCGTCGGGCGTCAGCCAGGTGAGCGATACGAGCGGGCGTTTACGTTCATGCTCAGAGGTGAGAAAGAGGGAGATCTCCTGGGGGAACGCGTCGGCGGTGTAGTCGAAGGTGAAGGTGGTGATGACGTCGGTCATCTCTTCCGAGACGACCTGGCGCTCTTTTTTAACGGAAGCGTCATCGGATTCGCCGGCGGGGCCCAGGATCATCGTTTCGGGCAGGTTGACGCCGGGGAAGAGGTTCACCCATTTGGGTTGGGCAGTGCGCGGGTTTTCGAGCCATACACCCTCTCCGCCGCGCCAAAGGATTATCGCTTCACTGTAGGGAATGGCGACCACGATATAGATGGAAAAGAGGACCATGGCCGCGATGATGGCGAGACCGGCGACGGCTGAGGGGTATTGGGAAAGGGCGGAGAGCGTGCGGCGAAATGCTGTCATACGTGACCTCCCTGATTTCCGCCTACCTTGACGCGGGGGTCTATGAGGGCGTAGACGATATCGAGGAAGAAGACGGTGAGGCCGAGCAGGTAGGCGTAGATGACGGTGGAGCCTACGATCACCGACGTTTCAAAGATGTTAGCGGCCAGATAGAAGAGCCGCCCCAGGCCCGGCCAGTTGAAGATCGTCTCAAGTATGATTGACCCGAACCAGAGGGCAATGATTGAGAGGGCCAGGCTGGTCACGATGGTGGGCATGGTCGGGCGCATGATGTAGCGGCGCTCGACCACGCGGTCGGACAGGCCCTTGGCGCGGGCCATGTCGACGTAGTCTTCGTTGGAAAAGATGAGGAAAAAAGTGCGCTGGCCGTAGATGCCCAAAAATATGGAGCTGAAAAAGATGGCGATGACCGGCAGCACCATGTGGTTGAGGACACTCAGGGCGTAGTTGATGATCGATTCGGGCGGGGGCGCGGCGACGAGACCTCCGAAAGGGAACCAGCCCAGCAGGGCGGCAAAAAGCAGAATGAAGAAGAGACCGTAAAACCAGCTGGGGGCAGCGGAAGTGGGGGCCAGTCCAATGATCAGCCGGTCCAGCCTGCTGCCGTAGTTGCGAGAGAGATAGAGGGCGACGAAGATCCCGACGAGGAAGTTGATTAAGAAGGAGGTGGAGAAGAGAAGCAAGGTTGCCGGCAAGCGCTCCAGGATGATGTTACGCACCTGCCGCGAGCCGCTGTCGCTGGACATGTTATCTGCCCAGCCCAGGTCCAGTATCATGGCCCCCCAGAGGAAGCTGAAGCTGCGCAGGAGGAAGGGTTGGTCCAACCCCATCCGCTTTTCCTGCAAAGCGACGAGCTTGTCAATATGTGCCCGACGCTCTTCGGAGGTCATGTTTTTGAACTCATCATTAAACCCTACGGAGAGCGCCACCTGTTCGCGGATATAGCCTTTGCGAATGTTATCGACATGCCCACCCATATTGGCGATGATAATTGTCAGATAGACGCCGATCATGATGGTGATGAGCATGGCAATCATACGCAGCCCGGTGTACTGCACGACGCGGCTGAGCGTGCTTTGCGACTTGGGTCTTTCGACGCTGGCGGCGTCGGGTTGGAGGGGCAGCGCGGCATCGGTCATGGAGAGTCCCTTTGAGACCAGGAGAGAGTGAAGAGGAGTGAGGAGAGAGAAACCCTCTCTCACTCCTTGCTTCTTACTCTTCGCTCATCACTCCCTCTGATTCACGGTTTCGTATCAGTTCGTGGTCACGAACTCGAGGGACGAGAAGGTGGGGATGCTGACGCGCAGGGGCGCGACGGCCACCTCCAGTTTATTGGCGCCGGACTCAAGGCCGGCGGTGTCCTCGGCGCTGAGGGTGATCTGCCAGAGACCATCCTCGACGGCTTCGGCGGTGCCGGTGAGGGCGAGCTCGCCGAGGGCGTCAAAGACGAGGTACTTGACTTCGTCGATGTCGTCGATGGCATAGGCGTCGCCGCCAAAGTCGATCATCACCTCGAAGGTGGCCTCATCGCCGGAGGCGACGCGGGCCGGACCGTCGACGGAGACTTCGGCGATCATCGGTGTGTCGAAGCCTTCCCACTTGCTGGAAGCGTCGGGGAAGCTTTCGACACGGAGCAGCTGGACGGTCTTCTCGGTGGGGAAGGCCTCTTCGAGGTAGAAGGGCCCGTTGCCAACCCAGAAGTGTCCTTTATCTTCGTACCAGGCGCTCAGGTTGGCCCAGCGGGCATCGGCTTCATCGGCGCTGATGTAGTCGCCGAGCGTGGACACGTAAGGGATGTGACCGTCGGCGGCGCCGGATTCGAGATGGCCTTCGAGGATCTCGATGCTTGGCCCGGCGATGTAGCTCATCCACTCGACTTCGTTGGCATCGGCCTTGTCGGATGAGAAGGCCAGGTCACCGGCGGCTTCAGCCAGGAGCCCGACCGCCATGGTGTGCCAGGGCGCGCCAGGGAAGAAGTTGGCCACGTTCAGCTCGGCGTCTAGGGTGTACTGGTCACTGTAGTACTCGATGACGAGCGGACTGGTCTGCACGATGCGGTAGCCCCTGAAGTGGCTCAGGAAGTTGTTGAGGCTCGGCACCTGGGCTTCGTCGTAGACGGCGCTCTCTTCCTTGGCCAGGTCGAATGTCATGATCATGTCCAGCACGACGTCGGCGAGGCTGAGCGGGCTGCCGTCGTGCCAGGACAGTTCGGAGAGATCGCCCGGATAGTAGACTACGCTCTTGATGTTGGCGGTGAGCCCGTCGGGATGGAGGTCGCCGACCGTAATGAACTGCTGTTCAACGGCGTCCCAGTCGAGCCAGGCGTCTTCGGGAACGTCGATCTGCTCGGCGAAGGTCAGCGTTACCCAATCGTGTGTGCTGCCGACCGGGAGCCCTTCCTTGACCGTTACCTCGGCCCTGTCGATGCGCTGCGGCCACTGGAGACCGGTGAACGGGTCGGGCATGGTGCCCACGTCGGTGGTGGCGCGGATCAACATGGTGTCGTAGATCCAGTTGGTGCCGGCGACGGGGTTCCAGGGTTCAGGCAGCATGCTGGGCATGGCGATGGTGAGGGACCCCCCCTCTTCGCCGGTGCGGCGCAGGGTATAGGGCCAGAGGCGGGCGCCGTTGAGGCCGCCGGCCAGGTCCGTTGAGACGGAGACGTCGCCTCTGTAGGCGGAGAAGCCGAGCTGGTTCACGAGCCAGACGCGCACGGAGTCCTGCATGGAGAGGGCGAGTACGTCGCCAAAGAGCTCGCGGCGCTCTTCCATGGTGGTGAAGTCGCGCAGGTCCAGTTTTTCAGACATGGCGTCGAATTCTTCGGCCGGGGTGTATGCCTGCCACAGTGGGAAGGGGAGCCCGCGATTGGTGTAGAAGAAGTCGAAGTTGCCGGCCTGGTCGCGGCTGATGGCGGTTGTGATCCAGCCGCCGGTGTAGATGTGGAACTTGCCCTCGTTGGGATCGGAGCCGATCCAGACAGGTGAGGCCTCGGAGGCGGTCTTGTAGTCGCGCACGACGCTGAAGCCCAGGTCTTCGAGCATTGTGGAGACGTAGTCGCCGATCTCCTTGCGTTCATCCTCGGTGCGGATGAGGAAGATCACCTCGACGGGCTCGTCCTCGTAGTTCCAGACGCCGTCGACCAGCTCGGCGCCCAACGCTTCCATTTCCTCGTTAATGATCCCGGCGGCCTTGTCGGGGTTGTGCGCGTACTCGAGCTCGAGCTGGCGCACGATGTCGACGAGGCGGGCGTAGTCGGGGAAGGCGTTGGTGATGGCCATGTAACGCGGTGAAGCCAGGCCGCCGTAGATCTCCTGGGAGATGAAGTCGCGATCGACGAGGTAGTTCATGGCCTCGCGGATGCGGGGCACGGCAAACGGGTTGAGTTTACCGGTGCCGTCGAAGATCGGGCCGGCGGGGTTGAAGGTCAACTCTGCGTAGACGCCGAAGGAGTTGGAGTAGGTGAGGCTATCCATCCCCTGGACGGTGGCGTAGACTTCGGCATCGCTGATGGAGAAGGCGTAGGCGTCGATCTCCGCGAGGTCCATGCGCGTTACGGCCGCGGCGGCGGAGGGCTCTTCGACGGCGATGACCTCGTCGACCCAGGCGCCGGTGCGTTCGCCCATGGCTGCGGCTTCTTCTTCTTCAGCCGCGGGCGCTTCTTCCTTCACTTCTTTTTCTTCGGCGGCCACTTCCTCCTTCTCTTCAGCGGCCTGTTCTTCTTGTGCAGGCGCGGCCGGTTCATCGGCCATTTCGGCGTCGCCGCCGCCGCCGCAGGCAGCGAAGAGGAGTGCGGCGATCAGGAGGACCGCCAGAAAGGTAAATCGCTTCTTAGACATTCGCTTATCTCCTTTGTTAGAACGTGCAGAGAGTTTTCGGCAGCTGGTGCGCAGCCGGCGGACGGCACTGGCCGGACCGGCTGTGGGCACCAGACTGTTCACCGTATGTTTTTCATCATCGGGTCCAGAGCGTCGCGCAGTCCGTCGCCGATGAGATATAAGGATAACACGGTAATGGTTATCAGTAGCCCGGGAACACTAAGCAGATGCAGAGCCAGGCTCGCTCCGGTTTCGGGATCACGTAAAAAGACAAAATTGTTGGCCCTGTTGAGCATACTACCCCATGTTGCCGTCGGCGGCTGTACTCCCAATCCCAAAAAACTGAGCGCGGATTCGATTAAAATAAGGTTTCCGATATCTATGGCGGCATTCACGATGATAATTGGAAGGCTGTTGGGGATCACATGTTGGAGCATAATGCGGGCACTGCGTGTACCAACGGAGCGGGCGGCGAGCACGAAGTCCAGAGCGCGCACCTTGAATACGTTTCCGCGGATGAGGCGGGCGGTGCCGAACCAACCGAGCAGACCCAGAAATAGCGTCAAGGTGATGGGATTGGGCTTGAACATGGATGTAACAATAATGAGAAGATAGATACCCGGGATGGAAATTGATGTATTGATGAACCACATGATGAGGTCGTCAACAGGGCCGCCAAAGAAGCCGGCTACCGTACCGACAGTCACGCCCAGAATCAATGTCAGTGCTGCGGCGGCGATGGCGATGCCCAGGCTGACGCGGCCGCCGTAGAGGAGACGCACAAACTGATCGCGACCAAGCTGATCGGTTCCCATCCAGTGGGGAACGCCGCCGGATTTGCCCAGCATGAGCGGTGCAGTCGTTGGGTCCTGGCCGGTGCGCCACTGGATATACGGGCCCAGATAGGGCTGCTGGAAGGCATTATCCAGGTTGGTATCGTTCGGCCCCACACCGATGCCTTTCGCAAAAACGGGTGCAAGCAGAGAGAGTACAGCCATGATGAACAGGAACGCGATTGCGAACAGTGTGACTCGATCGCGGCGCAGCGACTGGAGCGCTATACTCCAGTAGGTTCGGGGCTTGCGTTGAAGCAGGGGATCGGTTGCCAGAGTATCGAGCGCCGAACCGTCTGCCTGGGCCACCGTCATGAATATAGCCTTGTCTGCATCACTAGAGCCGCACCCGGGGGTCAACTACACCGTATAGAACATCCGAGAGCAGGTTGCCGAGAATCGTCAGCAGCGAGAAAAACATGACTGCGCCCAGAACGGTAGGATAGTCCCGTTGCACTGCTGCGCTAAAGGTCATGCGCCCCATCCCCGGCCAGGAAAAGATAGTTTCGACAATCACTGCACCGGAGAGAACGCCCAGTATGGCGGGGCCAAGAATTGTCATGAGGGGAATAAGCGCATTGCCCAGGGCATGGACGAACCAGATGCGAGTGGCGGCCACGCCTTTGGCCCTGGCCATACGGATGTAATCGGTGCGGATCACCTCCAGGGTTTCGGTGCGCATGAACCGGCTGATAACGGCTATGCCCCCTACCGCCAGAACGACAGTGGGCAGAATCAGATGTCTGATCCGATCCACAAGGTCGAACTCATACGTGAGGGAAACGGTGCGTATGCCTCCGGTCGGCAGCCAGCCTCTGATAACGCCGAAGTAGTAGATGAGCATCAAGCCGAACCAGAAGGAGGGCAGGGCATTGCCAACGACGGCGAGCACGCGTACGGAGTTGTCGAAGAGCGACGCTTGACGTACAGCGCTGAGGACGCCCAACGGCACGCCTACCAGCAGAGAGAACAAGAGTGCGGAGACGCCTAGCTGAAATGTGGCCCACATACGCTCGGTCAGCCGCTCCCAGACGGCCTGATTGGTGGCGATACTGGTTCCCAGATTGCCGCGCAGGATGCCGCCGCCGCTGTTGCAGAATGTAGTATTCAACCCGGCAGCGTAGGAACAGTGGAAATCATCACGCGTGAACTCTTCGACCACGTCTCCGCTTCGGAGTGTAACGCCCGTCAACCATCCGATGTATTGCAGGGTCCAGTGCTGATCGAGCCCCAATTGCCTGCGCAAGATTTCCCGGGTTTCCTGTGTGATGTTGGGATCAAAGGTACGGATGAGAATCGGGTCACCGGGAGAGTTGTAGACAAGCACGAAGCTGATGACGCTCACGCCCAGCAGTGTGGGAATTGCCTGGAGGAGACGACGAATTACGTAACGGGTCATGAACTGAACCGGTCCCTCGGGCCGCCTGTGCATTCAGGCGGACGCGACACATATATAATTAGGTGCGAATCCGCCAGCGCCCGCAGGGAGCGGGCGGTGGCGGATTGGTCAGATCTCCTTCGAGGCCTGTTGGCCAGGCGCCGAACTCTTCCGGAAAGAGCTGAACCGGACTACTGCGCCAGGGACCAGGTCTCGATGTTATGGTAGAAGCTCCACGGGCCCGGGTTAGTGCCGTTGAACTTCTTTGAGTAGCTGGTATTGCCGACGGAGCCGGTCACGAAGACGTAGGGGATGTCGTCGTGAATGATCTTCTGAATTTCGTGGTAGAAGGGGGCTCGATCTTCGGTGGCGCAGCCGGGAACGCTGACGGCCTGCTCCAGGAGTTCATCGATGCGGGCGTTCTGGTAGCTGACGAAGTTGAAGCCGCTGCCCGGCGTGTCGAACTTGGAGTGCCAGAAGGAGTCATCGTTGGGGTCGGTGCCGAGCCCGGTCCAGCCGATGATGACCATGTCGAAGGTCTGACCGAGCAGCTCGCCCACGAGGGTACCGAACTCGATGGCTTCGAACTGGATGTCGAAACCGATGCCGTTGAGCTGGTCCTGTACCAGGGCGCCAAGATCTTCACGGGTCGTGTTGCCGGCGTTGGTTTGCAGTCGAATCGTCAGGACGGCGCCTGCTGCGGCCGTGGCGCAACCGTTGCACTCGCGCACGCCGTCGCCGTCGCTGTCGGTCCAGCCGGCGTCATCGAGAATCTGGGACGCCAGCTCGGTATCGAAGGCGTAGGGCTGGAGTGCGGGGTCGTGGGCCCATTCAACGGCCGGCAGTACGTTGGAGGCGATCTGATAGCCCTGGCCGAGGTAGACCTTGCTGATGATCGCATCATAATCGAGCGCGTGTGCGATCGCCTGACGCACAGCCAGATCGCTCAGGATTGGATGAGGATCCTGCTCAACAAGGTTGCCTTCGTCGTCCTGACCGGCCTGCGGGTTCTCCGGGTTGGCCTGGTTGAGTCCGATGTAGCTGTAGCCGTCATCTTTGAACTTGTGCAGATTCAGATTGGCATCGAGCTGAATCGTCGTCAACTGCTCCGGCTGCACACCGATCAGGTCCAACTCACCGGTCTGGAGCTGGGCCAGGCGGGCGCCAGGATCGGGGACGATCTTGTAGATCCATCCGTCCATGTTGGGCGCGCCCTTCCAGTAGTTGTCGTTGCGCAGAACGGTGGAGTTGTCGTCCCGAATCCATTCGTTAAAGATGAAGGGGCCGGCGCTGACGGTCGGGTTCTCGTTCAGCGGGCTGTCCATGACATCGCTGTAGTCATCGGCATAAAGGTGGCTTGGCAGCCAGCCCAGACCGAGATTGTTGAGGGCGTCGCACTTTACTTCGCCGTAGGTAACCTGAATGGTGAGCGGATCGAGAACTTCGATGCTTTCGATATTGTCGAGATTTGCCTTGCGGGGTGTCTCGACAAGATCGCTGCCGATGGCGTCATAGGTGAATTTGAAATCATCGGCGGTGACCTGCTCGCCGTCGGACCACATGACGCCGTCCTGGAGATTGAAGGTCCACACCAGGCCGTCCTCGGAGACATCCCAGCTCTCGGCCATTTCGGTGGGGACGATGGCGCCGCTGAAAGGATCTTGCCCGAGCAGGCTGGGGAAGAACCAGCCGAGCACGTCAAAGCTGGCGCTGTCCGATGCCAGGATCGGGTTGAGGATCGTGGCGTCGGCGCTGGACCCTTCGACCCAGACGCCGCCCTGGACCGGCGGCACGGGCGTCGGCGTGACCACAACCTCTTCGGTCTGGGTGACGACCTGCGTGACGACGACGGTTTCCTTCACCGTCTCGACGACAGGTGTGGGTTGAGGACAGGCGGCCAGGACCAACGCGGCCACCAAGAGAACTGCCAAGAGTGAAAATCTATTTTTTGTCATACCAAGACCTCCTGAAATGAGAATGGAGAGCCATACGTCATTGTGTGGATCACAGGTCGGATCCGGTTAAGTGTATGCAACCCCGGGAAAATAGTGCGCCAGTAAAGTGCAGCAGCCAAGAATGGATCTGCTGCCCATTCTGTGGCAAAGGACAGCGTTGCGTCAGTATCCTGCGGGACAAACGCGCGACTCACATCATATAGCCTGGGGGGGTAGGGGAATGTTAGCATTCCCACTTTTTGCTGTCAATACGCAAATGCCCGATCCCACAGCCGGATTCGACGCTGCATTCGCCATTCCGTTATAATGCTGGATACGCCTCCGCACAAAGAGGCCGGGCGTTGAGTGCATCGCCAGTTCGTCGATTTCGCCTGCGTTCAACCAATGGTGCCAGCGACGGGAGGAGCAGTGCATTCCCGCCCGAACTCTTCTCAGGCCCATAATTACGCAGCGGCGCATCCGCGTCAGGGGACTCACCATGACCGACTCATCAACACCGACCCATTCCAACCAGCTCGTGCACGAGACATCGCCCTATCTCTTGCAGCATGCCCACAATCCCGTGGACTGGCACCCATGGGGGGAGGAGGCGCTGGAGACGGCGCGGGCGGAGGACAGGCCGATCTTTTTGAGCATTGGCTACAGTGCGTGCCACTGGTGTCATGTGATGGAACGGGAGAGCTTCGAGGACGAGCAGACCGCGGAGTTGATGAATGCCAATTTCGTCAACATCAAAGTGGACCGTGAAGAGCGCCCTGACCTGGACGCCATCTACATGGAAGCGGTACAGGCGATGACGGGCAGCGGCGGCTGGCCGATGAGCGTCTTCCTCACCCCGTCCGGCAAGCCCTTTTACGGCGGGACGTACTTCCCGCCGCAGCCCCGTTACGGGATTCCATCGTTTTCGCAGATACTGCTGGCGGTGGCGGACGCGTACAAAAACCGGCGCGGTGACCTGGAAGAGCAGGCGCAACGACTGACGGACGCGATCGGGCGTACGGGCAGCCTGTCTGCCAGCGGCGACGCGCCGGGTGAGGAGGTCCTGCGCGAGGCCACGGCGAAGTTGCTTCAGTATTTCGACGAGCAGTACGGCGGTTTCGGCGACCAGCCCAAGTTTCCGCAGCCGATGACGCTGGAATTTGCGATGAGCCAGTACCGGCGAAGCGGCCAGGCGGAGGTTCTGCACATTGCCGAACATACGCTGGAACAGATGGCGGCGGGCGGGATCTACGACCATCTGGGAGGCGGGTTTCACCGCTACAGCGTTGACCGCATCTGGCTGGTGCCCCATTTCGAAAAGATGCTGTACGACAACGCGCAGTTGCTGCGGACGTATCTGCACGCGTGGCAGATCAACAGGCGGCCGGAGGATCGCCGGGTAATTGAGGAGACGGTCGATTACGTGCTGCGGGAAATGACCGCGCCGGAAGGGGGTTTCTACAGCGCGCAGGACGCCGACAGCGAGGGCGAAGAGGGCAAATTCTTCGTCTGGTCGGAGGAAGAGATCGAGGCGGTCCTGGAGAAGGAAGAGGCGGACCTGTTGGGTGGAGCCTACGGCGTGACACCGGCGGGAAACTTTGAGGGCAAGACGATTCTGAACGTCAAACGGACCGCGGCCGAGATTGCACAGCAGTCAGGCGCGGAGGCAGAAGCGGTTGCGGAACGGCTTGCCGCGGCGCGGCAGAAGCTGTTTTTGACGCGGGAAATGCGGGTGAAGCCGGAGCGGGACGATAAGGTCCTGACGGAATGGAACGGCCTTATGATCCATGCCATGGCCGACGTCGGCGTCGTTTTCGGCCGTGCGGATGCCCTGGAGGCCGCGCAGGCCGCGGCCAACTTCATCCTTGCGGAGATGAGCCAGGAGAATGGATTCCTGTTCCGCAGTTACAAGGACGGGCGCGCGCGCTTCAACGCCTACCTGGAAGATTACGCTGCCTTCGGACGGGGCCTTGTGGCGCTGTACGAGTCGACCTTCGAGCTGCGCTGGCTGGCGGAGGCGGTGCGCCTGACGCAGATTATGCAGGCCCAGTTTGCGGACGAGGCGGGCGGCGGGTTTTTCCAGACCGGCATTGCGCATGAGCAGCTGGTGGTGCGGCGCAAGGACTTCATTGACAACGCGATTCCGAGCGGGAATTCGATGGCGGCTGAGCTGCTGTTGCGGCTGGCCAAGTTGACGGGGAACGATACGTACCGGAGTGAAGCGGCGCGCATCTTCCAGATCATGGCGGCGGCGATGGCGCAGCAGCCGACCGGCTTTGGGCGGCTGCTGACTGCGCTCGATGATCTGCTCGGTCCCAGCCAGGAGATAGCCGTGGTGGGAGAATTCGCAGATCCGCGTACTCAGCTCCTGCTACAGGAGATACGGCGGCACTACCTGCCCCACAGTGTGCTGGCGCTTAAGGAGCCGGAAGAAGACAACCCCCTGCCCCTGTTGGAGGGCCGCACGCTCGTAGATGGTCAGCCCGCCGTGTACGTGTGCGAGAACTACACTTGCAGGCTGCCGGTCACGAGCATTGAGGCGTTGCGCAATGCAGTGGTCGGTGGCTGAGCGGCGTTGGATAGTGGGAGAAGGGATGGAAGAGTATAGAGAGAGTATTGCGTCGGTCTGTCCTGACCTGGGATTGGAGACGGTCGAGCTGTTCAGGGCGGGGCAGAATAATCAACTGATTCTGGTCAACAGCGAGCTGATTTTTCGCTTTCCGAAGTATGGGCAGGGCGTTGCCGGACTGTGGCGGGAACACGCGATATTGAGCGCGGCGCGGCCGCGGCTTCCGCTGGCGACGCCGGATTACATTTACAGCAATCTGGACGACGAGGTGGGGCGGGCCTTCGTGGGTTATCGGAAACTGCCGGGCAGTCCACTGTGGCCGGCAGATTTCAGACAGTTCGCCGATGAGGAAACGGTCGACCGCCTGGCTGCGGATATCGCGACGTTTTTACAGGCGCTGCACGCCGTCCCGCTTGAAACTGTCGACATTCCCCAGGTGCCGTCTGACTCGCCGGCCGTATGGCGGGAGATGTTCGCGCGGTTCGAACAGGTCGTCTTCCCGCGGCTGACGGCCGCGGCGCGTGCGTGGACGACGGAGCAGTTCGACGCTTTCCTGGGGGACGATGAACAGTTCGCCTTCGACAACGTGCTGCGCCACGGGGACATGGGGTCGAGCAATACCCTGTACAGTGCGGAAGAGCGGCGGGTTGTTGGCTTGATCGATTTCGGGCATGCCGGTATTGGCGACCCCGCCGTCGACTTTGCTGGGCTGTACGTCTGCTTTGGCGAGGCGTTTATACGGCGTTGCGCACGGGTCTATCCGCTGATGGACCGGTGCTGGGACCGCATCCGTTTCTACGCCGACTGCGCCTTTCTGCTGGAGGATGCGCTGTTCTGCATCGAGCACGAGACGGAGGAAGCGGACAAAGTCGTCAGCGAGATCAACAGGCGGGCGTGAGACAGTAGGTAGCGGACGCCGGTTATTCGTCGGCTCTTGGGGCGAGTCTGTTCCAGGTCAGGTCGAGTTTGAAAAGCCTGGCGTGGAGGCTGTGGACTGCCTTCCACATGGCGTTGCGGGCGGCTACGGTTGCGTCTTTGTCGTCAGCGGCCTGGGCCTTGCGCCAGCTTTCGGCCTGTTGGGCGTGGGCGGCGGCGGCTTGACGGGCCTCGTCGGCGAGGGCTTCGGCGCCATGCACGAAGGCGTCGAGCAGGTCTGCGATGGGGCCGGTGTCGTCCTCGTCGTCATAGAAGCTGTTTGAGCGAAACTGGGGCGGATGGACGGAGCCGTCGGGGTCGCGGCCGGTGTGCGTGGGCTGGATGTGAGGGGTTACGGACAGGAACATGACGGTGCGGCGGTCGGGTAGCAGGTTGCGCACCTGGTGGATTTCGTCGGCGAGGGCGACGCACAACTGGCCCGCCTCAAGCACTTCCGTGTGACCGGCGATCATGAATTCGGCTTTGCCTTCGAGGATGAGGAAGATCTCGTGGCCGAGGTCATGGCTGTGGAGCCTGTCAACCTGGCCCGGTTCCATGTGATAAAGCCGCGCCCGGATCTCGGGCGTTGTCAGTACGTTTTTGTTCACTTCGCGGAAATCATAGACTTCGAAGGCCATCGGTTGCGCTCCTGGGCTGGGTTGGTTTGGCATGTGCCGGTCTGGGGGCCGGTACTGGCGCCGGCGAAGACGGGTCCATCGCATTTTGAGCAGATTTACCTTGCGGCGCCTCTGGTATGATTGTCGATGAATGGTATACGAAATGCAAGCCGGCTGGGCAGGAATTTCTACCGGCTTTGGTTAGTTCAACCGGTCCAACGCGCGCCTTTTGCGGCACCCGTACGGCGCGCGTTCCATCTCTGAGGAGGGCAGCATGGGCGTCCCTGTAGGCATCAACACGTGGTCCCGCCACGTAACGGAACTTTTCCCCTATCTCGACCAGATCATCCATCCCTTTGATTCACTGTGGTTTCCGGACCACGTGCAGTACAACGGGCACAATGTGTCCGAAGGCTGGACGATGGCGGTGTGGGCGCTGGCGCGCTACCCGGACAAGCTGGTGGGCCACGACGTGCTGTGCAACAGCTTTCGCAACCCGGCGCATCTGGCGAAAATGGCGGCGACGGCGCAGGCGTTTTCCGGCGGGCGGGTTGTGATCGGGATCGGTGCGGGGTGGAATGAGGAGGAGTACAAGGGGTACGGCTGGCCGTTTCCGCGGGCGCGGGCGCGCATAGAGCAGCTGGCGGAGGGGATCCAGATAATGCGGGCGATGTGGACGGATACGCCGGTGAATTTTGCGGGCAAGCATTACCAGTTGGAGAACGGGTATTGCGAACCGAAGCCGGAAATTGTGCCGCCGGTCATGGTGGGCGGCGGCGGGGAGAGGTATCTGCTGCGGGTCGTGGCAGAGCATGCGGACTGGTGGAACTGGGTCTGCTCGGATGTGGAGGCGTATGCGCACAAGCAGTCGGTGCTGAAGGAGCATTGCCGCACGGTGGGGCGGGAGTACGACGAAATTTTACAGGTTATGCACGTCAGCGTGCTGATCGCTGAGAACGAACTGGAGCTTCAGCGGCTGCGAGAGGACCCGGACGTGCGGCCTTCGGGCGAGGGCACGATCGAGGGTACCCCGGCGCAGGTGACGGATGCGCTGTTGCGGATTGTGGAACAGGGGGCAGAGCGGATTACGGTCAATATCGCGGATTCGCCGCGCGTTGAGGGATCTTATCTGTTCGCGGCGACGGTACTGCCGCATTTGAGTGGGTAAGAGACCGACAGTGGCGACTACTGAGATCCTTACTTGGCAGCAGTTCAGTTTCTGAGTAGAGGTATGACTCTACCCCTGATTGGTTTCAGACAGGTTTTGAACGTCAATCAGGTCTTGTGGGCGACCTGATGCCAACTTCGCCGTGATCAGATCTTCTCGTGAACTGAATCATGGCATAGCCACCGATAACGAGATACTTAACGCTGTTGGCGTTGAAAACTCTCAACAGATCGTTGAAGTCGGAGTTGGCGAACATCAAGACCCTTAACTTTGGCGTAGTGTACGACCAGTTCCCAAGTCGCTCTGAGACGCGCCTCTGGCGTTTGAGCCTGCCAGAAGAGTAGATCAAATGAACGATCCAACTCTTCCAATTTTCCTCGGCGCTCGAAAAACACTTTCTGCATAATTAACCCTGTCAGTTGGCTACCATGTCCCGGGATACGCACAATTATAACACAGTTGTCAGGTCCGGGTCGGCCGCACAGTGCTTCCACATGCGAGTGCTCAATCGGTGGCCACTGTCAGAAAACGGACGCGATTTTCGTCCCATACTGCTCCCCAGCCGGGGCCGTCGGGGGGCGCGATATGGCCGTCCTCGATCAGGGGGGCGCTGAGGAGACCCCACGCCTCGCCTTCGGTGCGCAGGTCGCGGGGGCCGCAACCGCCAAAGAATTCGAAAAAGTCGGTGTTGTCGATGCAGCAGCCGGCGTGGGCATGCCCGATTCCGTAGAGACTGCCGGGACCGTGGAGCTCCACGTTTGTGCCGTGCAGTTCGGCGAAACGGGCCAGTTTGAGTACTTGGGTGAGGCCGTGGTTGGTCCGGGCGCGCAGGCGGTCGGTGGCGCCCTGAATCAGCCACTGGGCGGAGAGGTCCATGTCGTGGCAGAGCCGCTCGGTGGCCATGATGGGGATGGTCAGCGTGCTGCACAGCTCCTGGTACTGATTCATCTTCTGTTCGTGCATCGGCTCTTCGAGCCAGACGTAGTTCAACGCCTCCATCGCCCTCCCCACTTCGATAGCTTCCCTCAGGTCATATGAGCAGACGGGATCGTTAAGCAGATCGTAGTCGTCGCCCACCTCTTTACGAATATCGGTCAGGAGGGGGATGTCGGCCTTGCCGCCCCTGTAGGTGTGCAACTTGTAGGCTTTGACGCCGAAGGTGCGGCCGCGCTCGATGTGGTCGAGATAGCCCTGCGGGGTCAGCTCGTGGTCGGTGAGATAGACCGGCAGACGGTCGCGCACGCGACCTATGAGGGCATAGACTGGCAGGCCGGCGGCTTTGCCTGCGATATCCCAGAGGCAGTTGTCGAACTCGCCGAACCAGGCGGGTTCCTGGTAGACCCAGCGCGTGCCCTTGTGGAGCATCTGGAAGAGCCGTTCGCGTGCGAAGGGGCTTTCGCCGACGGCGTGGGTCCTGAGGATGTCGAGCTGGTTCCTGGTGATGGATACGGGGGCGATGCGGCCGGTTATGCCCTCGTCGGTCTCCACGTCGAGGATCTGCATCTGCATGGGAGTGTCGGAGGAGATGACAATCTGCTTGTACTGGATGCGCCTCAGGCCGGGCACCTGCACCAGTTGTTGGCGGACCTGGGTGAGGGTTGGATGTTCGAGGGTGTGGAGTTTGATGTCGGTGATTTTCATAGTGACGGCAGTTTTTAGTGGTTAGTTTTTAGTTTTTAGTGAACTGCGGCGACTGCCCGCCTTTTTCGGTTGTGCTTGGCGGGACCGCAGATCAGGTGAGCGATCCAGTTCTTTCAAGGCCCTGCGTACACGTCTTTCAGTCGGTGGCTACGGTGAGCGAGCGGATGCGGTCTTCGTCCCAGATAGCGCCCCAGCCGGGGCCGTCGGGTGGGGCGATGTGGCCGTCTTCGATGAGGGGGGCGTTTAGGAGGCCCCACTCTTCGCCTTCGGAACGTAGACGCTTTGGGTCGGCCGGGCCGAGAAGCTCGTAGAAGTCGGTGTTGTCGATGCAGCAGCCGGCATGGGCGTGTACGAGTCCGTAGAGGCCGCCGGGTCCGTTCATTTCGATGTTGGCGCCGTGCATTTCGGCGAAGTGGGCCAGTTTCAGGACCTGGGTGAGGCCGAAGGTGGCGCGGGCGCGCAGACGGTCGGTGGCGCCCTGGATGAGCCACTGGGCGGTGAGGTCCATGTCGTGCATGAGGCGCTCGGTGGCCATGATGGGGATGGTCAGTAAGCTGCATAGCTCCTGGTACTGGTTCATCTTCTGCTCGTGCATCGGCTCTTCGAGCCAGATATAGTCGAGCTCCTCCATTGCGGTTCCCACTTCGATGGCTTCGCGCAGGTTGTAGGAGCAGACGGGATCGTTGAGCAGGTCGTAGTCATCGCCGACGGCTTTGCGCACGTCGGTCAGGATGGGGATGTCGGCTTTGCCGCCTTTGTAGGTGTGCAGCTTGTAGGCATTTACGCCGAAGGTGCGGCCGCCTTCAATGTGGTCGAGGTAGCCCTGGAGCTCCATGTCGCCGGCGGTGAGGTAGACGGGCAGACGGTCGCGCACGCGGCCGATGAGGGCGTAGACGGGAAGTCCGGACACTTTGCCGAAGATGTCCCAGAGGCAGTTGTCGAATTCGCCGAACCAGCCGGGCTCCTGGTAGACCCAACGGGTGCCCTTGTGCAGCATCTGGAAGAGCCGTTCGCGGGCGAACGGGCTTTCGCCGATGGCGTGGGTCTTGAGGATTTCGAGTTGATATTTGTTGATGGAGGTGGGAGCGATGCGGCCGGTTACGCCCTCGTCGGTTTCGACTTCGAGAATGTGCGACTGCATGGGTGTGTCGATGGGCCGGCCGGTGTGCGTGTACTGGATGCGGCGCAGGCCGGGTACCTGGATGAGGCGGTGGCGGCTTTGGGTCAGGGTCGGGTGTTGGAGCGTGTGTAGTTTGATGTCGGTGATTTTCATTGAAAACCCCAGTGGTTAGTGGTCAGTGAGGGCGGCGAGAGTTGGCTGGGATGGTTCTGGGTGTTGTGGAGCATGAGTGAATGACGAGCAAGGGAGTTACAGATCATGCATTGGCTGCAGGGATTTTGCGGCGAAGATGGTGAGGTACAGCGTTTCGTCGATCTGTTCGTAGATGGGAACCTTGCCGCTAAGGGCCGCACTTTCGTCGAGAATTATGCCTACACCTTCTCCGCGCCGTTCCAGGAAATAACGTCTGGCTACCTGTCTGCTGACGTTGTCTTCAACCGTAATTTCGGACAGCAAGCGGGCCAGTAGTTCGTTGCGGGTGGCCTGTCCGTATCGCAGCCGTTCCACGGTCAGAGTATTGGAAAGCGCGCCCGGCGAACTCAGTTCAAGCCTGTCAGCAAACATGAACAGACGGATTTTCGAGGCGGTCCTTGAGTAATCTCTGTGCACGACGGCGTTGACCAGGCCCTCAAATACGGCTCTCATGCTGTATTGAGAGCGTTCCGTTCGACCGACCTCCTTACGGGCGGAGACCTGATTATGCTTATGAACAAATTTAAACGCATCCAAGATTTGCTGGTCGAGAGGGCCCCTGAAATCTTGGGCATCGATCTGATAGTTCGCGTCCATTCTTGTGCCGCGATAGTAGACGGCCTGAACAAAACTGTTGTAGAGATATTCATCGGGCCTGTCATGGCACATCAGCAGACCAGCAACAGAAGCGCGCAACTCGCTACCCTCTCTAACAAGGAATTCCCTCTTTAGTAGTAGGTCTTCAAATTCGTGCTCTGCCGTGTCTTCGGTGAAGAATCGCTGAAATAGATCTCTCCGCAGAGTGTCTCTAGTGGAGTTTGGTACAGACTGCCTGTCAGGAGGGGTAATGCCTACCCGAGAACGACATTGAGTCAGCCGAGCTAAATTTTCTTTGGGCAGCGCTCGAATGCTACTGCCTTGGCGAGCAAGGTATCCGCCAGGGCTTTTGTGAAGATAAAGGCTACGGGAAACATCTATTTTGAGAAGGTCTTTTCCGTCTAGCCGAAGTTTTTGGGAAAAGATGAGGACGTAGGGCTCAATGCTATCGCGACAGACTTCAACTACAGTCTTTTCGGACTGGTCCAAGTTGCGCTGGCCAAGACCGACGATTTCTCCATTGTCGTCTACACCGATCAGTATCACGCCACCTCTGGCGTTGGCGAACGCGGCGATCTCGTCGGCGAGACTATCTCTACGCGGCAACTGTCTCTTGAACTCGATGGTTGAGTCTTCGCCGAGGTGGATTTTCTCGATTAGTTCGGAGAGACTGTCAAACATTTCGGATTCTTTAGGTGAACAACCTATCCCCGTTATCTGCCAACGCTCTGTTCGGGTCCAATTTTGCCCTTGACAGGCCGAAATTTGGAAGCGCAAATGAGACTAAGGTTCGTTGACTTTTCGTTTGAGCCAGAGCAGTGTAGAAGCAAAATGTAAGAAAGCCATGAAACGTCTTGCCAGTTTGTCATAGCAAGTGAAAATGCGTCGATACCACTTGATCTTGTTGATGAAGCGTTCGACGATGTTGCGTTCTCGGTACCGGATTCGGTCGTAGACCCGTGATTGCTTGCGATAGCGGCGGGAAGGGATGACGACCTCTACCTGTACGGCTGCGAGCAGGTCTAGGCGCTCTCGATGTCTATATGTTAATGGGGAAACAGGAGTTGCATTTGAGATTGTACTGCTGGCATCTTCCTCTTGCAATTGACTCATCGAAGTCGATCTTTTCCATTTATACCTTACGCGCAGCTTCGGTGGCCTGAAAGAGGCGGGAATGGCCGGGACTAAACTCGTGAATGGGGTATTGAGGACTTCAGGGTGAAGGGCTACAAACCTAAACCAGGAGACGTCGGTTCGCGGTCAAAATGGGAATGTCCTGACCTCGAAAATCTCCGTCATTCGTTATTAGGGTCAGGCCCTTGTTTTTGCATAGCTCCCTAATTACTTGGTCATTAAAATCAGCTTTGCCTTTGGCAAATTCCACAAGTAAGCCGCTAAAGTTCAATGACTCAAGCCCACTCTCTATTGGTAAACAGTGATGCAAGACTCGTCTAACATCAGAGGCGATATCTTGCGCAATCTGTTGGAATTCAAAACTACTGCGGAATTCCTTGAACCGCTCGACCTCAGGCGCCACGAGCTGCCACTTTTGTCGTGCATATGTATTTATGAATTCTGAAACTATCAGGACGTCAATGTAAATGGTGCTTTGTGCCTTAAGTATACTGGCAAACGCCCGCGAGTAAACATTTACCAGATGATCACTAGGCCTTTGAGGGCCAAAGAATAAGAGCCAGATATTGGCATCGAGAAACAGTTTGTCTCTCGACGTAAATCGATAGTACTCTACATCTCTCACTTCCTTATGTGTCACCATTAACCTCCTCCCGTGTCTCATTGACCACTTGGTCGAATCTCTTAGGATCGCTGAAATACAGCTTAGCGGTTTCAACGACGCGCTTCAAGAGTGCTGCATCTTCGGGTTCTATGTCCTCGACCTTCAATAGGGACCGAATCTGCTCCTCGGTAAAGGAGCCATACAACTGGCCAATCGCTGCATTCAGAAAGGCTGAGGTCATTGTCGAAATATTGTGAAATGACAACAAAACGCGTCGAGCCTTCTTGAGAGCGATTGCGAGGCGATCATGCACTTTTTGTCCATCGTCCGAGGCTACGCACAGAGGACTGCCCACTACTTCAAAAACTGAAATCTTTATGTCTTTCTGCATTTTGTCCCTCAGAAAATATCGTCGACATCCAATTCAGAAGTTAAGACATAGGAATGGGTGTCTGCCGTGTTGATCTCGATGTTTACCACAGTTCCAGGAAACCGATGCCCCAACGAATAGGAAGAAGAATTCCTGTTTACACGTTGCCAGTAGCCGTCATCAGATACAATTTGAAGGGACCCGCCATTCAAATCTATGAACTCGCCAAGCAGCTTTAGTCCTAGTCCTCCCGGAACAGACCCGCCTTTTGTAGTGTTTTTTTCCACTGTGGCCCAAGCAATCGCCTGAGACGCTGACAGATTAAGCCCCGTATATTCGCATACATTTTGACGTATGCCAACCCCCAGGTCCGCCACTGTGAAGTCCAGTTTGTTCCTTCTAGGAAAGAACTGCCCACAACTAAAAATTCCCAATCTGGTCCTTGAGTGGAGCACTGCATTGCTGAAAATTTCAAAAATGCTTTCGCGGAATTTCTTCAATAATCCGGTCGACATCTCTGGCATCTCGATTCGATGTATGAATTCTGCTTCAATGTAGCCGGAGAAAAAACGGTCGTCTGTAACATCAAACCGCTGATAGGCAATCGTAGTACCCCACGAATCTGGGATTTTCACCCGTCCATAATGACTCAAGAAACCATTCTTTGAAAGAATTCTTTCAACACTAGGTTGGACATTTACGAGATTCACCGTATTCAAGTTGTCTCCTAGGCTGTAGAGAATTGCGCCAAACACAGCACACATATCTGCATCTAGCCAAAACGTTGATCCCATGTCAATCTCGATTTCCTCAAGGAAATACTCCTCAGCCTGAGAATAGATCTGCGTCAATGCCTCAAAACCCCTATAGTCGTGGCAAACCTGCTGTGGCAGAAAAAACCTCATACTGCAACCTCCACAAACGTCACCGGTTCGTTACCAGAAAAATTCACCGACATAACTCCAAGATATTACCTATGCGGTTTGCACTCTCAAGGAAAAATTTGCCAAAGTCCCTTGACAGGTTCTCTCCAAATGAAAACTCGCTGAGCAATGCCAGCTTCAGTATAGTACACATGTGCCCACTTCGTAGAGTACGAGCAACACTCAAACCACCTCTCGCCTACCCTTCACCACCCACAATGTCCACAGCACAGTCGGTACAACGCTGAGGGCGGCCAGGGCCCAGATGATGGAAGTAATGGTTAGGCTGGTGTCGAGGGCGGCGCCGACGAGGCTGGAGGCCACAGCACTGCCGAGGTAGAAAAACATGAAGTCGCTGGCGAAGACGCGGCCGCGGACTTCGTCGGGCGCCATCTGGAGGAGGAGATGCGTTGAGAAGACCCAGATGATGCCGCTGCCGATGGAGCGGATGAAGGAGCCAAGCAGCACCATGGGCAGGCTGAGCAGCGGCGCAGTCACCATCATGCCGGCGATGGCGAGGAGATAGCCGTATGCAATCGCCTCCTTCAAGGACCGGGGGTCGTCGCCCGTCAGTTTGCGGGCGGCGATGGGGCCGAGGCCCGAGCCGACGCCGGTGAGGCCGAACATGAGACCGAGGCTGATGCCGCCCCCCTGGCCGACGGTGAAGACCTGCTGGGCGATGGAGACCTGGATTACCTGGAACGCGGTTGCCAGAAAGAGGGCCATGGTCGCTTTCTGCAGGGCAACGACCAGGACGTCCAGATGGGCGCGCAGATAGCGCAGGCCGCGGAGGTACTGACCCACGGCGGCCGCGACGGTCTTGTCCGCGCCTTCGGATGCGAGTGTGGCGGGCATGCGGATCTGCGCGAGCAGCGCCGCCGAGAGCAGGAAGGTAAAGGTGTCGAGTACGAAGGCCGGGTACATGCCGAAAGTGCCGGAGAAGAGCCCGCCCAGCGCCGCGCCGAGGGCGAGCATCACCGACCAGGTGGCGGAGCTGAGCGCGTTAACGGCGCCGAGCTCGCGCGGGTTGGAGATGTCGGGCAGGATGGCGGTATGGGCCGGATCGAAAAATCCGCTCATGGCCATCTGCACGGCTGTCAGTGTGTAGAGGAGCCAGACGTCGCCGGGGTTGCGGACGAACAGGAAGGCGAGGACGACGGCCGCTCGAATAAGGTCGGCGGCGATCAGGACGTATTTGCGGTTGTAGCGGTCGGCCACGACGCCGGCGATAGGGCTGACGAGGAAGGGCGCGAGCATGCGCACGACGAAGAGCGAGCCAACCGCCAGACCCGACTGCGTCAGCATTCCGACGAGCGCGGCCGAGGCGACGAGGTTGAACCAGTCGCCTAGGAGACTGACGATCTGGCCGAACCAGAGATAGCGGAAGTTGCGATTGTTGCGGAGTAGGTCGGTATAGCTGACTGCGGTCTCGGTTGCTGGATTTGCGGTCATGTAGTTGAGTTTCAGTAGCTGATAAGCTCTAACCTAGCTTGTCCAGATCAACATACGTTATCAGACTCCGGCAGGAAGCTGAAATTCTTATCCCGCTTTCCGATTTCCCCGCACGACCGATAGCGTCCACAACGTCATTGGAACAAGGCTCAGAACTGTCATCGACCAAATGATTCCCCCGATGCTGAGACTGCTGTCGAGCGCGGAGCCGACGACACCGGATGCGAGTGCGCTGGCCAGGTAGAAGAACATGAACTCGGTGGCGAATACCCTTCCATGCACGCTTCGGGACACATTTTGCAACAGCAGCTGGGTGGAGAAGACCCAGACGATGCCCCCGCCGACACCGCGTACGATTGACGCCAGCAGCACTGCCGGCAGGCTCAGGAGCGGCGCGGTGGCTGCCGACCCAAGGACGATGAGAAAGTAGCCAACAATTATCGCCTTTCTCAGTGTGGGGCCGTCATCCCCTGTCAACTTACGGGCGAGTATAGGGCCGATGCCGGTTCCGACTCCGGTCAGACCAAACATCAGTCCCATGCTGATGCCGCCGCCTTCGCCGACGGTAAAGACCCGCTGAGAGATGGCGACCATGACAACCTGGAAGCCAGCGGTGAGGCAGAGAGAGAAGAGCGCTTTCTGGGAGGCGATAAAGAGGATATTCGGATGTTTGCAAAGATATTTCATGCCATCGATGTACTGGCGCAGGCTGGCGGCGATGCTCTTGTCCGCTGACAAGGTTGCAGGCGCGGCGGGCATCCGGATCTGCATCAGGAACGCGGCAGACAGCAGGAAGGTAACGGTGTCGAGCACGAAGGCCGGGTAGATGCCCCAGGCGCCGGCCACGAGCCCGCCCAGCGCGGCGCCGAGGGCAAGCATCGTGGACCAGGTGGCGGAGCTGATCGCGTTCATCGCACCCAGTTCTCCCTCTCTTGCCAGCTCCGGCAGGATGGCGTTGCGGGCGGGATAGAAAAATCCGCTCACGGAAAACTGGGCGGCTGTCAGGACGTAGAGGAGCCAGACGTCGCCGGCATCGCGTACAAGCAGAAAGGCGAGGACGACAGCCGCGCGGACAGTGTCGGTGGCGATGAGGATCTGTATGCGGTTGTAACGGTCGGCTACGACGCCGGCGACGGGGCTGATGAAAAATGGCGCGAGCATGCGTACGACAAAGAGAGAGCCGACAGCTAGGCCGGACTGGGTCAACATGCCGACGAGCGCGGCCGAGGCGACAAGGTTGAACCAGTCGCCGAGCAGGCTGACGATCTGGCCGAACCAGAGAAAGCGGAAGTTGCGGTTGTGGCGGAGCAGGTCGGTATAGCCGACGGCGGTCTGAGAGGCGAGATTGACGGTCATTTAGGTTGGTAGGCTATTTCCCCATGCCCCGCAGCGCCTTCAGGCAGCGTTCGACCGCTTCGAGAGGAGGATAAGCTTCGCTCTCGTACTCGACAATATACCATTCCGTGCCGCCGACCGATTCGCAGGCGTCAAAGAAGCCGGCCCAGTCGGTGTCGTCCTCGCCAATGACTGGGTCGAAGGCGGGGTGGGGGTAATCGTGACCCGGACCGTCGTGCAGGCTTCTGGTGAACGGTTTGAGATGGACGGTCACGGCGCGGCCGGGGTAGCTGCGGATGACGCTGACCGGGTCGGCGCCGCCAAATGCGGCGTTGCCGCTATCGAACTGCATGATGACCGATCGGTCGGTGTTGCCGAAGAAGGTGTCCCAAGGTGTTTCGCCGTCGAGAGGCAGGAACTCGTGGAAGTGGTTGTGGTAGCCGGTGCGCATGCCTTCGGAGGCGAGGCGTTCGGCGAGGCGGTTGGTGAATTCGGCCAGCTTGAGCCAGTCGTCGCGGCTTTGTCGCAGCTCTTCGGGGATGCCGGGAATGATGAGTTTGTCGTTGCCGAGGGCATGGTGGAAGGCGATAGTCTTGGGCAGCGGGTCGTCCTGCACGAGGTCGAAGGGAATATGCCAGCCGGCGCAGGCGAGGCCCAGCTCGTCGAGTTCGGCTTTCAGGGCGGCGGCGGAATGCTGGGGCGGGCCGGCGAACTCGACGCCCGTGTAGCCCATCCGGGCCACTGCAGCCAGGGTGCCGGGCATATCGGCGGCAAATTCGCGGCGCACGGAGTAGAGTTGAAGGGCGATGGGAGGCATGGGAACAGGTTCCTTTCGACAGTGGAGAAACGATAGTGCAAAAGATCAATACATGGTAGCCAGGGTCTTTGCTGCCTATTGGATACTGGCCGCAGAGGTCATTTGCTGGTCCTTTGTGTGTCGACGCTCAACTGGCGCACGGCCGCTTCGTCTATCTCCACGCCCAGCCCGGGACCGGTGGGCACGTCGAGGAAGCCGTCTGTCTGGTCGAAGGGTTCGGCGATGCCCTGACGAATCGGACTGGGCGTTCGGTCGAACTCCATGACCGGCTCCTGCTGGTAGGGGCGGGGCGTGCGCGCGGGTGGACATTCGGGCACGGCCGAAGCGACGTGGAGACTGGCGGCGATCATCACGGGGGAGCCCCAGACGTGGGGATTACAGAGAATGCCGAAGGCGTTGGCCATGGAGGCGACGCGGTGCATTTCGGTGATGCCCCCCGCCATTACGACATCGGGCTGGACGATGTCAACGCAGCGGCGGCCAATGAAGTCTTTGAATTCGTAGCGCGTGCGCAGGTTTTCCCCGCCGGCGATGGCCATCGGCAGCGCGGCTTTGACCTGCAGATAGCCCTCCACGTCTTTGGCGTTGACCGGCTCTTCGAACCAGTAGACGTCGAGCTCCGCCAGTTCGCGGCCGATGCGTATGGCTGTGGTGGCGTTATAGGCCTGATTGGCGTCCGCCATGAGGAAGACGTCAGGGCCGATCACCTCGCGGAGAGCGGCGACGCGGCGCACGTCCTGGGCCAGGGGGAGGCCGCCGACCTTTGTCTTCATGCCGGCGAAACCCAGGTCCACATACATGCGGGCCTCGTCAAGCAGCCGTTGCGGAATTACGCTGCCGCCGGAGGAAAGGTTTTCCTCGGTATAGTAGAGGCCGGTGGCGTAGACTGCTATGCGATCGCGTACTTTGCCGCCGAGGAGGGCCCAGACCGGTAGGCCGCTGGCTTTTCCGGCGATGTCCCAGAGGGCTGTGTCGACGGCGCTGATGGCGCTGCCGCCGATCCCGCCGGCGACGTTGCCGTTGTAGAAGAGGCGGAACATGGCTTGCCAGAGCAGGTTGCGCTGCATGGGGTCGGCGCCGAGCAGGATGTGGGCGAACTCTTCGTGGACGATGCGCGCGGAGGGACCGTTGAGACCTTCTCCCCAGCCGACGATACCGTCCTCGGTGACCAGTTTGACGAGTCCGACCTGTCGCTTGTCGGCCCAGCCCTGTGACCAGCCGAAGCCGGGTTGGATCGACGCTTCGAGGAGGAAGGTTTCGATGGAGTCGATACGCATTGCTGGCGCTCCGAAGTTGTGGTCTGTGCCGGCTTGGCCGGCGGGATTGCGGCGCTGGCAGACCGCAGATATTGGACGCCAAGCGTGACGGACGGCTGGCAGGCAGCCATGTTCATCTGTCCTCTATTCGCTGGCGGTCCAGGGCACTATAGTACCATGCGGGGAATCAGAATTGCGATCACGATGACGGCGAGCTGGCAACCAGTGACCCAGGCGAATGCGCGCAGAAACCGGCTGAGGCTGACTTTAGCTGCCCTCCGGTAACTTGCCTCGCTCCAGAAGAAGAAGACCACGGCCGCGACGGCCAGTCCCAGGAGCGAGAAGCGGTGGACGGCGGGAAGCGTCCACTGGTCTGCGCCGAATACGATGGCGATGGCGCGCAGGGCGGGAAGCGTCGTAACAATGTTGAGGATGAACAGCCCGCACGAGGCGAACCAGAGAAGATAAAATACTGTGACCTGTGCGGCGGCGTTTCCTACAAACTTCACGTTTCTCATGGGGCGTATCCAACTAAAGAGCTGGAGTCCGGGAGTAGCGGCCAAAGCCCGGCAGTTCAGGCGACAACGCCGGCCAACTCCAACTCATTGGCAAAGTGGCACTTTGCGAAGTGACCCGGCTCGACCTCTTCCCAGGCTGGCTCCTGTTCGTGGCAGAGGTCCTGGGCGTAGGCGCAGCGCGGGTGGAAATAGCAGCCAGCCGGTGGATTGGCCGGGTTGGCCACTTCGCCTTCGAGGAGGATGCGCGCGGTTCCCCTGCGCCGGGGGTCCGGCTTGGGGATGGCTGACAGGAGCGCTTCGGTGTAGGGATGCTTGGGGTTGGTGTAGAGCTCGAGCGTCGACGCCATCTCGACAATTTTGCCGACGTACATCACAGCCACGCGGTCGCAGATATGGGCGACGACGCTGAGGTCGTGCGCCACAAAAACATAGGTGAGCCCCATCTGTTCCTGCATCTCCTGAAGCAGGTTGAGGATCTGGGCCTGGACCGAGACGTCGAGGGCGGAGACCGGTTCGTCGGCGACGACAAGGTTGGGCTGGCAGACGAGGGCGCGGGCGATGCCTATACGCTGGCGCTGGCCGCCGCTGAAGGCATGGGGGTAGCGCCGCATGACCTCGGGCGCGAGGCCGACGAGGCCAAGGGTGTGGGCAACGCGATCCTCGAGTTCCGTTCCCTTGGCCAGGTTCATTGCGCGCAGAGGGGCGCCAATCAGCTCCAGGATGGTCATGCGCGGATTGAGGGAGGCGTGGGGATCCTGGAAGATCATACGCATGTTGCGGCGCACCTGATTCAGCTGCTGACCTTCCAGTTCAGTCACATTGACCCGCCCCAAGTCCGGGTCGCGGAAGAAGACATCGCCCTCTGTGGAGGGGATTGCGCGCAGGATCATGCGTCCGGTGGTTGTTTTGCCGCAGCCGCTTTCGCCTACGAGACCCAATGTTTCGCCTTCGTTCACCTGCAGGCTGACATCGTCAACGGCTTTGACGTAGCCTACGGTGCGTTTGAACAAGCCGCGGCGGATTGGGAAGTACTTCTTGAGATTCCTGATCTCAAGAAGCATTGATGAAGATTGAGGCAGGGAGGTGTTTCCGTTTTCGCTTGACATAGGACTTTGAATTAGGGCGCTGCCAATTCGCTATGCGGGCGCGGGCTGGTTTGGGCTCTCAGGTGTAGAGATGGCAGCGTACGGCATGCCCCTCTTCGAGCTGGATTAGTTGCGGTTCGGCCTCATCACAGACGCCGGGCATGAAGTCCGGGCAGCGGGGGTGGAAGGTGCACCCTTGGAGCCGCTGGTAGGGGCTGGGTACCATGCCTTCGATCGCGTTAAGCTTCTCCCGCTTGTCCTGCAGCACATCTTCGAGGCGTGGGATTGAGTTCAGTAGTCCTTTTGTATAGGGATGCTTCGCATTGTAAAAGATCGAGTCAACATTGGTGCGCTCAACAACCTTGCCCATATACATCACGACGACTTCCTCTGCCATCTCCGCCACGACGCCGAGATTGTGGGTGATGTAGAGGATGGCCATGTCGGACTCGGACTGCAGCTCCCGCATCAGGTCGAGGATCTGGGCCTCGGTTGTGACATCGAGAGCGGTGGTTGGTTCGTCAGCGATGAGCAGTTGCGGGCGGCAGGCCAGCGCCATGGCGATGACGGCGCGCTGTCGCATCCCGCCGCTCAGCTGGAAGGGGTAGTCATCGAACCGCTGCTCGGGGTTGGGCATCTTTACACGCGCAAGCGTTTCGATGGCAATGTCGCGCGCCTCGGCTTTGTTGACATCCTGGTGCAGGAGGATCGCCTCGCTGATCTGTTTGCCAACGGTACGGACCGGGCTAAGGGCGGTCATCGGTTCCTGAAAGACCATCGAGATCTGATTGCCGCGAATATCGCGTAGCTGGCGGCTGTTGGACTCCAGTTGGGCCAGGTCGATGATGTCAGAGGCGTCGTCACGGTCGTCGAATGGACGGTGAAAGCGAATCTCGCCTTCGACAATCTGACCCGGCGGGGGGATGAGGCGCATGATCGACATGGCGGTCATGCTTTTGCCGCAGCCGCTCTCGCCGACGACGCCGACGACCTGCCGGCGGCTGACCTCGAGATCGACGCCGTCAACGGCGCGCACGGTACCTTCGTCGAGAGGAAAATGCGTTTTCAGATCTCTGATTTCAAGCAGGGCTTCCTGCGGTCCCGCTCCGTTTTCGTCTGACGCCATAGCGTGTAATCCCAGTGGTTGGCGGCTGACGGCCGCTGCAGTCATTGGCTTCTGGAGGCTCGATACGGGCTAATGGTACGGGTCGGCGGCGTCGCGCATGCCATCGCCCAGGAAATTGAACATGAGAACTGCGATGACGACAAAGATAACCGGCCAGAGCGTCCAGGGCGTTTGGGCGACCGACATGATGTCCTGTGCGTCCTGGAGCATGACGCCCCAGCTGATGGTGGGCGGCTGCAGACCGATTCCGAGGAAGCTCAGAGCGGTCTCGCCCAGAATCATGAACGGGATGGCGATCGTGAGCTCGACGATGATGAAGCTGGCAAAGCCTGGCAGCAGGTAGCGGGTGATAATCGTCCACTGGTTTTCGCCATCGAGCCGCGCGGCCATGACGAAATCCTCCTCGCGCAGGCTGAGGATTTTGCCGCGTACGATACGGGCCAGCCGGGTCCAGTTGAGAATCGAGAGAATTATGGTGATGGCGAAATAGAGGCGCAGATTGGGCCAGTCCTGCGGCAGGGCTGCGGCCAGCGACATCCAAAGGGGGATGGCGGGCAGGGCATAGAGCAGGTCGATGAGGCGTTGGATGATTTCATCGACTGCGCCGCCGAAGTAGCCGGAAACACCGCCCAGAAGGACACCGAAAATAGCGGTGAGGGCAACGCCGATCAGGCCGATTGTCAAAGAGATGCGGCCGCCGTAGATGATGCGGGAGAAGATGTCTCGCCCAATGCGGTCGGTGCCAAAGATGAAGATAGGCATCGTCTCGTTGTCTGTGCCGAAGAGGTGCAGATCCGACTCGATCAGGCCCCACATCTTGTAGGAATCACCGCGCACGAACAACCTGATCGTGTTTGCCTCGCCTGCGTTGGCTTTGTAGATCGGGCGCGCGGTCACGGGATCACGCCCGCGCACGAGGGTGTAGATGAAAGGGCTGCGATAGCTATCGCTGACAACCTCGAATAGGCGAATCTTTGTGGGCGGCGCGGAGGCAAGATCCTTATAACGGGTCAAAGGGGCATGGGGCGCAAGAAATTCGGCAAAGAGTACGACGAAGTAGAAGACAGCGAGCACCCACATTGCGGTCTGGGCCAGACGGTGGCGGCGGAATTTCCACCAGACCAGCTGCCACTGCCCGGCCCGATAGAAGTCTTCCGACTCGGTAAAGGTCGTGGCCGGGCTTGGCGCAGTCTCAACAGAGCGTGGGCGCGGGTTGAGCAGCCTCAAAAGATTGGAAACGATAGAAGCCATAGTCTTGGTTACATCTCCTCCACGCTGCCAAACCGAATGCGCGGGTCAACCGCTGCGAGAGCGATATCGGCCAGCAGGCTCCCAACCAGCGCCAGGGTTCCGACAAGAAGAATAAAGCTGCCGGCGAGGAACATGTCCTGGGAGAGCAGGGACCGATAGAGAACCACGGCGGCGGTGGGCAGATTGAGCACGATCTCGACAACGGTGCCCCCGGAGATGATCCAGGGAAGCAGAAAGCCGAGGGAGCTGATGAGGGGGTTGATGGCGATGCGTACGGGATAGTTCATTAAGACGGCAAACTCGGACAGCCCTTTGGACCGGGCCACGGTGACGTACTGTTTGCGCAGTTCGTCGAGCATGGTCGCCCGCATGACGCGAATGATGTGGGCGGTGCCGCCAATCCCCAGGATAAGAACAGGTACCCAGATGCGGGTGAGCATATTCTGGAATTTGGCTATGCTCCAGGGTTCGAGTTCGAACGCCGGGGAGAATAGTCCCCCCACTTTGAGGCCGAACCAGGCGAAGGAGAAGTACATGACCACCATCGCCAATAAGAAGCCTGGCACTGCCAGGCCGATAAATCCGATCATAGTGAACAGGTAATCGGTGAAAGTGTATTGTCGTACCGACACGTAGATGCCGATGGGGACTGATATGGTCCAGACGAAAATGGTCGTGAAGATGGCCAACAGGAAGGTGAGGGCCATCTTGTCGCCGATTACCTCATTGACCGGCCTGCCCCACTGGAAGGATTGTCCGAACGAACCTTTCAGCAGGATGTTTCTTATCCAGGTCAGGTATTGAACGTGCATGGGTCGATCGAGGGCGTACTGCTTCATGAGTCGCTCGACCTCGGCCTCGTCTACATCGCGGCCCGATGCCCGCAGCGCGTTGATGTGCTCTGTCAGATAGTCGCCCGGGGGAAGCTGGATAATAAGAAAGGCGATAAGCGAGAGCAGAAACAGCAGCGGAATCATGCGCATGACGCGCTGGATGATGTAGACGGTCATTCGGAACTCCTTAAGAGGAGAGAGTGAAGAGGAGAGTATAACCTCTCACTCCTCACTCCTCTATACTCACTTCTCGCCGTTTACGAAACGCCGCCTTCGTAGTAGAAGGCCTCTGGATGATAGGTGGAGATACCGTAGGTATCCCAGCCGACGGGTTTGCCAGCTGCCGGCAGGTTGTGCATCGTCTTGGGGAAGATGAGCGGAGCCGGGCTCTCGGAGACCGAGCCGACGGCCAGCGGGTTATCGGCAAGCCAGTCGAAGATCTTCTTGCCGGCAGCCACGCGCTCGGCATCGTCAATCACGGTGTTCATCGTATTGTAATGGTCGTAAAGGGTCTGGATCGCGGCCGGCGGCTCTTCGCCGTCCTGGCCGTTGCTCCGGAACCAGCGGCCCCACTCGGGAGCTGGGCCGCCCTGGCCGATGTTGGTGGGAATGAACCAGCGCATTTCGACCGGCAGCAACGTATCGGTGCAGCGGTCTGCGTGCCAGCAGCCACAGTGAACCAGGCCCTGGCTCCAGCGCTCGTTGTAGAGCGAGATCTGGATCTCTTTGGTGGAGGCTTCGATACCGACCTCGCGCCAGAAGGTAACGACGATCTCGGTAAACTCGTGGGTGGCGACGCCAACGCGCGGTCCGGCGTGCTCGATGTTGAACTTGAGCACGTCGCCGTCAGGGCGCAGGCGGAAGCCGTCGCCGTTGCGCTCCGTCAGCCCCATGTCGTCCAGCAACTGGTTGGCCAGGTCCGGATCGTACTGGGACCAGTTCTCGGCATATTTCGGTTCGTAATACTGGGAGTTGGGCATCGGCGCCAACTGGCCCATCTTGGCAAGGCCGAAGAAGAGATTCTGGTTGATCTCCTCGCGGTCGATTGCAACGTTCAGCGCTTTGACGAAATTGGGGTGCTGCACGATGTCACGCAGCACGAGGTCTTCGGTCAGCGTGTGGCAGGGATAGAGCGTGTAGCGGTCGGTCATACAGCTGGTGTAGTCCATGACCTGGTAGTGCTGAGTCGGCTCGTTTTCCTTGTAAAGGGGATAACGGGCAATCGAGACATCGTGCGGGCCGACGTAGTCGAGCTCGCCCTGGATGGTCTTCTGCGTGGCGATCTCGTGGTTGGCCACGAAGTCGATGCGCAGATCCTCGACATAGGGCAGCTGCTGACCGGAGGTATCGACCTTCCAGTAGTAGGGGTTCCTCTTCATGAGCACGAGGCCCTGCTGCGGCTCCTGGTCTACGATCCAGCCGGAGAGCATGGGATACTCGGGCGAGTTGGGACGGGTGCCCCAGACGCTGCGGCCACTGCGGGCGTTGCTCAGGAGCTGTACCCAGGTCTCATACTCAGACTCTTCGAGCATGGCAGCCAGGTCGTCTTCGTCAGCGAAGTCGGCGTGGAACTGCTGGAGGTAGTGGCTGGGCAGCAGGAAGTCGCCCTGAATACGGCGCGTGAGGTACGCGGGGAAGTTGCCGAACGGGGCGGCGAAGGTGATGGAGAAGCTGTAGTCGTCGTGAATGTCGACGGCCATGTTCTCGCCGCCGTGGCGGTAGACCCACCAGACGCTGGAAGCGACTTCGGGATGCGTGGCGATCGAGTTCCACCAGAAGTCGACGTCGCCGGTGGTGACGAGCTCGCCGTCGGACCACTTCATACCCTCATGCAGATGGAAGGTGTAGTGGGTGGCGTCGTCGCTGACTTCCCAGCTGGCGAACATGTTGGGCTTGATGGTCTTCAGATCCTGATCCGAATAGGTCAACATACGTTCGGCGAACCAACCGTACTGGCTGACGAAGCTGGACGGATCGAGGTGAATCTGGCGTACGAGGCCACCGTATTCGCCGATCGATTCGCGCGGCAGGACCAAGGGCGAGACCGGCAGGCGCTCGGTGACGGGGGGCAGATCGCCATTGGCGACCATTTCCGCCAGGCGCGGTGACTCCGAGTACTGGGAGGGCGCTTCGGCCTCTTCCATCACGGCCTGTTTAGGCTCTTCCTCTTTTGCCGCGGGCGCAGCAGCTGGCTCCTCGGTCATTACCTCCGGCTCGGGGCCACCGCAGGCAGCCAGGACGACGGCCGCGGTTGTTGCTCCCGACAACTGCAGGAAGCGGCGACGATGCATCTTTCGTTGGGTCATGCTTTCCTCCTGGGTTGAATCGTTGAAATTTTGATGATGATGGAGTTAACCACCGGCAAAATCGAGTTGAATAGCCTGCTCACCATGGACGACGACCATCTGTGTAGCCGGCCAGCCGTCTGTCACGCAATTCGGACCTTCGTAATGGTTGGCGCCATGCAACGGTTGCGCTTCGCCGTTGACCAAGAGCGGCCCGTTCCAGTCGAAAGTTACGGTATCACCCTGCAAAGGGCGATAGGATACGGAAAGGCTGTCACAGACAAATCGGGCAGCCAGGACGCGTTTGCGGAATTCTGCGAAGGAGCCATAGTCGGCTTTGCGGCCCATCTGGCAAATCCAGGCGACGTTATGCCCGGTCGCCCGCAGTTCGCGGAGGGCGGCGGGACCGTCCTGGACAAGTTCGATGGGTTGTGAGCAGCCGAGGGCGATGTAGGCGTCTCCCTTGGCGGCAAAGGTCCACTCTTTGCCTACCTGATGCTCGTCGAAGGCGAAGGTGGGGAAATAGGCGCGTGTGAAGCCAGAGGGATCCGTATCGGGCAGGGCGTAGAGCGCGATGAGTAGATCCCGGTGCTGGGCGACGCGGGGCAGACGCCCGCTGCGCCAGTAGCCGTTCCTGTGGGTTTCTTGCTTGAGGTCATGCGCGCCGGGATGGTTGACGAAGACGATCGCGTCAGCGTCCAGGGTCGCCTGCCAGCTCTGCCCGCCCTGGCTGGACTGACCGGGTTGGAAGTCCTGCGCGCTGCTCAGCAGATAGTCGGGCGTCCTGTAGATCGCTTTGTGGAGCGACTGCGAAAGGAGGTCATCGCCGGCTGTCTTACTCTCATCACACGCCGCCGCTAAGGCGTGGCGTTCGCTGGCCCATGTGGCGGCGGGGCCTGGTTCGGTTGCCAGCGAGGCAATGAGGGGCGGCAGTTGATATCCCTGGCAACAGCAGAGACTGACTGGCGCGGCCATATGCCGGTTCCAGGCGCCGGTGCCCCACATCAGGCGGGCAACGCCGGCCACTGGAGACACGTGTCCGTTCGGGACAGCGCCGCCGCTTTCAGCTGTGATTTGGCCGGCGCCGTAGACGCCCTGGAAGGAGTCCAATGCCAGGGTCACCAGAACTTTATCGATTACAACTGCGGCCAGATCCCAGATCTCTTGTGAGTCGGCCAGATCGATAAGGTGGGAGAGGGCGGTCAGCAGCTGGGCCAGGCAGTGGCTGGACGGGTCGACGAAACCGGCGGTCGCGGCGCGCTGGAGCCATGGCAGGACTGCCTCTGCGGCGCGCTGGCGGTGCCACTGCCCGGTCTGACGACTGTACGGGAACTGGCGGTCAGGATAGATCTGCCCGGCCAGGAGTTCGCAGGCGGCGAGCAGGAGGCTTTCGGTGTCGTCGATGGCCTTGCCGGTTTTCTCCGCATAGTCCTGCTGGTGGTAGGCAAAACCGGTAATACAGTCGTCGAGCGCTTCCCGGATTTCGGAAGGGAATTCGTCGTTTTCGCTATAGCGGCTGACCATGCCAAGGAGCGCGATCAGGCGGACGAGGTGATCCTCTTCGTAGCCCGCGACCGAGTCGACGGCGGCAGCAAGTTTCCTTGTATTGTTCCGACTCCACCAGCCCAAGGTCATCTTGGCGATCTCGGAATAGAGGCCATCGTCCCCGGAAACGGCGTGGCGCAGAAGTTCGATCTGTCGCTCGACGTAGGTGCCGTAGGATTCTGTCCTATAGTCTGACCGCACGACCGACAGCGGGATTCTGCGCTGAACGCGGACGCCGCGGACATAGTACTCGCTGGGGGAAGGCATCAGAATCAGTTCGTATTCCCCGTCGGGGATCGAAACTGCATGGCCCAGGGTGCGGTCGCCGTTATCGCCTTCCCTACCTTCGGATTCAGCGTAGATGCGGCCGTCGGACAGTTGCAGGCGGAAATTGTAATCGGCTGGCGCCTCCAGCTTTCGGGGCCATTTCACGACGATTCTGTCTTCGTAGGCGTAGACGTCTTTCTCGACGTATAGCTGTTCGAAGAAGGACTCGAAGAGTTGAACGCGGGCAGCCAACTTCGCAGAGTCGTCGGCAGAGTCGGAGGCAGAGGAAACGGTGTCGGAATTGGACTGATGAGCGCCGTTGCTCCGAGTTTCGGTTGACAAAAGTACCTTGTCCTCTTTGTTGGCTCGAGTCGCCAAAGGAATGTGGGTTTCGCTGCTGACAGACAGAGGCGCAGTGACCTTCCGGACGGCAAAAGCAAAGGAGAGTCCGACTTGCCGGTGGGCGGGCAAGAGATGGATCCGGATTCGCTAAGTGCGCCCTGGATCGAAAGAGGCTAAGGTATTGCGCTGAAGATGAGGGGGGAATCTCAGCCCATTTGTTGCGGGCGAATTATATGCTTTCTTGCGGCAATAGTACAAATCAGAGAGGATTTGTATACCCTCTTGGACTTTGCCATTCGAATTGGGGACAGTTGGGGCCGCGGCGAAACGGGGCTTGGCAACTGCATATCCAGTGGTGAAAACTAAGAGTCGATCGTCAGCACGGGTTCCCCCAGTGCCGGCCAGCGGGGGTTGATGCCAAGACCAGGGGCAGCAGAAGCTGCCATGCGGCCGTTGCGGCGCTGGGGCGCGCCTTCTGCGGTGCTGACGGTGACGTAGCTGTTGAAATCGGTGGCGGTAAAGAGGAATTCGGGCGGTGTGCTATGCGCCAGGTGGGCGATGGCGGCTGTGGTGATATCGCCGCCCCAGCTGTCTTCGATGGTCATGGCAATGCCGAGGGAGACACAGAGATCGCGCGCCTGCCGCGCCCTGGTCAGTCCGCCGAATTTGCTGATCTTGATGTTGATGGCGTCCATGGCGTCATCCCTGTGCGCAGAAAGGAGAGCGCCAATGCCGTCAATGGTTTCATCGAGGATAAAGGGGTGCGAGGTGCGGCGGCGGATCGAGAGGTTGGCGTCATAGCTGAGGCAGGGTTGCTCGATATAGACATCGACATCCTGGACGCCGCGTACGACGCGGGCGGCCTCGTGGACGAGCCAGCCGGTGTTGGCGTCGGCGATGAGCACGTCCCCCGGGCCCAGGACCGCGGCCACCGCGTGGATCCGTTCGATGTCGGTGTCGGCGTCGGAGCCGACCTTGAGCTGGAAACGGCGGTATCCCTCGGCGCGATAGGCGGCGACCGAGTCTGCCATTTCGGCAGGGGGACGCTGGGAGATGGCGCGGTAGAGGATAAAGTCGTCGCCGTAGCGTCCGCCCAGGAGGACGCAGACAGGCTGTCCCGCGGCCTGACCGAGGATGTCCCAGCAGGCAATGTCGATACCGGATTTGACGTAGGGGTGGCCTTTGAGCGCCCTGTCCATCTGTTCGTTGAGGATCGCCAGCTGGCGCGGGTCGAGTCCGATGAGGTGGGGGGCGAGCTCGGCCAGGCCGGTGCGCACGCCGGCGGCGTAGGCGGGCAGATAGAAGGGGCCGAGGGGGCAGACTTCGCCGTGGCCGACGAGGCCGCTGTCCGTCTCGACCTGGACGATGGTGCTGTCGAAAACGGAGACCGATTTGCCGCCGGACCAGGCATAGCGGCCTTCGTGCAAGGGCAGATCAACCTGGTAGGCGGAGATGCGCTTGATTTTCATCTTCGGAACTCTCTATTCCATGGTTGGCAGTTTGGCGGGGACTGGCCAGGACATTGGACGGCACACGGTCCCTGGATTGTCATTGGAACGGCCCGATTTTAACACATTTTCGTTGTTCCGCCGCAGTTGGAAGAGCCATCCGGTTTCCCGGCTTGGAGCCCTTCCCACTTGACCAATCTGGTAAGTTCGGTTACAACAGTAAGGAAGAATGGTTACGCGTCCCTGCACGCGCGGAGCGCGACTCCTCCAGTCAGCCCCCGGAAAGGAACCGACGGTTGATAGCTTACTGCCCCAGCAGCAATTTTCGAGTTGCTGCCGAAGAAGCTCCCCTGCGTTGCCCTCTCAGCCGCGAGCCGTTGGAGTATCGCGACCTCCCTCCTTTTGACCCGGATCAAATCGATGAAAGAGAGCCGGGCCACTGGCGCTATCGGGCGATGTTGCCGGTGGTGGCCGAGGGGCGCGAGCTGTTTTCCCTGGGGGAAGGGTGGACACCGTTGATCAAAGACAACTGGGGGCGCCAGCGCGTCTACTGGAAATTTGAGGGGTTGATGCCTTCAGGCAGCTATAAGGACCGCGGGGTCAGCGTGATCGTGAACTGGCTTGTGGGCCAGGGCGTTCGAACGGTCATGGACGACTCCAGCGGCAATGCGGGCGCCAGCCTTGCCTGCTACGCGGCGAGGGCGGGACTGTATGCCCGCATCTTTGTGCCGGCGTACGCGCCGCAGCCCAAGAAAGCACAGATTGCGGTTTACGGGGCGGAGCTCGTTGAAGTCAGCGGGCCGCGTACGGCGGCGACAGAAGCCGCTGAAGCCTCTGAAACGGGCGTTGACGTCGTGTATGCCTCCCATGCTTGGCATCCGGCCTGCCTGCTGGGCTTCATGTCCAATGCGTGGGAAATTTGGGAACAGCTTGGGGGGAGGGTCCCGGACTGGTTTGTCAGCCCGGTCGGCTATGGCGGCCTCTTCCTGGGCGCCTGGCGGGGGTTTCAGCATTTGCACCGCAGCGGCGTGATTGAAAGGTTGCCGCGGATGGTGGCGGTGCAGGCCGAACCCATAACGCCGATCTGCGATGCCTTTCACGAAGGCCACAGCGAAATCGTGCCGCGCCGCCAGGTTGCGCCGAGCATTCTGGCCGACGGCATCGCGGTGGAGAATCCGGTCCGCAACCGCTCAATCCTGTGGGCTTTACGCCAGTCGGGCGGTACGGCGATCGTGGTCAACGATGAGGAAATTCTGGAAGCGCAGGAGCGTCTGGCCCAGCGCGGGCTTTTTGTCGAGCCGACCAGCGCCACTGTGGCCGCGGCTCTGACGAGTTTGGGCCCCCAGCTGAAACCGTCGGATACCGTGGTCGTCAACCTTACCGGTCTGGGTCTCAAACGGCTGCCGGCGGTTTAGCGTCTTTCTGTGCCAGGGAGGCATTGGCATGGAGCTCCAACACGACTCTTTGAACGAACTTGAGGAAGCGGTAGGCGTCCGCTTCAATGATCGCGCCCTGTTACAGCGCGCATTCGTTCATCGCAGCTACCTGCACGAGGCCGAAGACGACAGCAAATTGCAGGACAATCAGCGTCTTGAGTTTCTGGGCGATGCTGTCCTGAGTTTCGTTGTGAGCGAGTTGCTTTTCAGGCGCTACCCGGAGCGTCGGGAAGGTGAGTTGACCAACCTGCGGTCGGCGCTGGTCAAACGGGAAACGCTGTCCCGCTTCGCCAGGGAGCTGGGGCTGGGCGACAGTTTGCTGCTGGGGCGCGGCGAGGAGGAGAGTGGGGGACGCGGCCGCCACACGACGCTTTGCGATACGTATGAGGCCTTTATCGGTGCTTTCTATCTTGATCAGGGACTCTCTGCCCTGCGCCAATTCCTCGAACCGCGCCTGATCGAGGAGATCGGGCGCGTGGCACAGCACGCTTTGACCAAGGATCCCAAGAGCCGCCTGCAGGAGTGGGTGCAAGCAGCCATGGGCCAGACCCCTCGTTACAGGACGGTCCACACTGAGGGGCCCGACCATGCCAGGCTCTTTACGCGACAGGTGACGATCGGCAAGCAGCCCTACGGCGTCGGCCAGGGGCAGAGTAAGCAGGAAGCCGAACAGGCCGCGGCAGCGATGGCGCTTTTTCGCCTCGGGCAGACGATACACGGGTACGAAGACAGCGGGTTGGCAGAGGAATACGAACTGGCGTCTGTGGAGATGGAAGAGATGAAGAGCGAACGATGAAAGCCGTTTTCCCCGGCAAAAGCGTTCTACTCCGCACACCGGGCTACCTCTCGTGTACGGGCCCTCCAACTACCACCCTCTCTCTACGCTCACCCCTTCAGGTAGGGCCGTAGACCGGCGTTTCGACAAGCTGGCGTCTTTTGCGTATTTTGGCAACGTAAAAGAGAGCGATGCAGAAAAGTATCGATTGCAGCAGGACAATTGATGCCCCGCTGGAAACGTCCACGTAGAAGCTGAGATACATTCCAACCAAACCTGTCACCGCGCCCAGAATCGTTGAGTAGATCATGAGGCGATGGAAGCTGTCGGTCAACAGCCGCACGGTGATCGGTGGTACGACAAGGGCGGCGCCGATCATGGTCACGCCCATGATCTGGACCGCGGCGATAATTACGGCAGCAAGTATCAGGGCAAACCAGGTCTCGATCCAAACGGTGGGAACCCCGTAGACCTGCGCGACTTCAGTGTTGAAAGTTGTGAAAAGCAGCTGCTTGTAGAAGAAAAAGATCATAAACGTTGCCGCCAAAGTAACGAAGACGATCACGGCAATGTCGGTCGGAGTCACGCCGAGGACATTGCCGAAGAGAGCCGCGTCGAAAGACTGGGAGAACCGGCGGTAGCGAGAGATCAGTGCGACCCCCAAGGCGAAACTGGCGGTTGTCACCACGCCGATGGCGGCGTCGGCGCTTATTGTCGTTTTGCGTACGGTCTGGTTGATGAGTAGGGCGGCGATAAAACCCCAGGACACGGCCCCGACATAGAAGTTGAACTGGAGAATGAAGGCGACCACCGCCCCGCCGAAGACGGCGTGGGAGAGGCCGTGGCCGATGAAACTCATGCCGCGCAGGACGATGTAGACGCCGATCAGGGCGCAGAGGCCGCCGACGAGAACGGCGGCAATTGTGCCGTTGCGAAAGAACTCATATTGAAAAGGGGCAAGCAAAACATCCATAGCGGTCAGGCCTCCTTTGAGGCGGTGTCGAGCTAAACTATCTTTTCCACGCTGTGGTGATTGGGCAGGCCGCCTTCCACCGGGTCCGGGAGCACCTCCTTCAGTCCGTGGGGATGGGGCCTCTGTTGCACGAAGATCAAATCGTCCTGACGGATGACGATGAAGTCTCCTTTGTAGGTGTCGCTCAGTATCTCTTCGGTAAAGATCTCTTGCGGCGGTCCCTGGGCTACGATGCGGCGGTTGAGGCAGACAACCCAGGGCACGTGGGCGGCGGCCATGTTGAGGTCGTGGGTTGTCAGCAGGATCGTCATCCCTTCTTTGTTAAGCACGGTGAGCCAGTGGAAGATGTTTTCGGCACTGCGGACATCAACGCCGGTAGTGGGCTCATCAAGTACGAGAATCTCCGGGTCTGCGACAAGCGCCCGGGCAAGGAACACGCGTTGCTGCTGTCCGCCGGACAGATCGCGGATATGGCGCCCTGCCAGATGGCCGATCTCCAGGCGGTCCAGGATTTCGCGCGCCCGTTTGCGCTCGCGGGTGCGGGGCCAGGGCCAGATGTTCTGGCGGTGGTCGAGGCCCATCAACACCACTTCCTCGGCGGTGACAGGAAAACTCCAGTCCACGGTCTCGATCTGCGGTACATAGGTGATTCGCAGGTCCGGGCGCACTCGCTGGATCTCGCCTTCTTCTGGCGTGAGGAGGGTCAGAATTAGCTTCAACAGGGAAGTCTTGCCGGCGCCGCTCGGCCCCACCAGGCCGACAAACTGGCCGGGATGCAGATGCAGGTCGATCTCGTCCAGGACATTAAACGAGCCATAGCCGAAGGCCACGCCTCTTAGTTCGATGAGCGGATTCATTTGCTCTTCCTTTTGAGGAGAAAGCGAAAAGGAGTGAGGAGAGAGGAAACTCTCACCCTTCACTCCCTTAGCCTGTTACTCTCCTGCTTTACTTCTCATTCACTGTCGGGCACGTTGCCGACGTCGACTCCATCCATCAGGGAGGAGTCGCCCCCAAGGGATTCCGCTAGCGTTCTCAGATTTTCCACCATCATTCCGATGTAAGTGTGCTCGGGATCGCCCGGTGCGCCGGGCAGGTCTTCGTCGCGCAGAGTCCTTACGCTGGCCCCGGTCGCGGAAGCGATCTGTTCAAGCACGTCTGCGGGGAACAGTGCCGAGCCAAAGATGGCCGGCACGTCTTCGTCGAGCAGCTGAACGATCAGCGCAGCCACTTCCTGTGCAGACGGCTGGGAGGTGTCATTCGGCTGGATCGCGCCGATTACGGTGTACCCGTAGCGGATGGCAAAGTAACCGAACGAGTCGTGATAGGTGAGCAGTCTTCGATTCGATTCGGGAATCGTCGCCGTCGTGGCCTGTATGGCTTCATCCAGAGCCAGCAGGCGGGCCGTGTACTCATTGAAGTTGGCCTCATAATAGTCCCTGTTGTCGGGGTCATGGGCTGAGAGAGTTACAAAGACGACCTTGGCGTAGCGAATGACGAAGTTTGGATCGAGCAGCAGGTGCGGGTCGGGTTCGCCTTCTTCCTCGTCATGGCCGTGCTCGTCATCGTCATCGTCGTGGCCTTCCTCTTCGGCATGACCGTGCTCGTCATCGTCGTCGTCGTGGCCTTCCTCTTCGGCATGGCCGTGC
>VXRG01000007.1 GCA_009838625.1 Caldilineaceae bacterium SB0664_bin_27
AATCTGAATATCTGAGATATCGATAAAGCAGAATTAAGGGAGAAATCACGATGACTGAACTTGCAGCCGGCTCCCCCGCCCCTACCTTTGAGGCAAAGACAGACAGCGGCGACACAGTCAATCTTGCCGACTATCGAGGACAGAAAGTCGTACTCTACTTTTACCCCAAGGACGACACGCCAGGTTGCACTACACAGTCTTGTGGATTCCGTGACATACATGCTGAGTTTGAGGAGAAGAACGCGGTAGTCTTCGGCATCAGCCCCGACGGTCAGGAAAGCCACGAAAAGTTCCGGACAAAGTTTGATCTGCCCTTTACGCTGCTGGTGGATGAGGACCACTCAATTTCCGAAGCCTACGGGGTTTGGGTCGAGCGAACGATGTACGGGCGCACCTTCATGGGAATCAATCGGAGTCACTTTGTGATCGACGAAAAAGGAGACCTGATCGAGGCTTCCTACAGTGTAGCCCCTGACGACAGTCCGAACGGGGCGCTATTGGCAGTGTCGTAGGGGAAAATGGGGCTCAACATGTAGGCGGACAGCTTCCGTCCCGTTGAAACGCCGCCTTCCATGCGAGTCCTCCCGGGAGGCTGTATCCCGCGGCCGGATGCTACGGTATTCCTCCAGCGCCGTAGGCTCTCCACAGGCCGTACGCAAAATAGATGGCGACGACGATCACCAGCAGGGTCAGGATCGTATTCCACTGACCCCGAATTCGCTTGAACTCTGACCAGACCGTTTTGGGTTTTATCAGGACGATCAGGACGAGCAGAAGGAGTACCAGCAGAATTCGTCGGAAGGTCACGGGAGTTCGGTCTCGCTAATTTCCAACAATGGTTGGTCCGTGGCTATTGGGGCAATTGACATGGAGTCCGACGGGTGCGGGTTTTTGGCTTGCGCTGAGTTTCCTGTTGTCCGGTACAGCAACTCTTGTAACCCGACTGTATGCCCCGAAACTGGAACGGCTTGTCCGGGTTGTGCGCTGGGTCCAGATTCCGTACTTTGGGTTAATCCTGGGAGGTATTTCCCCCCGACTAATGGGGCTGTCAGTCATTGGATGGGATTCTCGAAACATCATGGGCGTGGTCGTACTCTCGGGCCTGCTCGTCCTTCTGGTTCTCATTCGCATAGGGCTGCACACTGAGAATAGCCAATCTGGCGCCTTCACTCTGACTGGCCGCTCCTGGAGTCCGTCGCTCATCGAGAGTTGCGCCCAGGAGTTTCACTGGTGCTTTCTGCGGGGGGCCGTGTGGGACTTCCTGCTCTCTTTCATGTCTACCTCGTTATCCCCCCACTATTGGGCGGTATGGATCGGAGCCGCCATTTCACTGCCAGGAATCTACATTCAGCCCATTCCTCTTTCGGACCGGCTTCTGACGACAGTGGTCCTCTTGACAACCTCAAGCCTTTTCCTCATTACGCAGAACTTCTGGCTGTGTTGCCTTCTTCATTTGGGAATACGGGTTATCCTTCTGTGGAGCCAACCTTCCAGGCAAGGGGCAGTGTGACCTGTTTCCGCCGGTGAGGCAGGTCAAGATGCAACCGCTAGAGGAACAGCCCTACCAAAAGCATTAACACAAAAAGCGCCGCTGAAACTATAAGCAGCTGCTTAAGGTCCGAAAAGACCCGACTATACTCTAGGTTCCAGTCAACCTGGCCCTTGGCGGACCGGCCCTGCGCGGCCAGGGAAGGTTGATCCGGCCCCGCAGGTTCACTCGCAGGCTGAGAGGCCGCCGGGGTCTCTTCATCTCGTTCACGACCGGCGCGCAGTTCACTGAAGCTGCGGGGATTGGCTTTGCTTGGGCTGTGGCGGCGTCTACGACTGCGTCGTGCCATCGGTGTCTTTCCCTTTCGAGCTCGGCTTCGGCAACGCTACTTCCAAGTCGGCATTATACCGTAGTTTATTTGGCAATTCCCAACTTAAGGAGGAAAGTGGTGCAGTTCAATCTGGAAGGACTCTCTCGGCCCTAGCCAACGACTTAGCCAATGCCGGTGTGCAATCAGATCCGAGGCAGCAGAAGCGCCGCCTCCACTTTTCCTAACGAACCCCCGGTAGCGGCAGACCAATTGTCTGCCCTCTGCTCCTCAACTATCGGCCTTCGCGATCAAGCTAGGCATGGTGCCTGAACTGGGTCTCTCCAAAGACCCGCAAGAATACCATCCATCGCCGCTGACTCCCCGACAGTAAGTACCCACCAGCAGTCTGTACGCCGCCCGAGAAACGGCATGAAACTGACTTCCTTGCAATCCCAAGTGGAGCGTTCGGTCCTCAGCCACTCTTCTTCCCCAGTTCAACGTCTATCGGGGCCGCAGTAACAGATCTCCAGCAACTCTTGTCGCGTAGCCAAGGAACCGACGAATCCATCAGGCAGAGCCAGATTGTGAAGGTGATATCCTCCCGCTCGGCGGGCGCAGGCATCGTCTGAATCGTTCATCTGCTGATCAGCACAGTCTTCCGGATTGAGCTTGCTCGACAGCAACCGTAGACCGACGCCTTCAGCCTTGGCTATGGCTTCACGGCGTGTCCAGGCCCTGAAGAACCCAAGGCTGGGCTCGAGCTCGGCTCCCCCACGGAAATGATCCGCTTCGCGCGGCGGCAAGTCGTGGGATTCCCTCCTGCCTACAAACGGGATGCGTCTCACCCATTCGATGTCGATGCCAAGAGGTCCTCCATTTCCGACGCCGAGTACCGCCAGGTCGACCGAATCGGAAAGGTTGAAATGCAAGTTCGCGGGGAATTGGGAAGCGAGAGCCGGTTTGCCTTGGGGGTTGTACACGAATCTGACTTCCTGCGGAGGGTGGTCCAGGTATTGTCCTAGAATAAACCGCAGCATCCCGCGTCGGACGATAAATCGACGCGCCTGCAAGTGACAGGCGCTGCGCCTGACTCGCCTCCATTCATCAGTGGACAACACTTCCTCAAATCGGGGGAGGGTCTCCCGATCGACATCCAGGCGCCAAGTCCAGACGTGCACTACCGTACCGTCCAGAAGCGGCACCTCACAATCTGTCCATAGACACGGCCTTGCTCCGGAGCGTCCTACGGGACTGCTCGGCGCCCTTTCCACAGAGGCCCTCCATATCGCCAGTGCCACCACAGTGACTGGGCAGCGATAGCGGTCATTAGTAGTACTGAAATTGGCATCAGCAGCGCGTCGCCGACGCGTTGTCCCGTGCGCCAAGCCGTCATAGCTCGCACGAAGATGCCGGCGCATATGAGAATAAGCGCCCAGAAAGGATGCCAGGGAACGGGTGCCCCCGTGAAGCCGGCACCGAGCAGTCCCCAAGGGACAAGGAATACAACCCAGTGGAACACTGCGGCGGCAATCAGGCCGGCGGCGCCGCCAAACCCGGCGAAGATATTTTTCGCATATCCCTCGCGCACTGTACGCCAGTCTCGGTACATGCGACAAGTTATGAGCCCGTGCGCCTCAGCCATGCGCAAAGCCAAGCCGGCTCCTTTTGCTCGCCTGGCAAGTCCGATGTCATCCAGAATATTGTCTCGCACTGAGGCGTGGCCTCCCAGCCTGAAGTAGGCTGATCGCCGAAAAGCGATGCACTGGCCGTTGGCCGCCGCCAGCAAGGGATGACGCGTGCGATGGACGGCGACCGCCGGTAGGTAGGCGTGGATGGCAAAGGCCATCAGAGGTACGCAGAGGCGTTCGGCCCAGGAGACGGTCTTCTGGCTTGGCATGATGGCAAGCATGTCGGCGCCGGTGCGACTCAATTCACTTAGCAAAGCAGCCGCGGCGCGAGGGTGCCAGTGCACGTCAGCATCAGTGAAGATAAGGATCTCTCCGCTTGCCTCGTCGGCCAGCTGATGACATGCCCAATTCTTCGCCAGCCAGCCTCCTGGTACGGGCCTGCCTCTGAAAACTCGGAGGCGGGTGTCGTTCCCGGAGGATTCCAATGCAGCATTTGCAGTGCGGTCTTCAGAACCGTCGTCCAGGATCAGAAACTCCAGGCAAGGATGAGATTGCTGTTACAGGCCCCTTACCGCTGATCCAATGACCGCGGCTTCATTGCGCGCCGGGACCAACACAGACACGCTGGCGACAATGCCTGAGGAATTGGATTCCCGAAGTCCAGGAAAAGCCAGTAGATTTGACAGTAGGATCAGTACCATACCACTGAGCGCAGCGGAGGCTAACAGGAGAAGCAGAACTGTCATCGCAGGGCAGGAAGTCGAATCTCAGGTCTTTGGGCGAGGTCATAGCGGTGTTTCCAGACGAGGATCAGCCCGTTGCCGATCCAAACGGGCAGAATGGACCCGAGCGAACCTTTCGACGCCAGGAATACCAGCAGGCAGCAGAAGGCACACATTATTGCCCAGCCATCGATCGAAATCGTATAGTAAGCGAGCAGTAGCAGCGTGCCGAGAACGAAGAGCGTACTCCATCCGGTCAAACCAAACCAGATGCCGAAGGTTATGGCAACCGCCTTCCCTCCCTGAAAGCGAAGAAAGATCGAAAAAGCATGTCCTGCTACTGCTGCCAGTGCCACACCTGCCAGCGTCGCTTCAGGCAGTTCCCCGAGCCTTTGTGCTGCAAGCAAAGGCAGGTAGCCTTTCAGTCCGTCGAGAACGATGACAGTGACACCCAGCCCTCTGCTTCCCGCGCGAATTACATTCGTGCCGCCGGGATTGCCGTCACCAAACTGTCGAATCTCCTTTCCAAGGAGCAGACTGCCCAGCCAGACGGAAAAGGGCAAGCTGCCGCAGAGATAGGCTGTCAAAATCCAGAGAGTGATGCTCATTCGTTCGAGGCGAGAACTTGCCGCCATGCCAAGGCGACAACGAGTCCCATTCCCAGGAATCCAGCTGCCGCCGCGCCGGGCAGTTCGAAGTATAGCCCCAACCCTACAGAATTCAGCAACCAGACGGTCGTATACACAAGGAGAAGGGCCTCTAACGGGAGTGCCTTGGATGGGGCCAGGGAAGAAAGTCCGAAAATGACTACGGTGGCAACAATGGTCCAGCCAATGAAGTTTATGACGGGGATGCCGAAGTAGACGCCCGGCGATTCCCAACGCCAGAGATTCCACTTTACCATCTGCGGATCAAGAAAGAGGTCCCAAGCAGCGAAGGCCAGCCCCGAAACAAACGATGAAGCTGCCTTGTGTGTCCGCGCGTAGGAGAAGTCGGCGCGACAGAATCCCTGACAAATTAGCCTCCCTACAGCCCATGCCGGGGGTAGCATCATCAGCCACGCAACGGGAACCTGGACGGGTACATTGCCGATCTGAGGTTGGAGTGCCTGTGTATAGGCGTATTTACCGAAAGGCAGACCGGTATTGTGACCTATGAATTCGGCAGTCCATGCCACAGCGACAATGATGATGCCTATCCTGAGGGTCACCCGTCCTCTCAGTGCAGAAACTAGCAGGTCGAGAACCAGTCCGGCTTGGACCAGGATTGAGAGTGACAGCGCGATCAGAAGGGTTGGCCGGCCGCCCAGCCGCAGGATGTGGGGAATCAGAATCATCAGGAGCAACCACAAGCAAAAGAGAATGCGGCTGGACAGTTTCATCTGGCTCCTCAACGCGTTGAGAAGCCGAATGGTTTTCTCGGGAACCGGTCCGGGTGGGTCGCGACCGAAAAGTCGCCGGGGGTAACTCATTTACAAAGTTCACTCTCTCCAAACAGGAAAGCCAGAAGCCGTGTGAGCCACGAACAGGTTGGCGTCGACTGCCCATCTACAGCGGAATAAGATCTTGAAGCTTGAGGCTCCTGGTCAGGATCAGCGACTGATGTGTCAGAGTCGTCGGAGTCAGCTGAAGGCAAAAGAACAACCGGTGTCCAGTAGTCCTTCAACTTGCGAGCAAAGGCCGGGTCTCCTCCTGAAACTTCCCGTTGGCCGACAACCAGAGCGTACCGCCCAACTGCTCCCTTGGGATGCCAGACGACGACCATGACTTCGCCTTGAGCTGGGAAAGTGATTCGACGACGTTGGCGCTGCCAATAGGCAGTGCGGCTGAAAGGTTCGAAAAAGATCGTTGCCTCAGCAGCCTCCAACACTATGGATCCTTCTTGGCCGGATAGCAGCGGGAGCGCGTCTGCCGGCAAACCAGGGGTTGAATCTCTTTCCAATCCAGCAGCAATCACGCCGACATAGGGCGCAAACTGTTCCTGTCCCTCGATCTGAGGGATGGTGATGCCGACTTCGACGGTCTGTCGGGCTGCAACACTGAACGTGAAGAAGTCGACGTCTCCGGGCCTATCCAGAGTGGAAAACAGGGCTGTCGAAATCTCAGGATCGCTGACCTTCATCGGAGTGCCTGCCGTAGTGTCCGTGTCCTCGAAAAAAGGTTGGTGGGCCAGGGCAGCTTCAAATGCCAATACAGCGGTGAAAAGAGCCAACAACAAGACTAAACAGCGAGGCACGGCTGCGGGGTTCATTCCGCCCTCCTCAGCTTGGTCGGGAGCCATCGAGCCCGTCGGTGGCTTTGCTTGGCGCTTACAAGTGTCACGCCAAAAACCACCATCGCTGCTGTTAGGAGAAAGAATACCAACTCCTCAAGCGGAAGAATTCCGCCAAGTTCGATGCCTAGCGACTGCTGCGGGTCAATCGTCCAAGTGCCGGAGAAGATGGCAAAGGCGTCCGCCGCGGACAGGAAAAGAGTGCCCGGCAGTAGTGTCCAGAGGACTGGCCGCCGGTAGTACCAGAGAATGTCGGCGCCGAATATCAACTGGATAGAGAGAGGAACAATCCCCCAAGCCAGCTCCAGCCCCAAGTATGTGTTCCGGGGGTTTCCAGAGCCCAGCAAGAACAGAGCGTACAGCCAGATGGCCATAGCTGACCCGGCTGACCCTAGTCTGAGCCAGGGATACGAACGAAAGGAGAACTCGGGCGGCGGCGTCAGGCGCGCTGCCGCCGCAAAAGCCAGGCCCAGGAGAACAGTCTGGGCTGCAAAGAATAGATACTCTTCGAGAGGCACATAACCGAAGGTAATGCCGAGTATGAGGTCAGGATTGTACCACCAGACCCCGGTAGCGACGAGATAGTTGTCCCAAGGCGACGTGTAAAGCAGCGCCAGCAGCACGTGTGCCCCGACAACCGGAGTGGCTGGCCATGCCCGCAGCGAAGGTGGAAGCAGCGCCCCTCGCCCGCGAAGCAGCGCGTTCAGAAGGGTCAGGAGTAGGGCGGGAACGCCGATGAAGAGTGATAGGAACGCTAGGTAGGCCATCCTCTCCTGGTGCCAGACACAGGAATCGGGCCCGGGTCTGCCGTTCCATGGCTGACCAGGACAGGCCAATTCCGAAAAGATGCCCGGGCTAGTTGTCGCCGTAGCACTGCCGAACGTCCTTGCCAATTGTCTCTAACATGCTGACGATAGGGCCGCCTTCGACGCCGAGAACCGTCTGGACCGCCGAAATGCCTAGACTCAAATACTCTTCCAGCGTCGAAACGGGGATTTTGCGGGACGCCAGAAAAGTACTAATCCACTCAGCTTCCAATGAAACAAGCGAAGGATCACCCAATTGCAGCGCAGACATCATCGTGCTGTTGATGCTGTAGGAAGGTCGTCCCAGCATCGCCCATCCGGGAGGAGTTCCTTGCTCGGTACTCTGGACCATTGATGAAATTCTGAACAAGCTGGCCCGATAGCGGGAAATAAGGTCCTCGAATCTGTTATTCGACGGCGCCGCACTGACCTGTGGATCAGGGGTTTCCAGCAAGGACTCCGCCTTGCCTCCAGCTTGCTGGAGATCGGTCCCCAGGAAACTTCCGGGGACTTTGCACCGGATGACTTCAGAGAGATTGAAAATGCGTCCTCCAAACGCTACGGGAACGTCTTGCCTGCTTATCAACTCACTCATTTCAAGCAGATTCCCTGCCGACCGAAGTTGCTGAGAAACGAGTACGACAAGGTCGGGCCGGATTCTGGAAAGCGTTGTTTCCAATTCGCTTTGCAAAAGATTCTCGCCCAGAAAGACGGTCCCAACGCCCTTCCGTTTAAGAACAAGATGAAGTAGTGCCAAGCCGAAGGTGTGACTCTCTCCCTGCGGACAAGCCAGCAGTACGAGTCCCGGTCTGGTTGGTGGAGGGCATGTGCCCAGAAGGGCCTTGATGCGTTGCATTGCCTGGGACGTGGCAAAGGACACTTGTTGTGTCGATACTCTGCCAGCGTGCCACTCCTCACCAAACTCGCGTAGTCCCTTGCAGAGTACGTGAATACAAACGGCTTCTACAGAGAATTGGGCGAAAGCCTGGGCAAGAGCACGCTGAGCTCCCGGTTCATCGAACTCTTTGCACGCCGATGGCCACTCAGTGCAGGCAACTGTTATCCCGTCGTCGTCGGAACTGATTTCCTCGCCTTCAAAGGGCGCGTCTTCCGACCAGTTGTATCCAGAGAAGTATTGTTCAGGAGCCAGTGCATACTCCTGCAGAGGGTCTCGCCCCTCACTCTCCAAAGTATGCCAGCGCTGAGCGGCATTGCTGATACTCAGTCCTTCCAACCGTCGAAGTTTCAACCAATGGAGAGCTTCGATATCTCGCCGTGAATAGATGCGTTGTCCTCCGGAACTGCGCTCGGGACGGGGTAGACCGTGTCGGCGTTCCCAAGCCCGCAATGTTTCTGGTTTGATCCCTGTCTCGCGGACAACTGCTTGGAGATTGAAGGACGGTATTTTTGTGCTCATCTGTACACGTACTCCTTCGTACTTGTACGCCGCGTTACCAACAGGCGCGATGACTAACAACAAAACTAAGATATACTACGCACAATCTGCCCGAATAACAAATTTCCATAATTCGGTATATGGGAAACAGATAAAAAGAATATGGTTCAAAGCAGTCCCAAGCAAGATCGCCGCCGGAAATGGAGGTCTACCAATAATGGAGGATTCCTTGACTGGAGAGGCGTTATGCAGTATTTTAGGACTGGAAAGGCCGTGATTGACGTATGAGTCGTTGAGGAACAGTCTTCAATGGGCAAAGGCGCTCTGATGACTCTGAAGATCCGCGACTGGGAGCGTCCTCTGCTCTCACTCGCGTACGAAGCCGGGCAGATGTATGGTCCCCTACCGCTTCCTAAGGTAAGAGACAAGAGGGAGTTGGACAGAGCCTACGACTTTTGTGAAGCGGTAACTGCAGTTAACAGCCGTTCCTTCTTTACTGCCTCTCGCTTCCTTCCACGGGAGAAGCGAAGGTCGGTTCGAGCCCTATACGCATTCTGTCGCAAGAGCGATGACATAGTCGACAAACCGCCTATCGGGCGTGGCGACCCTGATGCCGTGCGTGACGCACTTGCATCCTGGCAGTCGCGGTCCCTCACGCAGAAGGCTGACGGAGAGGATCCCGTGGCCTTGGCGTGGTCAGATTCCCGGCGGCAGTATGGTATTCCATCACGCTACGCCGAACAGCTCATCCAGGGCGTAGCGCGGGACATATCTGTCAGGCGCTACGAGACGTTTGCCGAATTAACCGGCTATTGTTACAGCGTTGCCGCAACGGTGGGGCTGATGAGCATGCATATCATTGGATTTACCGGTGTCGATGCCATTCCCTATGCGCTTAAGTTGGGCGTAGCGCTGCAGTTGACCAATGTCCTCAGAGATGTGGGGGAGGACTGGCAAGCCGGGCGGCTCTATCTTCCTCTGGACGAACTCCGTAAATTCGGCCTCGACGAATTGGACATAGAGGCCGGCGCAGTCAACGATCGCTGGCGGGCCTTTATGCGCTTCCAGATAGAGCGGACTCGTCAACTCTACAGGGAAGCCTGGCCTGGGATTGCGCTGCTTCACGCAGACGGCCGCTTCGCAATTGCCGCCGCGGCAGGTCTCTACCGTGGGATACTCGCTGACATTGAGGCGCACGACTTTGATGTCTTTTCCAGGCGTGCCCATGTCAGTACGTGGGGCAAACTCAAGAGACTTCCCGCGATCTGGTGGAGCGCCCGCACGAATCGCGGTCCAGCGACAGGCAGTGATGTTGTTTAGGAAACCAACGTGATGACCGTTCCCGTCCTATACTGAACGGCCTCCCAATATGTAATCGACACCCTTCCGAAAATAGCACAACGCCAACCACGAACGACCGCTTTTCCGCGTCGATTAACCGACCAAAATCAGCTCGAAAACCGCTCCCGCGGCGCCTCAATTTTCCCCGACTTTTGAAGAATAGTGATGCATCCCTATTGATGCACTTTTTTCGCGTCGATTTCTCCCTTTCTATGTCCTCTCTTTCTCTGGTCAGGAGCCCCAAAGACTGGGATGCATCACCTGCGCGGCAAATGCACTGCTTTCGCGGCCCCTTTTGGAGGCACAGCCGCACAGCCGGCAGACCTTCGCTCAGCCATCGAAGTGATGAACTGGCGTCCCCCGCAAACGCTGGAAAAAATATGCCGAGTCCGGAAACATTAGACGCCATAACTGTGCCCATTCCGCGCCTCCCCGCCTGCACTTCTTCTCGCCAAGAGCCCGCAGCTAGTCCTGCCTTCCATCGAGACCGATTGCATCCCAGCCTGTTTGAATCCCAATTCAGAGATGCACTCGACGCGAAGTGCCGGCCCTCCACGACGCACGGTTCCCCCCGACGTTAAAAGGCAAGGTGATTCGTCCCACTGACGTGCTTGCGACTCGTAGACTCCAAGAATTGACAACTGCCCCTGCAGTCGCTACAATTCTCCCGCTTCCGGCCTGACTGACTGACCTGCGCTGGCGATCAAGCGTTGATCACTGAGGCAAAGCAGACGGTTGGACGAAACCCTTCCCTTTTTGTCTCCGGTCTTAAGCGGGTCTGTAGCGCCTTCGCTTCACTCTCAATTCTCTCCCACGGGCTAAATTGCCGGTGGGCAAGAGCAACACTATGACCTTGAGTCGGCAGGCGCCGTCGCGTGCGGCGGCGAAAGAAAACGGCGACGCGGATGATACCATCCTCGAACTGCGTGACCTGAAGACCTACTTCTTTCTTGAACGAGGGGTCGTCAAGGCCGTAGACGGTGTAAATGTCTCCGTAGGACGCAGAAAGACACTTGGTGTTGTCGGCGAGAGCGGGTGCGGAAAGAGCGTCACCTTTCGCTCGGTGATGCGGCTGATTCAGTCGCCGCCGGGCAAGATCGTGGAAGGCGAGATCCTGCTTCACCGTAAAGATGGCGAAACGGTAGATATCGTCAAATTGGATCCCGGCAGCCGCCAGTTGCGCGACATTCGCGGCGCCGAAATCGCCATGATCTTTCAGGAGCCAATGACGTCGCTGAACCCCCTCCATCCCGTGGGAAAGCAGATCTCAGAGTCGGTCCTGCTGCATCAGAACTTGACCCGCCGAGCGGCGCTGGAGCGGGCCGAGGAGATGCTGAACAGGGTTCACATCGCCGACCCCGACCGCCGCATCAGCGAGTACCCCCATCAGCTGAGTGGCGGCATGCGTCAACGAGTCATGATCGCGCTGGCACTGAGCTGTAACCCGTCCATCCTGATCGCGGATGAGCCGACAACTGCGCTGGACGTAACGGTCCAGGCACAGATCCTGGACCTGATGCGAGAACTACAGGACGACTTCGACTCAGCGATCGTGCTCATCACGCACAACCTGGGCGTCGTTTCGCAGATGGCCGACCACGTTGCGGTCATGTACCTGGGACGAGTTGTGGAGTACGCGCCGGTCTCCGAAATCTACCACAACCCCAAGCATCCCTATACCATAGGGCTTCTCAATTCCGTTCCTGTGCTGGGAAGAAAGGAAGAGAATCGACTGGTGCCGATCACGGGAATGGTACCCAGTCCGATGGAGGAAATCCGCGGCTGCGCGTTTGCCGAGCGATGTCCGGAGGCGATGGAGATCTGTTGGGAGCAGCCTCCGGAATTTAATGAGCACGAGCCCGGGCACTATGCTGCCTGCTGGCTTCATGACTGACTTGGAGACCCATAAGGGTTTCCCCTGTGTTGGGCGACGCCGAAAGAGTCGATTCTGTCGTCGTCATCCCGAAAAAGCCATCCGGTTGCCATGACGCGTCGCTGTTGGCGCGAACTGGCCGTTTTCCATAAACACCTTTCTAAGGAGGCAAGTGAATGTCAAGTAATCGAAAGAGGATGATCTTCTTCACACTTTCGCTGTTGCTCGTCACGGCGATGCTCGTCAATGCTTGTGGCGGTGGAGACAGCGAACCGGCAGCCGCAGAGGCGCCGGCCGAGGAAGAGGCCGCGCCGGCCGCTGCTGAGGCTGAAGCGGAAGAAGAAACGGAAGAAGCGATGGCGGAGGTAGACCTGTCTCCGTCCGAGTATCCAGAGCCGCAAATGATCGTCGGCAGCCGTGCAGTGGAGAAGCTGCCTTTGGACCAGATCCTGACCTACAAGGCTTTGGATTCCTACAACGAACCTGAATGGGTGAGCGAGCTTGTGGCCGAAGGCGCGCTTCCTCCTGTCGAAGAGCGCCTGCCGGTTGAGCCGCGCGTGATTCTTGCGAGCGGCATGGCCGACGGGATCGGCGTTTACGGCGGTGTCTGGCGCGACTTCTCCGCCTGCCCGACCGAAGGCTACAACCGCGGCGCAGGACAGAGCGCCGGCTGGTTCGGCATTGAAGCCGCGGCCTTCGCGTCCCTGCTCAAGTCCGGCCCCATCTATCGCCGCTCCGATTCGCTCGAACCGTTGCCTTACCTGGCGAAGAGCTGGGAATGGAGCGAAGACGGTTATGAGCTGACCATGAATATTCTCGAAGGCGCCAAGTGGTCGGACGGGCATCCGTTCACCACGGAAGACGTACTGTTCACGTGGGAAGACATGATTGTTGACCCCAACGTGCAGTCACCCAAGGGTGCGTCTGCCTGGATCTTCGATGATCAGATGACGGAACTTGTAGTGATCGACGACTACTCCTTCAAGTTCGTCTTTCCGGTCGCCTTCCCTGTTCAGTCCCTCTTCCAGATGGACGAAGGTGACTTCCACATCTCGCCGGCCCATATCCTGAAGCCGATCCACCCGAAGTACAACAGCGATATGGACTACGTCGACTTTGAAGCCTCGATGCCCCCGGACAAGACGCCGGTCGTTCTGGGCGAGTTTGTACCGGTTGAGTACATCACCGACGAATTGATGATTCTGCGCCGCAACCCCTACTACTGGGGTGTCGACGAAGCAGGCAACCAGCTTCCCTACCTGGATGAGGTTGTCTTTGAAAAAGGGCCGTCAGGCGTCGGGCGAACGCTCAGCACACTGGCCGGCTCAGCTGACCACTCCAACCTGGAGAATCCCAGTACCTTCATCGAGACACTGAAGCGAGCTGAAGAAGATGACGCTCACTTCTACGTCGAATGGGGTCCGGAGACTTTGGGATTCAGCATCAAGCTGAACCTTTCGACCACCCTTGGCGTGAAGGACGACCGCGACGCGGCCGTGCGCGAACTGTTCCGCGACGTTCGCTTCCGCAAGGCCCTGAGTTTCGCTCTGGACCGCGATGGCATTTCGCAGTCGATCCTGCGCGGGCCGTTCCTGCGAGGTTGGGCCGGCGGACTGTTCCCGGGTTCTTCCTACTTCGATCGCAGCACCGTAGCCTATTACAACCACAACCCCGAGGCCGCAGCCGCGCTGCTGGCCGACTTGGGCTTCGAGGACACCGACGGCGACGGCACGCTGAACTGGCCCGCCGACCGCCTCGCCAGCGGCGAGAACCTGGTCCTGGCGCTGGTCACCAGCGAAGATGCCGAAGAGACGCAGACGGTGGGTGATGCCGCCGTAACGCTTCTCGGCGACCTCGGTGTACAGATTAACGTCCGCCCGCTGAACAGTGCCGCTCGTCGAGAGATGAATGAGGCTGGTGAGTGGGAGTTGAGAGTCGACCGCGACAGCCAGACTTTCGCCGTTCCCTTCACTCGCTGCCGCGAGCTGGCGCCAATCGAGCGAGAGTTCAGCTTCCACCGGGAAGGCTCCGAACCGCGTGAGCTTCTGGACTTCGAGCAGGAGCTGGTCGACATCGCGCTTGCATTCTGCGTTGAGCCCAACACCGACGCGCGTAAGGATCTGATGGCCGAATACAACCGCATCTCGACAGAGAATGTCCACTTTGTGGGCGTATTTGTCGGTCGCTACGGTCTGGCCGCGGCCAAGCGCTTCAAGAACGTTCCTGCTGGCATGCCCGTGTTCATGTACAACTGGACCTGGGAAAATGTCATGCCCGAGCAGGTCTGGGTTGCCCCCGAGGAGCAGATCGAACAGCTTCGCCCGGGCGTCATTCCGACCTACGAGAGCGAATAGCTCTTTCAGTAGAGAATAGAGAGGAGAGAGGAGTGAGAGGACATCTCGCTCCTTTCTCTTCATTCCTTCAAAGTAGGCTTACCTAAGACTTTCTTCATTCTAATCAAATGATCGGTTTCATAGTACGTCGCTTTTCCGTCTCGGTTGCCGTAGTTCTTGGCATAGCGCTGGTGAGCTTTATCGTTATCCAGTTACCTCCCGGCGACTATGCCGATGGCTATGAGTCGTTCCTGATCGAGCAGGGCGGCGCAACCGAAGCAGAGGCCGAACGGCAGGCAAACCTGTTCCGTAAGCGTTATGGACTGGATAGGCCGCTCCCAATCCAGTTCTATGTCTGGATCCGGGACATGGTGACCAAGGGGAGTTTCGGCTTTTCTTTCGCCTACAAACGTGATGTCGGCGAACTGATCGCAGAGAGATTGCCCCGCACATTGTTGTTGGCGGTGTTGGCCCATCTGACGTCAACCGCGGTCGGCATCATCGCCGGCATTCTTGTCGCGCCCAGGCAATATTCGCTTGCGGACAATGTGGCGGCCTTTATTGCATTTATCCTGTCGGCGCTGCCACGTTTTTGGATCGCGCTTGCCATCATGTTTTTTCTAGTCTTTACGCTCGAGCAGGAGCATGTGACCGCCTTTCACTCGCCGCAGTACGTGGTTGTGCCGTGGGCCTTCGGCAGCGTTGCCGAAGCGCGCGAGAGCTGGGCCAAGTTGCTCGACTTGCTTCAGCACATCTGGCCGGTCGTGGTCATCGCCGGGCTTGGCGGCGTGGCCCGCAACATGCGCGTAATGCGCGGCAACATGCTGGACGAACTGAACGCGCAATACGTGACAACAGCCCGCTCCAAAGGGCTCACCGAAGGTCAGGTGATGCGCCGGCATGCCGTGCCGAACGCCTTGCATCCAATCATCATGTACCAGGGGACTGTCCTCCCCTATATGCTGCAGGGCGAGCTGCAGGCATCAATCGTGCTCGGTCTGCCGACAATCGGGACCCTGCTGCTGACCTCGCTGCGCAACGAAGACATCTACATCGCCGCCAGCTGCCTTTTGATCTACGGCGTGCTGCTGGTTGCGGGCAACTTGATTGCCGATATATCGCTTGCTGTGTTGGATCCGCGTGTGCGGTTTTCTTAGAGTTTGATAGAAGGTTGTCGTCTCCGAGGGCAGCGTTTTCCGGAACTCCACCGCATCTGGGAGGCTTGTCAGAGTGGTTAAGTTTTCGACGAAGCTCCATAGCAAAACACCATTAGCCTTTACACTATTGATTGTCTTGTCACTGGTTTTCAATTCCGGCATTGCCTATGCTGCCAATAATCGCAATGAGGTTGGGGAACCAGAAGAGTGTCAGGCGTCACTGGTGACTTTGGGGGAGGAACTCTGGGAGCATGTACCTGATTTGCCACAATTGCGTTGGAACTTTGGTCTCCCCGAAAAGGCAAAGCTCCTTTGGAATGCCTTCGTAGTTCTGCTTGACTCCATTTTTCCCGGTATAATTGAGGTCTTTCCAAAGGTGCCTGAATTGAGTTGGATGCTTGCTTGGCTGCCTGAAAGTTGGTTTGGCAACGACAGCTTGACTTCGGTGCCTGTCATTAGCCAGGCATCAGGAACAGTAATTGGTCTAGTCCCCGTGGTTGGGCCCATTCTTGATGGGACAGCTATCGTTACTGCTAGGGACCAGATTACTGGTGAGTGTCTTTCACGAATGGCGCAGGGAGTGCTTCTAGCGAGCACTGGAGCCACGATGGTTTTTCCTGCTCTTTTGGCCGTGAAAGCCGGTCTGAAGGTAGGCAAGCCCCTTGCTAAGTTACTGCCGGAGATTCCTGTCGATAAAGTTTCCAAGAGGCTTTGGGATATAGTTGAAGACCTCAAGGGCAGGTTAGGGAGGAATGTATCAAGACTTGAAGAAGTCAACGAAGTTGACGGGAAGTACCGCAAGACGCTTCGAATCTTTGGCAAAGGGGCAATATCCTCCGACGAACTCGCAACTAAATTGGGTCTCAAGACATTTACGGAGAACAATTACAGAGAGGGTCTTATGCGGTTCACCGGGCGAAACAGTGAGGAGGTCCAGGGCCTGGAAGCGCATCATATTCTCCCTCAAGAATTCAGAGAGAGTTTCGAAAGAGCGGGGGTTGAGAATATACATGACCCTAGATTGCTTGCCTGGGTAGATGAAGAATCCCACAGGATGTGGAGCCACGACTACAGTGAGGCTTGGCGCGAATTCTTCATCGGAAACCAGAATCCGACTGCGGAAGAGATACTAAAGGAGGCACGTGAACTCTCAAGAGAATTCGATTTCTCCACTAATTTTGAAATCGCAGAGAATTGGTTGCCTGGATGGGTGCGATTGCCGTTTCAGAGAGACTGAACGAATTCAAGATGAAGCCAAGCAAAGAACTACCAAACCAGAATCTTTTCTTTGAGATTGCTGATCCCCTGAAGAGTCGACCTTTCAGACTTAGAAGTCGTCTTCCGGCTGAGTCGCTACCAGACCTCAAGCAGTTGGCGGCTCATTCCCAAGGCATGAAAGAAGTGTCTGCACCAATTCAGTTCGACGCTGTTCAGGGGAAGAATATAGATGACTTTCTGTGGACGCAGTTAGTGCGTCCTGCATGTGTTTTGAGCAGAGTCGTCAGGCTTCTTGAAGAAAATGGGATTGACGGCTGGTCGACCTACCCTGTCAAAGTCTATGACCCGGATGGTTTCATCGTGCCAGACTATCATGGGTTTGAGGTTTCGGGCCCTGCATATAAGGCGGATTATGACCGAAGTAATGTAATCGAAAAGCCACCGCCTGTGCCAAAGGGAAAGAGCTACCAGATATACAGGGGACTGTACTTCGATGAAAGCCAGTGGGATGGTAGCGATATGTTCTGGGTAGAAGGAGTCCACGTAGTCACGGAGAGAACGTATAGACTATTCCGGACCCACAAAGTTGGCAACGTGCGGTTTACTCCATTAGCCGAAAGAGAAACTAGAGTCCGGCACGTCCAGCGAGATTGACCCTGCAATTGTTCACTGGACGTACCTCGAATTGTTGTCCAGGAGTACTCAATTTAGAAACATGACGGTTCGAACAGATTTGGAAGACATTGGGTCGGACGAAGAGCAACACGAGTCCTACTTCCAGCTCGTATGGCAGCGGTTCAGAAAGAGCCGCCCGGCCATCGCCGGCGGACTGATGGTGCTCTCGTTGATTATCCTGGCAATCTTTGCCGAATTCTTCGCGCCCATTGATCCTACCGACGCCAATCTTCAGGATAGCTTCATCCCTCCCACCAGAATCCGCCTCATCGATGTCGATGGCAAATTCCATCTCCGCCCCTTCGTTTACAATCAGGTCGTCACCATCGACCCCAAGACATTCGAGCCACTATGGGAGGAGGATCCCGAGCAGCGTTTTGACATACAGTTCTTCGTCAAGAGCTGGGAATGGAAAGTCCTTGGCCTGTTCCCTACGCGCTACCATCTCTTCGGCGTGGGCGAGGGGGGAAAGATACATCTGCTTGGAACGGAGAAACAGGGTAGGGACCTGTGGGGCCGGGCCTGCACCGCCGGGCGTATCTCCCTGTCCCTTAGCCTGTTCGCGACCATCGTCAGCATCGTGGTCGGCGCGGTCGTCGGCATCGTCTCCGGCTACTATGGCGGCGTGATTGACAACGTCATTCAGCGGTTCGTGGAGTTCGTTGCCTCTTTCCCGCAGCTTCCGCTCTGGCTGGCTCTGGCAGCCATCATCCCGCGCACCTGGGACTCGTTGCAGGTCTTTATCATCATGGTGATAATCTTCTCGTTGCTCTCGTGGACGCTGCTGGCACGCGAAGTGCGGGGAAAAGTGCTGGCCTTCCGGGAAACCGACTTCATTCTGGCCGCCAAGGAAATGGGCGCCTCCGACGCACGCATAATCTTTCTCCATCTCTTCCCCAACTCGATCAGTCACATTATCGTCGTGCTTACGCTTACGATCCCCCAGATTATCCTTGCCGAGGCTTTTCTCAGCTTCCTGGGCATCGGCATTCAGGAACCGTTGGTTAGCTGGGGCTTCCTGATGCGGGACGCGCAGAACCTGCAGACGCTCGGCACGCATACCTGGATCATGACACCGGTCATCTTCATCATCGTTGCCGTGCTGGGTTTCAACTTTTTGGGAGACGGTCTGCGTGACGCGGCCGACCCCTATTCGATCGTCTGAGATCGAGACGGAGAGTGGAGTTGGGCAGGGGCAGGTCTTTTCAAGTCGGTGGCAATGCATTTGCCGTTGTGCTTCGGGCCTGGACCCGGCCCATTCTTATTGTCTTGCTCCTGCTCGGTCTGCTCACATTCGGTACCGTGATCGCCGTCTTTGCATGGCCGCAACAGGCTACCGCCTCTGTCAGCGGCATCGTTACCGACGCCGATGGGCCGGTCTCCGGCGCTCTTGTCAGGGTGCAGACGACCGCGAATCATACCTATACCGACGAAAACGGTGGATTCACGATCCAAGGCGTTCCCACCGCTGAAAGCGTTACATTGGTGGCATGGGCGGAGGGGTACATTTTTGGCTGGACCGAGGCAACCGGAGGAGGCGGGGATGTCGCTATCGAGCTGCATCCCCACAATCGGGTCGACAACTCTGTCTATGACTGGGAGCCTTCTGAGAACTGTGGAGAATGCCACCCGTCCTACGCAGAGTGGCAGCGAGACGCGCACAGCCAGTCTGCGGTTAACGTCCGCTTTCTGACAATGTACAACGGCACCGACGTCGAGGGAAACCGCAGCCGCAACAGCAACTATTACACCGGCCTGCCCCGCACCCGCGACCCCGACGACCCCTACTTCGGTCCAGGCTTTAAGGTGGACTTTCCGAAGCGGGACGGAAACTGTGCGGCTTGCCATACTCCCATGGCATCCACCCTCGACGCAGACAACAGCTGCGGATGGAACGGTTGCCATATGCAGGAGACGAGCGATGCCAGCGACGAACTGCCCGACGGTGTAAGCCCGAACGAGGCAGTTGGCGTGGCCGCTGAAGGGATCTCTTGTGACTTCTGCCACAAGATAGGCGCCGTGACATTCTATACCGACACTGTGCTGCCGGACCCGGCAATGCCTGGCATCCTCTCCCTCACCCTCTACCGACCCAAATCCGGTGAGGACCTGCTGATGGGAACCGTCGATGACGTTGCCAGGCCAAAGGATAGCTTCAATCAGCTGCACCGGGAAAGTGCCTTCTGCGCGTCCTGTCACTATGGTGTTAATGACACCACTGAAATCTACAACTCCTACGGGGAGTGGCTTGAGAGCCCGTACAGTGATCCCGACACAGGCCAGACCTGCCAAAACTGTCACATGCCCGAGGCGCCGCGGCTGACATCCGGTATGGAGAGCCTCGTGCAGACGGCGGCCTGGCTGGAAAAGACCAGCGGCCGCACGCTGCCGGCCGGCCTTGGGAAGTTGGCGGAACGATCGCAGCGCAGCTACTTCGTTTACCCCGAAAAGGGAGGCCTGTTCCGGCAGTTGGACCAGATCCACCTGCACCAGATGCCCGGCGCGAACGACGAACAGTTCCTGAGAAGCGCGATCTCGCTGGAAGTAGCTGCTGAAATCGATGGTACCGATATTGTCGTGAACACCGTGGTAAGCAATACCGGTGCCGGCCATCACTATCCGACCGGTTCGCCGTTGCGCCAGGTGCTCCTTGTCGTGCGGGCCACGGACAACGGCGGAGAAGAACTGGCACTGGTCGCAGGGGAAGTGCTGCCTGAATGGGCTGGCGACGTGGCAGGACTTGCCGGACAGGGCTACGCCAAGATCCTGCGCGACACATTGACCGGTGAAGAACCGACCTTTTCCCACTGGCGAATGGTGGAATTGGTAGAGGACAGCCGTATTCCGGCACTGTCATCGAAGAACGGAGTTTTCCGCTTTGCTCTTCCAGACGGAGATAGCGCCCTGGGCAGCGAAGAGATCAATGTCGAAGTGAAGCTGATTTACCGCAGGGCGTTTCAGCAGCTGCAGCAGTGGAAGGGTTGGACTGATCCGGACATCCTCCTGGCTTCGGAGAGCATCGGTGTTGCTGGCTCGACAGATGATTGACGCTACCGCATAGGAAACAAATGGAAGAAACTCTGCTTGAAGTTAACGATTTGAAACAGTGGTTCCCAATTCGCAAGGGATTCCTGCAACGTATCGTCGGCCATGTCAAAGCCGTCGACGGCGTTAGCTTCGCGATAAACCGAAATGAGGCTTTAGGCCTGGTGGGAGAGAGTGGCTCCGGCAAGACCACTGTAGGTCGAGCCGTTCTGCGGCTTTACGATCCGACGGCCGGCGAAATCTGGTACACTTCATCGGACGGAGAGCGCATCGATATCGCAAATATCGACCAGGCGGATATGAAGCCGTTGCGAAAAGAGATGCGCATGATCTTTCAGGACCCTTTCAGTTCGCTGAACCCGCGACTGACCGTGAAAGACCTCATCGGAGAGCCGCTCATCATTCACAAGGAAGCCTCCGGGCGCCAACTCGAGGACAGGGTTTCCGACCTGATGACTGCGGTCGGACTGGATCCCAACTACATGCGCCGCTATCCCCACGAGTTCTCCGGCGGGCAGAGGCAGCGAATCGGCCTCGCGCGCACGCTTGCTCTCAGGCCGCGACTGATAATCGCCGACGAGCCGGTTTCGGCGCTGGACGTGTCGATTCAAGCTCAGGTGTTGAACCTGCTCCAGGAATTGAAGGACGAACTGGGACTCACCTATCTCTTCATAGCCCACGATCTCTCCGTCGTCGAGCACATGTGCGACCGGATTGCCGTCATGTACGTTGGACGTCTGGTGGAGATTGCCGATTCTGATACGCTGCTCAGGCGACCTCTACACCCTTATACCGAGGCACTGGTTTCTGCCATCCCGCCGGCCGACCCGGAGATCAAGCTGAACCGCATCATCCTGGAGGGCGACATTCCCAGTCCCGCCAATCCTCCGTCAGGGTGCGTTTTTCATCCACGTTGCCTGTACGCGCAGGAACAGTGTACGCAAGAGGAACCCCACCTGGAAGAGATTGAGCCGGGCCACTTCGCCAGCTGTCATTTTGCCAGCGAGCTCACTCTGCAGGGGATCGGAGACGTGGAACGAGCATGAGCGAATCCCGGAGCGGAGGGATAAACATCGACGCCGCGCTGCTGGCCTATCTGCTGCCTGTACTGGGTCCGGCCTACATTCTGGTGCTGCGCAAAGACGATGAGTTTTCCCGTTATCACGCGTTGCAGTCACTGTCAATCGTTGCGGCTCTGATTCTGGCCCCTGCAGTATGGATAATATTTTCCTGGCTCGTCTCTCTTCTGCCGTTTGGCGGGGTCGTCGCAGCCTACGTATTCGCCCTTGTGGTCGCTGTCTACTTGGCGGTGGTCGTGGCCTGGGTTGTGGGAATCGTCAATGCACTTCGCGCACGGCGTTCTCCCGTCCCATTTTTTGGGCGAATTCTGAGAGTCTGAAGGATCTTCAGTTGGGATCTTAGTCAGGTCTGGTGCTATGATCCGGATTGACTCTTGAACTGCCGGTCCCCTGTGTCATTTCCGCTTTCAAGTGCAGTGGTATCTGAAATCGGGAATCACCATTTGTGGGCTAGTCGGCAGCTAATGAACTGTTCACACGTGGAGGCACCCAATTGACCAAGATAACATTCATCGGTGCGGGCAGCTTTGGCTTTACCCGAAAGCTGGTCAAAGATGTACTCACGTTTCCTCTTCTTGAGGACGCAACCATCTGTTTGATGGACATCGATCCATCCAAGCTCAACTACATCGAGCAGGCCGTGCGGCGCATCATTCGCGAGGGTGGGTATCCCGCCAGTGTGGAGACCACGGTCAGCCGCGAGGAAGCCCTGGAAGGCGCCGACTACGTTATCGTCACTATCCTTGTCGGCCAGACCGACGTCTGGCGCACCGATATCGAGATTCCGAAGAAATATGGCATAGACACAAACATCGGCGATACGCGCGGTCCTTCCGGCATCTTCCGCTCCATGCGCACGACACCGGTGATGGTAGACATTGCTCGCGACATGGAACGGCTCTGCCCCGATGCGGTGATGCTCAACTACACCAACCCGATGGTCATAAACTGCCGGGCGATTCAGAAGGAGACCGCTATCGTCGCTACCGGCCTTTGCCACAGCGTGCAGGGCACGGCGAGTATGCTCGCGCGCTGGATCGGGGCTCCGGTCGACGAGATTACCTACACATGCGCCGGAATAAACCACATGGCCTGGTATTTGACCTATGAATGGAATGGCGAGGATGCCTACCCATTGATCCGCAAGGCCATAACCGAGAGGGCCGAGGTCTACAACGAGGAGCAGGTTCGCAATGAGATGTTCCTGCACCTCGACTATTACCCGACGGAGTCCAGCGGCCATCATTCGGAGTACAACCCCTGGTTCCGCAAGCGCCCGGACCTGATCGAAAAGTACTGCACGCACGGCACCGGCTGGAATCCCGGCGAATACGCCTACGTCCTCAAACATTATTCAGCCCGGGAAGATGACTGGGAAGAGCAGATTCGCGCCTGGCTCGACGACGAGGCCCCACTGAATCTTACCCGGGGATACGAGTACGCAGCCTACATCATTAACGCCCTTGAAGGGGGCGATCCGTTCCAGTTCAATGGCAACATGCCCAATGGCGACAGCGCGACGCCGCTTGTGGACAATCTGCCGGTCGAAGCCTGCGTCGAGATTCCGGTGTGGGCCAGCAACAAGGGATTGGAGAGTGTTCGGGTCGGCCCGCTTCCTGCGTCAGTTGCGATGCTGACGGGCCTTAGTGCGCAGATTGAGGAAATGGCGGTTGAAGGGATTATCGAAGGCGATCCCCGCAAGATCTTTCAGGCAATTCTGCACGATCCGTTGACAACAGCAGTGCTATCGATGGCAGAAATCAGAGATATGGTCAATGAAATGTTCGCAGCCAATATCGAACACCTTCCGACATTCTCCAACTACGAAGTCGAAGGGGACAGGCCGATGCGGCTGCTGAACGAGTCCAAGCCGGAGCCCGTTTCGGCCGATTGAAGGATCCGATCACCAGGAAACGAGGAGACAAACCCATGTTGTACGAGTACAGGATTTACGAGTGTCACCCGGGCAAACGCGACGCTTGGGTAGAGTACATGGAAAACGTGATTATCCCCTTCCAAGTGTCGAAGGGAATGGTCGTGGCCGGCTCTTTCATCGACGAGGAGGATGACAACTGCTACGTCTGGATGCGCCGCTTCGACGATGAGGCTGACAGGGAAGCGCTCTACGAGGCCGTTTACCAGTCCGACGGCTGGATGAACGAGATTGCGCCCAATATTCCCGATATGCTTAACAGGGAGACGATAAAGGTTCAGCGTCTCGTCCCGACCCCGAAATCCGTGATCAACTAGAGGAAACGCCAGCTGGAGTAGTCAGTCCGTTCCTTCGAACAGTATACCTCTTCAAAACAGGGCCGGCTCTTCTGTCCGCAGAACCGGCCCTTTTCATGCCGAAGACCTGCGTTCTACTGCTGTTGTTGCTCCTGCTCAGAGCGCAGACGCGTTCCTCTTTCCGCTTCGACAATCTCTCTGGTCGTGATGTGCCCATTGTCGAGCAAATCGTGAGGGATTTCCTCATCCTCGGTTTCAGAGATGTGAACCCCAACGGTCAATTCACTTCGTGCATTACCCTTATAGGTCCCTCTGGTGGGCGGCACATCGGCGTAGTCCCGGCCAACAGCGATGCGAATGTGTTTATCGCTGACAACTGAATTATTGGTGGGATCAAGCCCTATCCAACCTGTCGAGGGTAGGAAGACCTCCACCCAGGCATGTGATGCCCCCGAAAGCTCCTTTTCCTTTTTCCTCTCAGGATCAAGAAAGACGTAGCCGCTGATGTAGCGAGCGGGGATCCCGACCTCACGCAGCAGGGCGATCATGATGTGACTGAAGTCTTGGCAAACCCCGCGACGGTTTTGCAGAGCAGTGTCAATAGGTGAATCCACGGCTGTACTCAGCGGGGTATAATCGACTGTGGCGTGAATCCTCTCATTCAGGTTGAAGAGAGCGGTCAGAGGGTCCTTGTCCTGACCGAATCCAATCTCCTCGGCGAAATCCGCAAGTAAAGAGGTGGGGCGCGCGAACGTGCTGGGCCTCAGCCAGTCCCAGTGATGGCCGGTCGCGGCGACCGCTGCCAGCTCCTTCCACTCCGAAGATCCCAGGCTCTCCGGCAGAGGATCTGACTCCTGGACCATAACCAGCGTCTGGGCACGCAACAGCAATTCGGAGTGGCTCCTGGGAATATCAAAATAATGAATTGCATTCTGCATGCAGTCGCTCGTCGACAGCACCTGTGCGTGAGGCCAAACTTCCAACCGGAAGTTCAGGCATCGCTGCTGGCGGTCGGTGCGGGGCTGCATGCGCACCTCCATCGTGCTCTCACTGACTTCGGAACTGTAGCGATACCGTGTGTGGTGGTGAATAGTGTAGTATTTCATTTGACTTGTTACAGTAGGACTGTTACGAAAACTCCTCTTCAATCGTATAGTTGAAATAGGCATCATAGAGGGCGTCGTGAATCTGATTGCAGCTGTCCATGACGCCGGAAATAAAGGAGTTTGCCCCGATTTCGGCTACATCCTCTATCTGACTGTACTGCAGATTGGCCTGAAGCTTACCTGAAATTCGGTGCAGGTCACCTGCGCGACGTGTCTCAGTTGCGCCGGCCAACTGCCTTAACAGGGTGGCCATCTGGTCTACATTGAATCGTACCGAGTTGGGGAGATATGGGTTGAGCAACAGGAACGACGTTACCTGGCGCGTTTCAGGCCGGGGGTCGTAAACCCTACAGTACGATTCGAAGGAGTTGAGGGCACGAAGAACGCCGATTCCATTTAGAGGATCGACCGTCTCCAACCGCTCCCCTCCATCTGTGCCAAAATGAATGAAGTGGGCCTGCAGCAGAGAGCAGACGGAAAAAACCCGCTCCAGGTGTCCCCCGATCTGAATGAACAGCCACCCTTCGTCGTGCAAGAGCGAAGATAGGGCCAAACCCTGAAAGAGTGAGACACTGCTCTCCAGCTCGCGGAAGAAGTTGTCGCGCTCATCGTGCCAGTTCTGGTGTCCTTGCCACGCGTGCAGGCGCAAATAAAGCCGGTTCATGTGTTCCCAGAGCTGGCTGCTGAGCTGGGAGCGTACCGTACGTGCGTTTGACCTGGCCAGGTTGATACAGCCCGAAATCGAAGTCTGGTTATCGGCGTCGAACGTGAGATTGTGGGCCATTTGCAGGGCCGCCTCACTATCCACCACGCCGTTCTTCATGGCAGGCGGCGGCTGACGTAGCGCAGCGAAGAACTGCTGCCAACCCCGATCGTTGCCATGCTGGGCGGCCTGGCCGACCATGAAGTTCAGGCGGACCCTGAGTAGACGAATCGTGTTTTCCGCTCTCTCCATGTACCGTCCGATCCAGTACATGCTGTCGGCAGATCTCGAAAGCATTAGCGCACTTCCTGTATTGGGTTCAGTTCTCTTGCAGGACCCACGTGTCCTTGCTGCCCCCACCCTGGGAGGAGTTGACGACCAGCGAACCTTTGCGCAGGGCTACGCGAGTCAGACCACCCGGAACGATCACGGTGTTTTCCTGCTCTCCACCGTAGAGAATGAAGGGGCGCAAGTCGACGTGGCGGGAGACGACATTTCCGTCTATATAACAAGGCGCGCGGGACAGGCTGAGCGTGGGCTGAGCGATGTAGTTTCGGGGATCTTCCTGTATCTGCTGACGAAAACTTTCCCGTTCCTTGGCCGTGCTGTAGGGGCCGATGAGCATACCGTATCCGCCAGACTCGCCAACTGCCTTCACCACCAATTTATCGAGGTTTTCGAGAACATAGGCCCGTTCATCGTCCCTCATGCAAAGATAGGTCTCGACGTTCTGCAGCACCGGTTCTTCACCCAGGTAATATCGGATCATCTCGGGCACGAATGCGTAGACCGCCTTGTCATCCGCAATCCCCGTGCCGATTGCGTTGGCAAGCGTAATGTTTCCGGCGCGATAGGCATTGAACAGGCCGGGAACCCCAAGCGTGGAATCCGTTTTGAAATGGAGCGGATCAACGTATTCGTCATCGATTCGGCGGTAGATGACGTCAACGCGTTGCAGGCCGCTCGTCGTTCGCATGTACACAAAGCCGTCATGGATGAGAAGGTCGGCGCCCTCGACCAGTTCGATTCCCATCACGCGTGCGAGAAAGGTATGTTCAAAGTAGGCGGAATTGAAAATGCCGGGTGTCAGAAGGACAATTGTCGCATCGCGCCCCTTGGGTGTAAGCGTCTGTAACTGCTCCAGCAGGGCCTGGCCGTAGTGACCAATCGGTCTTATACCGTAGCCGCCGAACATGCCAGGGAAGACCTGGGTCATGACTTCCCGGTTCGCCAGCATATAGGAGACGCCGCTGGGAACGCGCAGGTTGTCCTCCAGGACGGCGAATTCACCGCTGGGAAGGCGGACCAGGTCGGTCCCGACTATCGATGTGTAGACATTGTTGGCGACATTGACGCCCCGCATCTCTCGCTGGTAATTGACGCAACTGTAGATCAGGTCAAAGGGCACCTTCCCTTCCTGCAAAATTCGCCCCTCATGGTAGACGTCTCGAAGGAAGAGGTTGATGGCGTGAATGCGCTGGCTCAAGCCCCGCTCGATCGTTTTCCATTCCTGGTCACTTATGATGCGGGGTAAAATATCGTAGGGAAAGATGCGTTCGATCGTGGAGTCTTCACCGTAAACAGTGAAAGTAATGCCTCGGTTCAGGAAGGTGAGATCGGCGGCCTGCTGACGCTGGGTCAGTTCGCTGGCCTGCAGTTCGAGAATGCTCTGGAGCAGCTTCTCGTACGACCCTCGAGGACGTCCGTTCTCCTGGAACATCTCGTCGAAGATGGACCCGTTCAATTCATAGTTGCTGAACAGGCTCAAGGCACTCTCGTTTACCGTCTCGTCTTGTGATGGCACGCTGTTCACCGCCGTTGGTGTGGTCCGGATTGGCGCCTTTGGCTGACGCCGTTGAGAGCTGTTCGATGACCTGAACGAACTCGTTGGTATCTGGTCAACAGTGACTTTCCCGTTCCAAGCTTTCTGAAACGTCTATAGCTAAAGAAGTGAGACCCTACCGGTCCCTCCTGGTGCTTTCAGGTTTCCTCCATCTTGCTTGTGAGGAAAGTTGCCGAAATTGGTGCCAGTTAAAAACAACTAAATAAGGACGCCTTCCAGGGAATTTGCGTATTATGCCCAAATTTGGTCTTCATTTGCAAACACCGAAAATGCCAGGCGTGATACATTAGTACTTCCGCCAGCCAGCCAAGGCCCAAACGGGCCGGGCGACGGCACATGCATCAATCCTGGAAACTACCTTTCGACTGTCTGTTGCACTGATTTCAGCACTTTGCGCCGCCTCTTGGACTGCGCTGGTCAATCCTGTTCGGGGTATTCAAACTGCGGATTCCACCCGGCCGGGCCGTCCGGAAGCAGGTCGAACAGGTGCCAGGCGCCGCAGTAGAAATCACCGGGACCGAAGTGATCTTTCGCTACCCTCGTAATGCTGCCGTCGTCGTTCTTGCGGAATACCGATACGCCCGGCTGGTAGCCGGACATGAAGCCCCCTCCGGTGCTCTGAAAGCCCATGTCGGCGGTAAAGGACGATTCCTGGGCGGAGTAGATCGGGAAGCGCCAGCCCCGTCCACGCGCGAACGCCTGCTGGTCGGCAGGGCTGTCGGGTGAGACAAGTACAAAGGCGGCGCGATCCTGCAGGTGGTGGGCGACTCCGTTGAAATTGTCGGCCCACAATGTGCAGTAGGAGCAGCCGGAGCCCATGTTGTGGACTAGAATAAGGTCTTCTTTGTCACCAAAAAGTGCTGACAGGCTTACAGGGCCGTTCGGACCCTGAAGCTGGTAGTCTTCAACGGCCTCGTGGGGAAGCTTCCTGCGCAGTTCGGCCAGATTCTTCCGGGCCTCATCGAGCTCCAGATAGGCGGCTTCGAGTTCTTTTTCGAGTTGCGTATCGTTGCTGGACATCAGTATCTCCTTGTGACAATGAGAATGTATGAGTGCAGTACTCAGTCTACGATCTCTTTCCACTGAATGCTAGATTCCGGCGCGGCGATCTGCAGTGGCGGTTATACGACATAAGAGTGCTTGCCTTTAAAGCACCGACGACAATGAAGTCTTATGACGCGGACCTTTCAGCTGCCGGCCGGCCTCGTAAGCAGACATACCACTGCTTCATCTTGCGTCTCCTGGGCTGGGACCATTTGACAATGCCCGCCTGGCGGTCGTAACATGTAGCCCAGCCAAGGGAAGAACAGAGCGAGCCATCTTAGATTCCCAAACCGAAAAAGGAAACAGGTCATGACAGAACTCTCACTGCGCGGCGTATTTGCTCCCACCCTGACGCCTATCCGCGCCGACCTTTCCATCGACCTCCCTGCCTACACCGAGTTTTGCCATCGACTGTTGGAGGGAGGCTGCCACGGGCTCGTTCTGTTCGGCACAAACAGCGAGGCGACTTCGTTCTCGGCGGGCGAGCGCATGGCCGCGGTCGATGCGGTGATAGAGTCCGGCGTTGCGCCGGAGAGGCTGTTGATAGGCAGCGGCGCCGCATCTGTCGTAGAGGCTGCAGAGCTGACTCGGCATGTCGTGCAGTCAGGTTGCCATGGCGCCTTGACCCTCCCTCCCTTCTATTACCCTAATGTCTCCGATGAAGGCCTGTTCCGATCTTTCGCCGAAGTGCTCGACCGCGTAAATGACGATCGGTTGCGCATCTACTTCTATCACATCCCCCAAGTGAGCGGCATCCCGCTCAGCACGTCGCTGCTCTCTCGCCTGGCGCAAGCCTATCCCGGCCAGGCTGCCGGGGTGAAGGACAGCTCCGGCGACGTAGATACGCTGCAAGGGCTGCACGATGTGGCGGCGCAGTATCCTGGCTTTGCCGTCTTCTGCGGAACAGAGGCACTGCTATTGAAAAACATGCAAGGAGGCGGCGGAGGTTGCATTTCAGGGATGGCAAACGTGCTGCCCCATGTCATTCGCGATCTGTATGACAATTGGACTGCTGACGATGCCGAAGACCGCCAGAATCGCACGAACTGGGTCCGTGACGCCAACCTTGAGTCCGGTCTCAACATGATCGCTGCACTGAAGGTGATCGTCGCAGATCAGACCGGTAGACCGGGTTGGAGTCGGGTACGCCCGCCCCTTGTCGACCTGACCGAAGAGCAGCAGGCGCAACTGCTGGCCCGTCTCTCCCAGCCGGTTGCCGCGTGACCTCCTTACTGACCCTTTCCGCGCCGGTACCAGAGTTGAGATCAAGAAAGAACACTGCTCGCCGGCACATGACATCCCTGATTCAATCCCGACATCCTTTTGCCCGGCCCCGCGCAGTCTCGAAGCAAGGAGCATTACTATGTCAAGCAAAATGCGGATAGGTTTAGGCCAGTTCAATGAACTGACCGATGAGAAGCTGGCTTTCATAAAGCAGCTTGGCGCCGACGACTTCTTGATGAACACACCGAAACTCCCGGGCGAAAAGCAATGGGAGTACGAAGACCTGAAGGCAGCGGCCGACCGTGCTGCCGCCGCCGGACTGCGGTTGATCTGCCTGGAAAACGTTCCCGTCTCCTTCTATGACAAAGTGATGCTGGGCCTGCCGGGGAGGGACGAACAGATCGCACATATGCAGACGACTGTTCGGAACATGGGGCGGGCAGGCATTCCGATTCTCGGTTACCACTGGATGCCCAATTCAGTCTGGCGCACACCGGAGCCGGCAGTTCTGCGGGGCGGCGCGCGTGGGACGCGCTTCAATCTTGCCGAGCATGATCCGCGTGAATTGACGCATGATCGGGTCTATGACGCTGACGAAATGTGGGCAAACTACGAGTATTACCTGGAGCGGCTTCTGCCGGTGGCCGAAGAGGCTGGCGTCACTCTGGCCCTGCACCCCGACGACCCACCCGTTGAATCGCTAGGCGGCGTCGCCCGGATATTCCGCAACTTCGAAGGTTTCAAGCGTGCGATAGACCGTTTCGACAGCCCCTATCACGGTCTTGACTTCTGCATGGGTTGCTGGTCTGAAATGGACGGGCATGACTATGTCATTGAAGCCATCCGCCACTTCGGCGGCAGAGGGCGCATAATCTATGTCCACTTTCGCGATGTCCAGGGCACGGTTCCCAACTTCAATGAGTGCTTCATCAACGAGGGCAACGTGGATCCTTTCGATGTGATGAAGACGCTGAAGGAGGTGGGATTCACCGGCTTCATGATTACAGACCACGTGCCCGCGATGGTCGAAGACTCGGATTGGGGGCACCGCGGGCGTGCATACGCGATCGGATACATGACTGCGATGCTCGAAATGGTCAACCGACTCGCCGCCTAGCGTAATGTCGGATTTGAACAGCACCGGATCCGGGACAACCGCCTGCTCCATTCACCAGCTTACCAGGGCCCATGCGATTTCCTCCTCTTGATCGTCAGTTCCTGATTGACCGACTCCAGCCTCCCTCAGGGCCGGTACGAACTGTGCTGGACACCGACACCTATAACGAGGTCGATGATCAGTTTGCCGTTGTCTACGCACTCCTGTCTCCGGAACGCGTCAGGGTGGAGGCCCTCCACGCTGCTCCCTTTCACAATAGCCGTTCCACCGGGCCGGGAGACGGGATGGAAAAGAGCTTCGAAGAGATCCACCGCCTGCTGGAACGCCTGCCGGCGGTAGGCCCCGCAAAGAAAGAGTCCGTGAAGCGAGGGTCAACACAGTGGTTGCCGTCTGAAGGTGTTCCGGTTGAGAGCGAAGCAACCGCCGATCTTATCGAACGGGCCCTGGCCTCTTCTCCCAATGATCCGCTCTACGTTGTCGCTATCGGCGCGATCACGAATGTTGCCTCTGCCCTGTTGCTGGAGCCTGAAATTCGCCGTCGAATCGTCCTGGTGTGGTTGGGAGGGCATGCCCTCCACTGGCCCGACACCCGTGAGTTCAATCTGCGTCAGGATCCTGCCGCGAGCAAGGTCGTGCTGGACTGCGGCGTTCCCCTTGTGCTCTTCCCATGTATGGGGGTCGTCTCCCATCTGCATACCACGAAGCCTGAGATGGCAGAGCACGTTCAGGGCAAAGGCGCGATCGGCGACTACCTCTTCCAGACGTACAGCGACTACCATACCGATCACTTTGCATATTCGAAGCAGATTTGGGACCTTGCGCCAATGGGATGGCTGGTCAATCCTGAATGGGCACAGATGGATGTTGTCAGCGCGCCGCGGCTAACCGATTCAGTTTCCTGGGCCTTTGATGAGAGCCGCCATCCCATTTCCTGTGCTCGCCACGTCGACCGCGATGGCATCTTCCGCGACCTCTTTTTGAAGTTGGACAAGGCTGCCTCACCCCATTGAACGGTGAGTCAGCGTATCCTCCTGTCGGGAACGCCTCGATGAATTTCACTCTCGTACCGGAAGAACCTCCGTCGGATTCGATGCGTCGTATCGCCGCCGAGCAGATTGAAGGCGCAATTGCTCAGCTCCGGCGAAAGGACGACCTGAATGAAGGCATTCACGAAGCCCGCAAGCACTTCAAAAGGATCAGAGCCTTGCTGCGGCTGGCTCGTGGCGGATTGTCGCCAGAGACTTACGATTCCGAAAACCAGTTCTTCCGCGACCTCGGCCGACAGCTTTCCCCTGTTCGGGATAGCGCCGTTTACATCGAAACCTTGGACCTGATCCGAAATCGCTATTCTGCCCAACTGGCTGACGAGTCCTATCTGCGACTACGTGAACGGTTGGTAAGTGAACACCGGGCTGTCCTCAACGAGTTTACGCGCGACGTGGAGCAGCAGGAACTGCTTTTTCATACTTTGCAGAGGGCAAAACCTCGAGCAAACGACTGGAAATACTACGAAAGTGAGTTTTCACTGTTCAGAAGCGGCCTGAGGAGGATCTACGGTCGCGGCCGTGCTGAGAAGGCTGCCGCTCTTGCTCAACCCACGACGGAAAGGTTTCATGCCTGGCGCAAGCGGGTCAAGTATCTGTGGCATCACCTCCAGGTCTTGTTGCCACTGTGGCCAGGTCAGTTAAGGGTCCTGGCGCGGAACTGTGACCGCCTTGCAGACAGGCTTGGCGAAGAGCATGATTTGGCTGTGTTGCTGGAGACGCCTGTAGTTAAGTCGATGGTGGACACTGACAGTGAGGGCGCCCTCAGGCTCTTTAGCGTCGCGTCGCGGGAGCGGGAACGGCTGCGGCGTGCCGCAATCCCTCTGGCGCAAAGGATCTATGTGGAGAGCGCCGGTCGTTTCGTCGACCGCATGGAAGGATACTGGCTGGCTTACCGCCCCCACACTCATTTTCTCCCTCACGGTTTTTCTGGCCGGGGAGAACAATGACGAACGAACGACTTTCTCGCCAACTGCATTTCATTCTCGAAATTGACAAACTGAAGGGAGTCCTGCGCCGTTCCCTTCTTCTGGACAGCCGGCGCCGCGAAAACTCCGCCGAGCACTCCTGGCATCTGGCTATGATGACGCTTGTGCTGGCCGAACACGTCGACGAGCCGGTTGACCCTTTGCACACCCTCAAACTGGTTCTTGTCCACGATATCGTGGAAATCGACGCCGGCGACACCTACGCCTACGATCCGGACGCCCACACCGGCAAGAATGAGCGGGAGCAAGAGGCCGCACGCCGCATCTTCGGCTTGCTCCCGGATGATCAGGCGAAAGAGCTGAACGGACTGTGGGAAGAGTACGAAGGCCAGCAAACACCGGAATCCAGGTTTGCCCTGGCGCTCGACCGCCTCATGCCACTACTCCACAATTACCATTCGGGCGGCATAACTTGGCGCGAAAACCGGGTGACGAGCGAGCAGGTTGTGGAGCGCATGAAGCCCGTGGCCAGCAGTTCCGACGCTCTGGGAGAAGCCGCTGCCTCCGTTGTCAAGCAGGCAATGGCCTCAGGCCTGCTCCCTGACACCTGGTCAGATCCTTAGACCCGGCTCAACAATCAGTGGACAAGCTCAAGCGCGCCGTCAAGAGGCAACTGCCTGAGAATCGGGCCGTCGCGGCGCGGGCGCCTTCCAGGTCCGGGGGAGACAATCGCTTGGACTCAGGCGAGGCATCTCTCTGGCGGCTACCCTCCGATCTCGGCTTCTGGGCCTCATTCCTCGCATTGCACGCCCTCCTGTTCCTCCCGGTCGTCCTGATGGACCGCGAGGACGGCTCACTCTTGCCTGTCGTACAAGTTTCCGGCCGCTCACTGGAACAAATCTGGTTGCAACTGGCGGTCTGGCGCAGGGAACCTGACCTGCTGCGATTCAATTCCGAGATCGTGGTCTTCGTTGCGCTGTGGACCCTCTTTCGGCCACTGCGGCATGTCGTCGTCCGCCGTCTCTTCGTTATTGCCTATCTCTTCCTCTTCTTCTACTACCTTTATGAGGGCGCCTCTCTCACGTTTTTCAGTGTCGAGCCTGTATTCTACACTCAGCTTCGCATGGCCACTGAAGGCTTCAGCTTCTTTCTGCAAAACGCCCGTGTTACCGCTGCATTCGTTGCCGGAACAGCTCTGCTAATCGTCGGCGGGGCAGTTCTGGTTGGGCGGCTGACTCAAATCCTGCTGCCGGAAAAAAACGTCGGCTCAGCGACGCGCGGCGTCTTGGTTCTGCTGGCGCTTCTCGTAACGGTACAGGCCGTTTTGAGCAGTGAACTCCTGGCCCGACCTGAAATGGTTTTCAGCAGCATTTCCGCCAAACTGGTCCGAAACATCGGCGAATCTAGGCGCGTCTTTCAGGAAGTGCGGCAGATTGAGACAAGTGGAGCGCCCTCAACCGACGAATCCGGTCGATTCAGCCTGGTCGAGCGCCCCCCGGTCTACATTATTTTCAGTGAGTCGTACGGGTCCGTCCTCTATAAGAGAAACGACTGGAGGGTGCGCTATAAGGAGCTGACGGAGCGCCTCGAACAGAAACTTGAAGAATCCGGCTGGCATGTAGCCTCGGCATTGAGTCTTGCCCCCACCTGGGGAGGCGGGTCCTGGATGTCCTACACGAGCGCACTCTTCGGCCTGCGGATCAGTTCAGACCCGCAGTACTACGCGCTGCTCGACAAATATCAGGCCGGAGGCTATCCGGATCTTGGCAAGTTTCTGAAAGGACAGGGTTATCAATACTTCCGGCTGACAGCGCTCTCTATGGGTTTGCCGGAGTCGCAGTGGCAGAAATACGCCTCCTTCTATGGGGTAGACCGCTGGCTGCAGTACGAGGACCTGGAGTTTGTCGGCCCGGAATACGGGTGGGGTCCGGCGCCTCCGGACCAGTACTCTCTGAATTTCGCCCGTGAAAAAGTTCACAGTGAGACCGACGGTCCCTACCTCTTCTTCACGATTACGCAGAACTCTCACTATCCTTGGGCTCCCCAGCCAGATCTGGTCGAATCATGGCAGCAGCTGAACAAACCGGGTCCCGCGCCGCCGCCTTCTTCGGAGCTGATCGAGCATGTCGAACGCCGTCAGAACTACTGGAACGCAATCGAATACCAACTGGAGGTGTTAGCGGACTTTGTCCTGAAAGAGCCGGACGAACGGGCGATCTTCGTTCTGGTAGGCGACCATCAGCCTCCCCGCGTCTCGCGCCGGGAGGACGGATGGGACACGCCAATTCACATCATTGCCAAGGACGCCCAGTTTGTTGCATCATTCATGGAGTATGGATTCACGAACGGACTGGCCGTCTGGGACCCCGAGCCGACCTTTCGGCACGAAGGCTTTCGTTCCTTGTTCGTAAGGCAACTCCTTGCGGCCTATGGAGACGGCGCGGAACTCCCGCCCTACTTTCCGGAAGGTCTGCCTGTCCCCCAATCGGGGTCCGGATCTGAATCGGCCCCCCATTGAACTGGCTGGCCGGCAAGAAGGCAAACACCTCCTGTACCTTGAACTATCGAGACTGCTGCCAATGACAACGGCGAAATGCCTTATCCTTCTGACACTGACGGTGATTCTGAGCGCTGGCTGCTTCGGTCGGGATGAAGAGCAGCCAGCGAATGAGGCACCCCCTGCTGCAACGGCCCCGGAACCCGCAAATCGGGCGCAAAGCGCGATTTCGAAGAATGCTGCCGCGGCCTTTGCAGGTCTTGATCCAACCGAGCTCAAGCAGGGAGACGGCTGGACACTCTTTCGCATCGACCCCGCCGAATCAACGGCCAGGTATGTCGTTGACGAGGAGCTGTTTGCCGACGCAACCCGAAAGTACGGTTTGGAAATCGGCAAAACCAAGGTGGTCGGTGAGACTAACGACCTCATGGGCCTGATCCAGATCGACTTGACCCGAAGGAAGATTGGCGCAAATCGCTTTGCAGTCTTCCTGCCGACTCTGAAAACCGACCAGGCGCTGCGAGACTCCTGGATCAGGGAGAACGCGCTGCAGTCGGACCAATTCCCAATTGCAATCTTTGTTGCCGACCGGCTTATCGATCAGCCTGAAGGTTACCGGGAGGGCGAAGAGGTCCGGTTTCGCATGGAGGGCGAACTGAACTTGCGTGGCGTCAAGCAAACGACCGTTTGGGACGTTGCGGCCAGTTTGAACGGTGGCTCGATTCGAGGAACAATGCATTCTCGGCTGAGGATGACCAGCCTTGGCTTTGATCCCCCGGATTTTGCCAATACTCTCACCGTTCAGGATGAGTTCACTGTCCAGATCGATTTCGTTGCGCACGAGGAATAGTGAACCCGGATGACACGCGACTTGAGTGACTTAGACCATGCTTCCCCCGAGGATCCTACTGCTACGGCCAGTTCAGACTCCCGCCTGTCTGCCTACGCAGATCCCGTGAATTCTGAAGCGGTCGCTCGAGCGAGGGCGCTGGCCGCCGGGTTGAAGACTCGGCTACAGACTGCCGCGAAACCCGCGCCCGTTGTTGAAGCTGCCTACCTTTTGAACGAGGCGCGCGACCCGGACTGCCCCCTGCTTGAACGGCTTCGGATCCTGGGTCTGCTGGCTTCAGTTCTCGACCACTACTTCGTGGAAAAGGCGCCCGCTCTGTCCGAAAGCGATCAGGCAGAAATCGCGGCCAGTCTGGATCCGCTCTTGCAGCAGTCCTATGTGGAACTGAATGAGTCGCTTCTGCCCGCTTTGTCGGACGAGCACGGCATCGAAATACGCCGACCTCAGGAACTAGACCTGCCGCAACGCGAATACTTGCGAATACTTTTCCGACAGCAGCTCTACCCGTTGTTGACGCCACTGGCTGTTGACCCAGGACATCCGTTTCCATTCATCAGTTCGCATAGTATCAATCTGCTTGTCCATCTGAGCAGCCCCGATCTTGGTATCGGTCCTCTCTCTCACGCCCGCATCAAAGTGCCCCGCCTAATGTCCCGCTTCGTCTCCATTCCATCGACGACAAAAAAGCGCCTCTACATCTGGAGCGAGGACGCTGTGACCGGCTTCCTTGACGAGCTGTTTCCCGGCATGCAAATTGAAAGTGTCTACCTGTTCCGAGTACTGCGCGCTTCGAGCGGAAGTCGAAACGGCGACGAGCTTGAGGCCCAGAGTCGTGGACTTCGACACCAGCAGCTGGCCTCCCCTGTCGCCCGTCTTGAAGTTGAATCAGCGATGCCGGACTCAGTAGTCGAGTGGCTGTCCTCCAACCTGCAGGTTCCCTTTCAACTGTGCTTTCGCAGCGCAGGTCCACTGGCGTTGTTTCAACTGGTGGATCTGGCCAACCTCGCCAATCCTCTGGATTGAATAGCGCAAACACGATTGTCTCTTTCCAGGGCGTGGAGGACGCCTTCTGCTGAGAGCAAATCGGTGCCTGCGTCCGCGTCCCGCCCGAAAACGAGTCTCTCTTTTTTGACAGTGCCTACGCTATGTGATACCCTCGCAAGCAATTCAATTGTCACTGCTGTGACTGGGGAAATGGGCCAATCGGACTACCTTCCAGAGAGTTGCCGGCTGCTGCGAGGCAACAGGCGCCGATCGGTATAGCGCCCCAAGAGCATCCGGCGCAAAGAGGCCGGACGGTTCCGCTCCGTTAACGGCGCAAGAGGCAGAACCGCGTTTCTGCGAACTCAGGTGGTACCACGGGTCCTCTCGTCCTGAATAGGCGAGGGGATTTATTGTTTTGGAGGCAAGCGAGAATCTGTATCAGTTAGTTCAATAAGCAGGAGCAAGACATGCTGGACATTCGTTGGATGAGGGAAAACCGGGAAGCGCTGGCAGAGGCAATGGTGAAGCTGAACGACCCTGAGGCGCCATGGGAGCAGGCGCTGGACTTGGACGAAAAACGCCGCGAACTGCTGCAGCAAGGGGAGAAACTGCGCGAGGAACGCAACACCGGTTCCCGGCAAATCGGCGCTCTCTTTCGGGACAAGAAGACCTCCGAGGCCAATGCGCTGAAGGAGAGAATGGGCCGGATCGGCGCTGAAATAGCGCAGATCGACGAAGACTTGCGTCGCGTCGAGGCCTCCTACCACGACGCAATGATGCGCATTCCCAATCCACCCGAAAGCGATGTTCCTGTGGCTCCCGACGAGGAGGGAAATGTCGTCGTCTCCCAGTGGGGAGAGCTGCCTGAATTCGACTTTGTGCCGCAGGCCCATTGGGATATGGGGCCTGAACTAGACATCATCGACTTTGAACGGGGTGTGGCCACTGCCGGCAGCCGCTTCTATTTTCTGAAAGGCGCCGGCGCGCGTCTGCAGCGCATTCTGTCCAACTGGTTTCTGGACGTTCACATTCGGGAGCACGGGTTTACCGAGCTCTACCCGCCAATGATGGTGCGGGCACACGCCATGGAGGGGACAGGCAACCTGCCCAAGTTCGGCGACAACCTGTACCGCGACGCGGAAGAGGACTACTGGCTGATCCCCACTGCTGAAGTTTCGGTCACCAATATGCATAGGGACGAGATCCTGGATCCAGGCACGTTGCCACTTTACTACGTTGCCAGTACCCCGTGTTTCCGGCGCGAGAAGGTGTCTGCAGGCAAGGACGTACGCGGCATCAAGCGCGTGCACCAGTTCCAGAAAGTGGAGATGGTCAAATTCGTCGAACCTGCGACCGGCCGCGACGAGTTGGAGTCGCTGACAAGGTCGGCGGAGGTGCTCCTGGAAAGGCTTGAGCTGCCCTACCGTCGAGTTGCCATCGCTACCGGCGATCTCTCGTTTGTCGCCGCCATCAAGTTTGACTTGGAGGTCTGGGCGGCTGGCTGCCAGGAGTGGCTGGAAGTCAGTTCATGTTCTCTTTTCCGAGACTTTCAGGCGAGGCGGGCGAACATTCGCTACCGTCCGCGAGAGGGGGCGCGACCGGAATATGTCTACACGCTCAATGGATCGGGCCTTGCCTTGCCGCGTGTCATCATTGCCCTTCTGGAGAACAACCAGCGCTCGGACGGCAGCGTAAAGCTGCCGGAGGTGCTGAGGCCCTATCTGGGAGACGAGATGGAAATCGGCTGAGGGACTCCCTCTGCGTTTTTTCCTCCGGCCCGGTCCACTTGGGCAAGCGTTGGAAATGCGGCATTTGTGACGCCTCAGTCTACCGCGCTTCGGGCATCGGGTTGATCTGTTAGGATAGAACTGGGCCGCTTCATTTGACAGCCGATCTGAAATAGGTTTATACTGTGCCGGTTGGTGGCTGGAAAGTCCTGGCCTGGAGGGATGGCCGAGAGGACGAAGGCGGTTGTCTTGAAAACAACTGTGGCAGTGATGTCACCGGGGGTTCGAATCCCTCTCCCTCCGCCTGGCCCAGCCGAGAACCTTTATATGGGGAGGTCGCATAGCCTGGTCGAGTGCGCCCGCCTGCTAAGTGGGTAGGGGCAGCAATGTCCCTCGAGGGTTCAAATCCCTCCCTCCCCGCCATAAGCGCCAGTAGCTCAGTGGATTAGAGCGTCGCCCTGCGGAGGCGAAGGTCGCAGGTTCGAGTCCTGCCTGGCGCGCACAGACTGGCAGCCAGAACCTCCATGCGGAGGTTCTCTGTTTTTCGGCGAACTTCAGCAATAGGCCGTATCCCCTACTGGCGCCATCAACTACTCCAAATATTATCCGGCCTTTGCAAAGACGAGGAGGACTCTCTCATGGATTCACTGCCTCTCGACCTGCTGAAGAGCTTGGGATCCGGTCAGTCCATCGGATCACTGTGTCGCGCAAGTGGCATTGCGAGAAAAGAATTTGACCGGCTTTGGAAAGCCGAAATCGAGCGCAGGACGCCTGATCCGGATGTGCGCTTGCAGACTGGAGTGAGCGCCGAGGCGCGCGTCGCACGAAATCGATGGGGCGTACCGCAGATCCACGCCGAAAACGACCAAGACCTCTTTTTCGCCTTCGGATTTGCCATGGCGCAGGACCGGCTCTTTCAACTGGACTATCTCCGGCGCAGGGGTCACGGACGGTTGTCAGAGATTCTCGGCGAAGAAGGGATTTATCTGGATTCAGTTACTCGAACAGTCGGGCTCAACCGGATTGCGGCCTCTGAGTGGGAGTCCACCCCTGCAGAAACTAGCGACCTGCTGGAAAGTTTCAGTAACGGTGTAAACACGTCCATCGATCTCTCCAGCGGCAACCTCCCAATTGAATTTTCCCTTCTGGACTATGAGCCGGAGCAGTGGCGGCCCGTGGACTGCCTGGCAATCGCGGCCGAGTTTCGCTATTACCTGACTGTTCGCTTTCCCGTAATCGTCGGCCCCGAACTGGCGAAACGGGCACTCCACGACGAAACGCTCTATGAGGCCTTTCTGACTGGTGAAGCGGACGAGGAGAGCATCATCCCGCAAGGCGCATACCCTTCCGCGGCCGCGGATGTATCCCCGGTTGGCGCCAGTGTGGGCGACCCGCAGGAGGGTGAGGGCAGCAACAATTGGGTGGTGAGCGGCGCACACACGAGTTCAGGTTTGCCGATGGTGTCAAGCGACCCGCACATCGCATTTGCCGCCGTCTCTTGCTGGTACGAAGTGCAGCTGAAAGGTGGCTCATTTGACGTCGCGGGCATGGCATACGCAGGAATGCCGGCAGTCATGTTTGGGCGCAACCGCAACGTCGCCTGGGGGATCACCAACAATGTCTGCTCCCAACGAGATCTCTACCAGGAGCGGACGGATCCAGGTTAGCCCGGTTGCTTCCTCTATGACGGAGCCTGGGAGCCGGAACGCACCTTGGAAGAGACAATCCATGTGCGAGGAACTGACCCGCTGCGCATGACGGTTCGATTCTCCCGAAACGGTCCTATCGTCGACGAGATCCTGCCTTCGGAAGCGTCCGGCACCGGTCCGGTCTCACTGCGCTGGCTGGGCAGTACCCACTGCAATTGGCTTTCTTCCTTGCTCGCGATCGATCGCTCTCAGAGTGTCTCTGACCTGCGAGAAGCGACACGCGGCTGGCGCGTTCCAACGTGGAGCCTTGTGATTGCCGACAAGGAAGGACACATCGGGTACCAGTCGGTTGGCGGCATTCCGGTCAGGGAAATCTGGGAGAGGGGCTACAGGCCCGGCTGGGTTCCTGCTCACCAGTGGCGGGGCCTGATTCCATTTGAGCAGATGCCCCGTCTTGAGGACCCGGACAGAGGCTGGATCGCCACCGCGAACAACCGGGTCGCCCCGGATGACTTCCCCTATCCGCTGTCAGGGACGTGGGCCAGCGGCCACAGGGCCCGCCGGATCCGCCAGATGATTGAAGAACGTCAAAGCTTCTCCAAAGATTCATTCGCGGAGATGCAACAGGACACGCGCACGCTGCGCGCCGACGAAGCCCTTCCGGGTCTATTGCCTGTACTGCTGCGAAGTGGAGACCGGCGCGTCCGCGAAGCCGCCCGCTACCTGCAGGAGTGGGACCACAATATGTCCCCCGACTCAGTCGCAGCATCGCTCTTCGAGCTCTTTTTCAACAGGTGGTGTCGCAGGGTTGCCTCAGAGAGGTTTGAAGCGGAACTCGCTGACGCCTTGTCCGGTACAATTGGGGGACTGGCCGGGGCGTTGATCCACGAGGACACGGCGGGCTGGTTCGCTGAAAGTGATCGAGAAGCGGCAATGGTGCATGCCCTGCGCGACACTCTGACAGAGATCGAAGATCGACTCGGTACCGACATGTCGGCGTGGGCGTGGGGCAACCTCCACAAGGTCCAGCTGCGCCACGTGCTTTCCGGGCGGGGCGATCTGGGAGAGCTATTCGACCGGGGCGGTCTACCGGTCGGCGGCAACGGTGTGACGGTCTGCAATACGGGGTTCGACCCGAACTGGGGGGCCCTGACGGGGGCAAACTACAGGCTGATCAGCGATCTGGGCGAAGAGGGCATGTGGGCTGTCGAGTCGCAGGGCCAGTCCGGGCATCCTGGATCCCAACACTACTGCGACCAGTTGGCCGAGTGGATGGATGGCCGATATCACTTCCTGAGTTTCGAAGCAGACAGCGGCCTGGTTGAAACTGAATCGACTTCCGTACTGTACCCCTGAGCTTGGCGGAACGATTTCGGCAGATCGAGGACCCCGCTAAACGTCCTTCGCGGCCTTGATGTGACGGTGAATCTGGTCGCTGAAACGGTACTCGCTGTTGTCCTCCGGCTCGTAACCGATCACTTTTCGTGCGTTGACGATGCTCCAGAACCCCTGTGAGTTCCCGCTTATACCGTAGAAGACCTGGAACGGTACGTCCTGTTCATCGCCGATATCTTCAGTTTCGATGCTCTTGATAAACAGCTGCTGCAGGTCTCTCTGGCTGATGTAAACAGCCAGCCCCCGCACCATGCGCCGCAGGTCTCCAGGTTCGATTCTCTCCAGATCATCCTCTCTCGGTCCACCGATACGGACCTGCACATTCTCTAGCGGCTGAGGCGACGCCTCTTCGACGCCAACGCCCCAGAACTGCATCCGGCCTACGGCGAAGACGAAACCCAGGTGTTCGTAGGCCTCTTTGGCCCAGCCGTAAAAGTTGTCGGAGAACGGTCTCATTTCCGGTGTAACAACGTCCCACTTCTTGTCCAGGATCAGAGGTTCATAGTAGTCGGCTGCATGGTTGGAGCTGGCGACAACAACCCGCCCGACGCCCTCTTCCTGTGCCGTCTGGTAGACGTGGAATGCCATCTCCACGTTCGCCAGCTCGGCATAGAAGTCCTGAATGGGATCTGACTTGTCTTCGGCTCGAGTGAAACCGAGGTGGACAACGGCGTCTGCGCCGCTGAAGTGGTGGCGGTAACTGTCCCGGTCGCGTTGCGTGAGGTCGGCGATCTGGACGCCTTCGACTTGATTGCCATCGCCGTCCAGATTGCGTATGTCCAGAAGGGTCAGGTCATAGCGCTCGCGAAAGACGGGCAGCAACAGACTGGCAATGTATCCGGATGCACCTGTGATTACCACCCTTCTTTTGTCACTCATTCTTTACTCCACAGTTTTTCGATAGTTTCTCTGTATTCGGCGTAATGCCCATAAGTGTTGCCGGCGATGCGCCAAAGAACTGGTGTGTGTCCGTCAGGTCGCCGGTCCTGGGGTTGGAAGTCGTCATAGGGGCGCAGCAGATCTTCATCGGACAGGTCGGCCACCGCGGCGTACGCGTCCTGGTGCGCGGCTTGAAGTTCCGCCAGCACTTCCTCCAGCGGCAGGTCCCGATTCTGCTTGTAAATCATCTGATTCATTCGTTCGATGCCAACGGTGTTGGGGGCCGCATCCTCCGGCAGTCCCATCGGCGGATAGCGGCGCTCTTTTCTCACCAAGGCGGCCAGACCCCTTGCCCAGGCCGCCAAATGGGCCAGCTCGTCCTTTGTTGACCAACCTTCCTCTCCGGCAGTGTGCATCTGTTTCGAATCCAACTTCGACAAGACCTTTTGCAAGGCATCCCATTCGCCCTCAATTCTTTCGAGGACTTCCTGCACCGTTGGCGGAGGTGAAGAAGGCTTTTCGGTCATTTCTGGAGTTCCTAAGGGTTTCAAAATGCTGACTTGGAAGTCGCCCTTGTCTACGAAAAGAACACAACGACTTTCGAGTCGGCCTGCAGTTGCCGCCCTATACTTATCCGCCCTATCCTGAACTGCCCTCTGCGGCAGGCGTTGGCGAGGGAACTGGCTGCTGTGTGGGCTGCTGTGTGGGTTCGGGTTCCGGTGAGAGGCCGCTCAAATCCAGCATGCGCTCCAGGACCATCTCCAGGCTCTCCAACTCGGCCCCATAGGCGGCCCAGTCTCCTGACAGCAGAGCCTCCTGCGCATTGGCGTAGCGATTATTCGCCTCGAGTATCAGTTCTTCAAGCGAAGATGCAGCCAGGTCGACGTCGACCACTTCCCGCTCTACTGCTGGCAGCTCGGCAGGCATTTCACCGTCTCCTGAAATCGCCAGCTCCGCCAGCTTTGTGTCGGACAGGATACCCTGGCCGAACAGCTCAGCCAGTGCCAGGCCAAGATTTTCGGCCATGATGACGCGGTCCGAGGTAGCCAGTATGACTCGCTTCAGCTCCGGAATCTTGCCTGTTGCCGCCTGCAAATAGAGTGGCTCGACATAGAGCAGGCTTTCGCCGATCGGAATCACCAGTAGATTGCCCCGAATTACCTGGCTTCCCTGCTGGTTCCACAAGCTGAGAAGAGAACTGATCGTAGGATCCTGGTCGATACGCGCCTCAATCTGTTTAGGCCCGAAAACGAGAGAGTCCTTTCCGAACCGGTAAACCAGCATCTCTCCATACTTCTCTGGATCATTCTGCGCGGCCAGCCAGGAGATCATGTTCTCACGATTGGCCGGCGTAAACGGAAGAATCTGAATGAAGTCCAGGTCCTCGCTGCCTGGCAGTTGCATCAGAACATAGTAGGGCTCCATGGGTCGAGACTGGTTGTCGAAGATCTCTTCCGGCCACGCCCAAACATCCTCTCTATTGTAGAAGTCAGTCGGTTCCGTCATCTGGTAGGTGCGGAAGACACTCGCCTGGATACTGAACAGATCGTTTGGATAGCGAATGTGAGCGTTCAGGTCCTCCGGCATCTCCTCGAAGTCGGTGAATAGAGACGGGAAGATGCGGGCATACGCGGCGGCAATGGGTTCATCCGGCTCGACGAGATAGAAGTCCATCTCTCCGGTGTAGGCATCGATGATGATCTTTACAGGATTGCGAATGTAGTTGAATCCCGGCGGAACAGTTCGCGTCCCAAACTGGCTCGGCTCGCTGTAAGGAAAGCGACCGCTGACGGTATAAGCATCGAGGAACCAGTAAAGGTTGCCGTCTCCTCCGATAACAATATACGGGTCAGAGTCAAACCGCAGGAACGGCGCCACCTCCAGCGTGCGCTGCAGGATATTGCGTCTCCATAGCAGCTGGCTTTCGGGGTTCAGCTCCTGGCTAATGAACAGGTTAATGTCAGCAAACTGGATAGCAAAGGCCAGCCGGGGAAGGAACCCGCCGATGCTGATGCCTGAATCCCCCTCGAAGGTCGTGAAAACATTGCCGCCCTCACCGCGAGGGTAGTCAAACTCCTCCGTCTCAGTCTTGACGATCACGTATTCGTTCGTCCGCTCGCCGAAATAGATTTGCGGACGTTTGACTTCAAGAATGCCCTGCACCGGCAGGTCCTGCAGAACAAAAGTTGGCAGTCCGTCCGGCGTAATCTCAGCCACGGGTGAAGCAGCGACGCCATAGCCGTGCGTGTATACCAGTTTTCGATTGACCCAGGTCTGCGCCGGCTGTTCCAGCTGCTCAGGTATCAGCTCTCGCGCCGACAGCATGAGCTGCCGCCTTTCACCTCCGACGTCGTACCGATCGATGTCGATGTCCGTGAACTGATACTGCTGCCGCAGTGCCTGCACCTGGTTGTATGTCTGGAGCAGCGGCCTGTAGTCCCACAGCCGGATATTCCGAATTGTATCTGGTTGTTCTAGCAACTCGGCGCCGGTCAACTCACTCTCTGCATCGAAGTTCTCGTCGACGATCCGGTCCAGACCGAAGGCTGCCCGGGTAAAGTTTATGTTGTGCGATATGTACTCCCGTTCGCGCGTAAACTCGTTGGGGTTGACCTGAAAGCGCTGGACGAGGTTGGGGTAAATGTTGCCTGCCAGTGCCGATATTGCAATCCAGCCGACCAGGACGACGACGATTGCCCGCCATGCCTGCTGCAGGAACACGTTCACCAGAAGTAGAATTGCCGCGATGATGGTGACGAAGACGAGAATCGTGAAGGCAGGAAGCTGGGCGTTTACGTCGGTATAGCCTGCACCGAATACCGCCCCGCGTGCGCTGTAGACGAGCTCCAAGGCGTCCAGTCGGTACTGCCAGGCGATCAACAGTAGAATTAGAGCGCCCAGACAGCTCAGGTGGGCGCGAACAGAGGCAGGCGCGCCCCAACCCCGCCAACCAATGCCGCTCGCGAGACCAGTTCCGATCAGGGTGATTACAAGCGTCGTCATCAGCCAGCCGCGCAGAAACTGCCAGATCGGTAGAGTGAAGAGAAAGAAGCTCACATCACGGCCAAATATTGGGTCCGTCATGCCAAACGGCTGTTGATTAAAGTATAGGAGGAGCTCTTCCCACGCCGAAGAGGCGCCCGTCCCCATGAAAAATGCGAAGAAAGCGCCCACAAGGAGGACGACCGGTGTTATGCGGACGCCGACTGCCTGCACTGCTTCAAATAGAGGCGTATCATCCAGGCCTTGGGGATTGAGACGGCGGACAAGCAGGACGTTGAAGACAAATACGAGCCAGAAAGCGAGCGCGCCGGCTGCGAACAGGCCGAGTGAGGCTCCAATGCGGGTGAGAAAGACGTTGGTCAGCTTGAGGCTGTCATACCATAGCCAGTCAGTGTAGAATCCAAGAACCGTGTTGAACAGGACCAGGATCAGGAAAGGCACAAGCATCCACCACAAAAGGCGTCCGCCGCCGCCTTGACCGCCATTCCCCCCTCCGCCGCGCGGCGTGCTCGGACCACCGGGACCTTCGTCATCGTGGAGCAGTTCTTCTTCTATCTGCTCCCAGTCGTCCTCGTCCAGGTTCTCCAGAAGTTCGTGAAATGGGTTGCGTTCAGCCATTTGTGATCCTTATCAATTGGGAAGGACAGTTGAAGACGCGGTCCTCGGCTTGTAACAGCTGCAAGGAAACGGACCACTTCGACCGCACACTCCATCGTCCTTGAGCATATTCACCGCAATTATAACAGACCTTGTCTCAATCGACGCCTACCGCTGCCAAGCCAATTGTATCTGAAGACTTTTGACGTCCTGAAGGTCCTGGCATTTGAGCCGGACAACAGTTTCACACTCCGCCGAATTGAGCGCTCCGTCAGACCTCTCCCACGCCAATACTGGGGTGAACCTTCGTATACCTCCGGCG
>VXRG01000035.1:0-46043 GCA_009838625.1 Caldilineaceae bacterium SB0664_bin_27
ACTCCCCCGCCTCCCCACCCCCCCCTGCAAGAAAAATTAAACATTTTAAGCCATCCCAGGTATAAACTAACTTTCATATGATTCAACCAACGACAACACCGCGGCCGTCCCGCAATCTAATTCCCTGAAGAGGCGCCGGCGGTTCCCGTTCCTCGCTAATCGTCTTTGTTCACACCCCAAGTCTTGACTGCCCACCTTTACCTCGCGCGTTTGACAACCTGCCAAACTTCCCTATAATGCTGACACTGTCAGGCCAATGCGCCGGTCGCAGTCCTCAGACCAGAACTTGTGAATTCCCACAAGAGCCGCTTTCGTGCCCTCCATCCGAGTCAGTTCCGTACGTCAACAGTTCAATGACGGCAATCATAACGCTTTCACGGATATGTGCAGGTTCGGTGATCGCCTGTACCTGACCTTCCGCAGCTGCCCCGACGGCCACATGCTCTTCACCACGTCTCGCATCGTCGTGCTGTCAAGCACCGATGGCAGCGATTGGAAGCAAGTACATACCTTCGGCGTACCCAACCGGGATGTCAGAGACCCGCACTTCCTGGTCTTCGACGACAAGCTGTTCGTCTACACGGGAGCATGGTGGGTAACGCCCGGTAACGCTGAGGACAGAGATGTAAATGATCATCTGGGATTCTGCACCTGGAGCGACGACGGCAAAAACTGGCACGGCCCGCGCATGTTGGACGGCACGCACGGCCACTACATCTGGAGGGCGGCGGCCCGCGACGGAACGGCCTATCTCAACGGCAGGCGCATCCGAAACTTTGAAGTGCTTGCTCGACGGGACGAGCCCCCGGAATGGATGGAGTCCTGGCTGCTGCACAGCGCGGACGGATTCGCCTGGACGCCTCTCAGCCAGATCCAACCGGCTCACGGCGACGAGACCGCTCTGCAATTCGAAGAAGAAGGCGACCTCTTAGCGGTCGCCCGCGCCGGCGGCCGGCCGGCACAACTCTGCCGCTCTCGGTATCCGTACACAGACTGGGCGTGTACTGATCTGGACAGACACATCGGCGGTCCGCTCCTCGCCCGCTGGGGAGACCAGGTCTTGGTCGGTGGCCGCAAGCACACCGAGGACGGACCTGTCACCGCCCTGTACGAGCTGGTCGGCACAGAACTGCAGGAGATCGCCGTCCTGCCCAGCGGGGGCGACAACTCCTATCCCGGCTTCGTTGAGCTGGGACAGGACAGGGCCCTGCTGTCCTACTACTCAAGTCACGAGGGCAGCGGCACCGGCCTGGCGCCATCAAACATCTACCTTGCTACACTCGAAAAACACTGACACCTGATCAATTCCGAAAATGTGGTCATTTATCCTTCGCCGCATCCTCCTGATGGTGCCCACCCTGTTTGTCGTCTCTATTATCTCTTTTGCAATTATTGAGGCGCCGCCGGGTGATTTCATGGACTCCTATGTGAACGCACTGTTGCAGGAGCAGGAGGCGGTCGACCCCGCGGAAATCGCATCGCTGCGCAAGCGCTACGGACTGGATGCGCCCACCTACGTGCGTTATTTCCGCTGGCTCGGCAACATTATGCAAGGAAACCTGGGCCGCTCACTCGAATGGAATCAGCCTGTCAGCAAACTGATCGCCGACCGGCTGCCCTGGAGCCTTGCCATCTCCGTTGCCTCCTTCTTTCTTGCCTATGCAATCGCGATCCCGATCGGCCTCTATTCCGCCACCCGCCAATACTCGCTCGGGGACTATTTCTTCACTCTGATCGGTTTCATTGGGCTGGCGACGCCCAACTTTCTGCTCGCCCTTCTGATCCTGTGGTATTACTTTGTCGCAACCGGCAACGTGGCAGTGGGCCTTTTTTCTGACGAATACCTGATAGCGCCCTGGAGTTTCGCCAAGTTCATCGATCTCTTGAAGCACCTTTGGCTGCCGGCGCTGGTCGTCGGAACCGCCGGCACGGCCGGCCTGATCCGCGTTATGCGCGCCAATCTGCTCGATGAGCTGGAGCGGCCCTACGTGATGGTGGCCCGCTCTAAGGGTCTGTCCGAGGGCAAGCTCCTCGTCAAATACCCATTCCGTATCGCCATGAACCCGGTCGCCAGCACCATCGGCTGGACACTGCCCACCCTGGTGAACGGCGAACTGCTGGCCTCTCTGGTACTGGGCCTACCCACGATCGCGCCCCTGTTTGTAGGCGCGTTGCTCAGTCAGGACATGTTTCTGGCTGGAAGTGTAGTTATGATTCTGAGCGGTCTCACGCTGGTGGGCACGCTGCTCTCCGACATCGTGCTCGCCTGGCTCGACCCACGCATAAGGGGCGCCATCTGAGCCTGGGGTCCGGGTAAGGAAGGCATTCGCATTTGAATGTGAATGCCGCTATTGACTGGTAGAACTGCTATGGCCGTAATCGACGAAAAATTCCAATCAAGCGACACCGGGGTGGACGCCAACGAGGAGGACCTGTCGGTCGCTACCCAATGGCAGCTGATCCGCTGGAAATTCCTGCGGCACAAGGTTGCAGTCATCTCGCTGGTGTTGATAGCGATCTTCTATCTGTTCGCGATCTTTGCCGAGTTCCTCTCACCTTACGACCCTGCCCACCACGACACCGACTACATGTTCATGCCGCCGCAGCGGCTTCGCTTCGTCGACGAAGGGCAATTTCAGTTGCGTCCCTTCGTCTATGGCATGACTTCCAAGATGGACGAAAACACCTTCAGGACCACTTGGGAGTTGGACACGACCCAGAAATTCCCTGTCAAGCTGTTCGTACGCGGGGATCCCTATAAACTGTGGGGCCTGTTCGAGAGCAACATCCACCTGATCGGCGTCGAAGAGGGCACCTTCTTCCTCATCGGCACCGACAAGATGGGACGCGACCTTCTCTCACGCATCATCTTCGGCGGCCGCATTTCGCTGTCCGTCGGCCTGCTGGGCATCGCCATCAGCTTCGTGATCGGCGTCATCATGGGCGGCGTCTCCGGCTACTTCGGCGGCGTCACCGACCTGGTCATCCAGCGCATCATCGAATTCCTGCGTTCGATTCCCACTCTGCCGCTTTGGATGGCGCTGAGCGTGGCCCTTCCTCCCACATGGACGGTCGTGCAGATCTACTTTGGAATCGTAGTCATTCTCTCCCTGGTCGGCTGGACGGGGCTGGCGCGCGTCGTGCGCGGCAAGTTCATGTCCCTGCGCGAGGAGGAATATGTGATGGCCGCTCAGCTCAACGGCTCAAATGAGTCGCGCGTCATTTTCAAGCACATGCTGCCCTCCTTCACCAGCCACATTATCGCTTCGCTGACGCTGAGCGTCCCCGGCATGATTCTCGGAGAGACCGCGCTCAGCTTTATCGGTCTGGGCCTGCAGAACCCGGCCATCAGCTGGGGCGTCCTGCTCAAGGATGCACAGCGGATCATCGTTCTGGCCGACTCTCCCTGGCTGCTTTCACCGGGCCTGTTCGTCATCATCGCCATACTCTGCTTCAACTTTGTCGGCGACGGCCTGCGCGATGCCGCCGACCCCTATTCGTCAATCTAGGCAGACCGCGAACCTGTCCCATGACCCAGTCTCCACTTCTTCTCAGCGTCGACAATCTGGCCACACACTTCTTCTCCCAGGAGGGTATCCTGGAGGCCGTTGACGGCGTGTCCTTCGACATCCACGCCGGAGAGGCGCTGGGTATCGCCGGCGAGAGCGGCTGCGGCAAGAGCGTTACCGCCCAGTCAATCCTGCGTATTGTGCCCAGTAACGGAAAAATCGTAATGGGAGAGATCTCCCTCTTCCAGAACGGTGAATCTATCGACCTGGTGCAACTGGATGATCGCGGGCAGGAGATACGCCAGATCCGCGGCGGCGAGATCGCCATGGTCTTCCAGGAACCGATGGCCGCATTCAGCATGGTCTACACGATTGGCAATCAGATTACCGAAGTGATCCGGTTGCACCAGGACTGCAGCCAGAGCGAGGCGCGTGACCGGGCGATCGAAATGCTGCGACGGGTGGGTATGCCCCAACCCGAGCAGACCATCGACGCCTACCCTTTTGCCCTGAGCGGCGGAATGCGGCAACGGGCAATGATCGCCATGGCACTCTCCTGCCATCCCGCCCTTCTAATCGCGGACGAGCCAACCACCGCCGTGGACGTTACCATCCAGGCCCAGGTACTGGAGCTGATGAAGGACCTGCAGCGGGACATGGGCATGGCGCTGATCGTCATTACGCACGACCTGGCCGTCATCTCCGAACTGTGCGACCGCGTGATGATCATGTACTTGGGCAAGGATGTGGAGAGCGCACCGGCAGACGTCATATTCCGCGACCCGAAACATCCATACACGGTGGGCCTGTTGCGCTCGGTGCCGGAGTTGGGGGAAGGCCACAGCCAGGAGCTCGACCCAATCACCGGTTCCGTTCCCAGCCCTTATCGTCGACCAACGGGCTGCCCGTTCCATCCCCGCTGCCCGGAATTCATACCCGACGTATGCGACGTCCACCTGCCGCCCCAGATAGAGCTGGCGGGGGGCCATCGCGTCCGCTGCCATCTGTACGTCCAGGACTGAGAACATGGCGCAAGCAGATGCTGTTCCAACCAGAACGAATACACCTGCGGATTCTCCGCCTGACCAGCTGCCCCAGCAGCTGGAAGAGGGACGGGGCCCCTCCAGCGCCGACAATGTCCTTGAAGTAACGGACCTGCGTAAGTACTTCCCAATCCTGCGCGGCTTCTTCCGCCGCCAGGTCGGCGAGGTGAAGGCGGTCGACGAAGTCAGCTTCCATGTCGCCCGCGGTGAGACCCTTGCGCTGGTCGGAGAAAGCGGCTGCGGCAAGACCACCACCGGCCGCTGCGTGATGAGGGCAATAGAACCTTCCGGCGGTTCGGTCCTGTTTCGCAAACGCGACGGCGAAGAGATCGAAATTACAACTCTGACCAAACCGGACCTTCGCTCCGTCCAGCAGCACATGGGGATGATCTTCCAGGATCCCTTTTCATCGCTTAACCCGCGTCTTACCGTTCTTGAGATCATCGGCGAGCCCTTTGTCACCCGTAAGCTGATCAGCGGCAGACGCGAACTGGAAGAAAAGGTGGCCGAGCTGCTGCGCAGCGTCCGTCTGGACCCAACCTACATGCGGCGCTATCCCCATGCCTTCAGCGGCGGCCAGCGCCAGCGTATTGCAATCGCCCGCGCCCTGGCCCTGGACCCGGACTTTGTCGTCGCCGACGAACCGGTGTCCGCGCTGGACGTGTCCGTGCAGGCACAGATTCTCAGCCTGCTTAAAGAGCTGCAATCTGAGCTGCACCTGACCTATCTCTTCATCACCCACAACCTGTCCGTGGTCGAATACCTGAGCGACCGTGTTTCGGTGATGTACGTGGGCCAGATCGTGGAACTGGGCCGTACCGATTCGATTTTCCGGCAGCCCCGCCATCCCTATACCGAGGCCCTGCTGTCGGCCGTTCCCGTGGTGGAGACCGGAAAAGCCGGTCTGCGGCGAGAGCGTATCATTCTGGAGGGCGACGTCGCCGACCCTTCCAACGTGCCGGCCGGATGCACGTTCCATCCCCGCTGTCCTTATGTTCAGGACATCTGCCGCGAAGAAGAGCCCCAGCTTGTCGACCTGACGGGGGCGAATGGCAGTCAGCCCCACTACGTCCGCTGTCACTTCGCGGAGGAACTGGAGCTGCAGGGCGTTCGCAACTCGCCGCAGTGACAGGTGCCTTGTGCCGCTAGTGAGTTCGCTGTAGCCTGACGACATTCCCTGCTTTTCCTGTTTTGCAGGCAGGACACCAACGAAAGAATCAGGAGGTGCACTCTTCAAAAACACTGAGATTCGCAACCGTTATCCTTCACGTACAAGGAGCAAAACTGTGTCCCGTCGTAAACTCTCTTCTCGAAATGGTGGCACCACCGCCGGCGCCAGGCTGGCTAAGGGTGTCTCCAGAATCGTTCCCTTCCTGATCATTTTATCCCTGCTGCTGGCCGCATGCGGCGCTGCCGACGAGCCGGCCGCCAGCGAAGAGGCCGCGCCCGCCGCCGAAGAATCTGCGCCTGCCGCCGATGATTCTTCCTCGTCGGACGCTGACATGATGACAGGCCCTGTGCTCTCCGACCCGCCAGCCGGCGCTGGCGAGCGCGAAGTGCAGAGCGAAGTCTACAACACGCCGGCCGACGCCGGGGGCATCGACTCTTACCAGCAGGCGCCCGCGCTCGCCGAAATGGTCGCAAGCGGTGCCCTGCCCCCTGTCGAGGAACGCCTGCCGATCAACCCCATCGTCATCAAGCCTGAAGAGTCCGTTGGCAAGTATGGCGGCGCCCTGCGCAAGACCGTCGGCGGTCAGCGCGCCATGGGTGAGATGGGCTGGTGGGTGATAGAGCCCCTGACGCTCCATTCACCCAAGGGCGTGATCGTTCCCAACGTGGCCGAAGGTTGGTCCTGGAACGACGACCACACCCAGCTGACGCTCAACCTGCGCAAAGGTATCAAGTGGAGCGACGGCGAACCCTTTACCGCCAGCGATGTCATGTTCTGGTGGGAGGATATCATCCTCAACGAGGAGCTGACGCCTTCACCGCCTACACTACTGAGCCGCGGCGGCGAAATGGCCGACCTGGCGATGATCGACGACTTCACCGTCCAGTTCACCTTCGCCAAGTCCTACGCACTCTTCCCCACCTACCTGGGAAGCTGGGGCGGGCCGCGCGCCGGACCGACCACCAGCCCGAAGCACTACCTGACCAAGTTCCATCCCGACTATGCCGAAATGGCCGATATTGATGGGATGATGGAAGAGGGCGGCTTCGACAACTGGATGGACCTGTTCGGACAGAAGAACGGCAGCGTCAACGTTGACAAGCCGAGCCTGGCAGCCTGGCTTCCGACCACCGTCCCGCCCAACCCGGTCGAGGTATATGTTCGCAACCCCTACTTCTGGAAGGTGGACACCGCTGGAAACCAGCTGCCCTATATTGATGAGATTCACGAAATTCGCGTGGCTGACGCCGAAGCCGCTCTGCTGAAGACCATCGCCGGCGAGTTGGACTTCGTACGCGCCCTGGGCACCGCCAACATCCCGGTCCTGTCTGAAAACCGGGAAAGCGGCAACTTCCGCTTCGCCTATGCCAACTGGATGCCCAACGCCTACGGCAACATCATGTTCAACTACACCATCGACGACGAAGCCAAGCGGGAGCTCTATAACAACAAGAGATTCCGCCATGCACTCTCCGTGGCCATTAATCGCGATGAGATTATCAAGCTGATCTATAAGGGCGGCGTCTTCGCTTCCCAGATCGCGCCGCTGCGCGGCCCGCCGTATCACGGCGAGGATGAGCTGTTCCAGTCCTGGACCCAGCATGATCCGGACCTCGCCAACCAGATTCTCGACGAAATCGGCATCACCGAGCGCGACGCCGACGGCTTCCGGCTGGGGCCCGACGGAAATGAGCTGCTGATTATCATCTCCGCCACCACTGCCTGGCCTTCAGAATCGCCTGAGCTGATGGAGCTGGTTAAGGGCTACTGGGCAGAGATCGGCATCAATGCGACCGTAACACCTGAAGCCGGTCAGCTCTGGTACACGCGCCACAACAGTGGCGAACACGATGTCTCGGCTCGCGGCGGCCACTTCGGCGGCGGCCCGGTCCACCCGACCTTGAACGCCAATACCTTCGCCATGCGCGGCTGGCAGTGGGCCCGTGACTGGGCCGCCTGGCTCGACACCGAAGGCGCCGAAGGCGTGGAGCCCCCGGACGACGTGAAGCAGCTGCGCGTGCTGCGCGATCAGATCCTGGGTGAACCGGACGAGGATACCCGTAACGCCTTGATACGGGAGGTCTTTGAGATCCACATGGACAACATCTGGTCGATCGGTCTCGTCGTCGACGATCCCAAGTTCGGCCAGCTGACCAACGTACATAACCGGCTGCGCAATGTCGTAACCTGGTCGATTTCCGGTGAGTGGACGCCGACCATCCCGGCGCAGTGGTTCATCAACGAGTAGAGACTACCTGTCTCAAGCGCGGTCGCGTCCATCGGCTCTGGCGAATGTAGAAAGAGCCTGCGACCCGTCCGCCTTGAAGGATTGAAACCGTAAAAGGACAGCGGAGCCAGCAACTGGCTCCGCTGTCTTGAATCTGGAGACTATGGGAAAGGAGAGCAACAGGAATGGAACACGATGCCAGTAAACATCTCGTCTACATCAACGGCGAGACGTTCCCGCCGGACCAGGCCAAAATATCGGTCTTCGATACGGCCGTCACACTGGGCGATACCGTGACCGAATCGACCCGCACCTTCGGCCACCGACCCTTCAAGCTGGAGCGGCACATCGAACGCCTCTACAAATCGCTCAAGGTCAGCCGCATAAACGCCGGGATGTCGCCGGATGAGATGACCGCCGTCACGCTGGAGCTGCTGGAGACCAACCTGCCCCACGTCCCGCCGCAGGAGGATGTCTGGATCGTCCACAACATCTCGCGCGGTATGGGCGCCGCCGCTGCCGATCCCACCCTGCAGCGCTCCCCCGCCACCATCATCATCAACACCGCGCCCATGATCCTGCGTGACTGGGCCGGCTTCTACACGGAGGGCTGCCACGCCGTGACGCCCTTCAGCCGGGCCATCCCCACCCAGTCGCTCGACGCCCGTATCAAGAACCGCAGCCGCCTCGCATATACCTTGGCCGAAGCAGAGGTCAAGCTGGTCGACCCGCAGGCGCAGAGCGTAATCCTGGACACGGACGGTAACGTTACCGAGAACAAGGGGGGCAACTTCTTCATCTGGACCGACGGCGTCCTAAAAACGCCCCATGCCCGCGGCGCCCTCGCCGGCATCTCACGCGAGACCGTCCTCGAGCTGGCCGAAGTAGTCGGCATCCCCACCCAGGTCACCGACTTCCAGCCCTACGACATCTACACCGCCGACGAGGCCTTCTTCACCAGCACGCCCTACTGCATCATGCCGGCCACAAAGTTCAACGGCCTGCCCGTAGGAGACGGCGAGGTCGGCCCCGTGGCCCTGCAGCTTCTGCAGGCATGGAGCGACCTCGTGGGCCTCGACATCATCGCCCAGGCCCAAGGTCACCTGTAGAGTGTTAGAGGAAATACGAACGGGGTAAAACTAGGCGGCTGACCGCGAGCCGGCCCTTTCATACACGGTAATCTGCCAGAAGCCCTCGGTTTCCGCGTGGACCTGCGTCAACCCATCACGCGCCGCGATCGAATGTACCTCGCTGTGGGGATGAACGAATGTCCGGAAATCTTTGCGCTTTATCTTGAGATACACATTGAACAGGCCGAACGCAAGGCGGACCCACCATCTCTCGCGCGGGTAGCTCAGTGCGAGAAAACGTTCCGCCTTGCTTGCCGAGGCTCCCAGCAGCTGCCCCAGATGAGGATAGCAGCAGATCACCCGGTCCAGGATCACGGCATCGGCTGAACTGATCACTTCGGCCGCAGCGGTGAAGTCGCCGTGAACATATTGCACCTTGCTCTCCTGCCCCAGCCGTTCACCGATCTCGCGGGCAGCCGCGATGTATGCGGATGAGGCTTCCACCGCGACCGCGCTTTCGGCGAGTCCGCGGCGCAGAAGCTCATGATGTACACCGCCGGCCCCACTGCCTACATCCAGGACGCGCAGAGGCCCGGTGCAGTTCTCCAACAGATAGGCAATCAGGCGTTCGGCGCGCGCCTCCAGGCCATTCCTTTCATAGGCGTCGGCCTCTCTGGACGCCCACTCCGTATCGAACATCCCTTCATAATCGCCAAATTCCGGCGGTTCGCAGCAGGTGCAGGGCATCGTACCCTCCCCGGGTCTACAGGGCTGCCTGACCCCTCAGACTCGCAATTCAGATTCGCAATTCAGGCTGTCCTTCCGGCGTCAGAGCGCTTCGACTGTATTCTCCAGGACGCCCAGCCCCTCGATCTCGCCCTTGATGCGGTCACCAGGTTCCAGGCGCACCTTCTTGGCGTGACCCACGCCTGAAGGCGTGCCCGTACTCAACAGGTCCCCCGGCTCAAGCGTAACGAACTGCGAGACAAATGAGAGCGCCTCAGCCGGCGAGAAGATCATCTGACCGGAGCTCGCATCTTGGTGCAGAATATCGTTCTGCCACAGGCGCATGCGCAGGCGGTCGGGATGAGGGATCTCGTCCCGCGTCGTGATCCACGGCCCCATCGGTCCGAACGTGTCCAGCCACTTGCCCACCAGCCAGTCGAAGTACCAGTCTCCCTCCTGCTCCGGAAGATCGTTGCGGAAGGTCAACTCTCGCGCCGATATATCGTTAAAGATCGTGTAACCCATGATATGCTCTTCCGCCTGTTCCGGCGTCAGATCGCGGCCGCTCCTGCCAACCACGACAGCCAGCTCCAGCTCCCAGTCGGCGAAACCCGTCGAAGGCGGGATACGGATCGGCTGCTTCGTTGCCGTGACCGATGAGGTGGGCTTGATAAAGAAGCGCGGTATCATCTTCTCCTTGCCTATGTAGGATCCGCCGCCCTCTTCAATGTGGCTGGCGTAGTTCCCGGCCAGGCACATCAGCTTTCCGGGACTGGGCAGCGGCGCGCGCAGCGTGACACTGTGAAGAGGAATCTTCAACTCCGGACCGTTCTTGTTCCTGGCCCATTCGAGCGAAGCGCGGACACCCTCCATCCCGTCCTCCCCCGCCTTCAACAGCGTGACCATGTCCGCGACCGTTGCCGGATCACCCAGACGGCAAGCCTCCATGGCGCCCTGCATGTCGTAAATGTGTTCCCCGTCCACGACGCCAACTCGTTCGCCGGCATGTCCCAGATACGTCGCAAGTTGCATTTTTTCTTTCCTTTCCTCCAAGAATGAACTCTTCGACTTCCAATCGCCTTCCCAGCGGGCGCTCTACCCGTCACTCTCCCCCGGACTGTTGCAACAGTTTTGCCACCAGACCCGTCCAGCCCGTCTGGTGGCTGGCCCCCAGGCCGGCACCATTGTCACCATGAAAGTATTCGTGGAACAGGATCTGATCACGCCAGTGAGGGTCCTCCTGCAGAACGCGTGCATCCCCATTGAACGGTCGTCCGCCCGTCCCTTTGCGCAGGAACAGCTGTATCAGCCGCCTCGAAAGCTCCACGGCAACCTCGTCCAGCGTCATGAAGATACCGGAACCTGTCGGGCACTCTACTTTCAGCGAGTCCCCGTAGTAGTGATGAAAGCGCTGCAAGCTTTCGATAATCAGAAAGTTGATCGGGAACCAGACAGGACCCCGCCAGTTTGAGTTGCCGCCGTACATACCGGAGAGGGATTCCGCCGGTTCATACTGAATCTCGAAAGTCCGGTCGCCGATGTGAACGTGATAGGGATGCTTCTTATGGGCCTTGGACAGCGAGCGAATGCCGTATGGGGACAGAAACTCCTCCTCGTCCAGAAGGTAGCGCAATATGCTCTCCAGCTTGTCTCGGGACAGGAGTGAAGTCAGGTATCGCTGCCCTACCCCGGGGGCGTCGATGCTGCTTATGGTCGAAGCCAGCCGCGGGCGGTTCTCGAGAAACCAGTGGGTACGCCGGTTGAACTCCGGCAACGAGGACATCAGGCGCGGCTCCAGCGTTTCCACTGCAAACAACGGTATCAGCCCCACCATCGAACGGACCTTCAGCGGAATCAGGGTGCCGTCCGGCATATGCAGCAAGTCGTAGTAAAAGCGGTCCTTCTCATCCCAGAGCGAGGCGCCTCCGCCTCGATCTTCGTTCATCGCCGTGGCAATGCGCAGAAAGTGCTCAAAAAACTTGGTTGCCATGTCCTGGTAAACCGAGAAGTTCGTCGAGATGCCATGGTAGACCGAGTCCTGCTCGCCTAGTTCCAGCGCGATCTTCATCATCATCAGGCAATAGAAGCCCATCCAGGCGGTGCCGTCCGACTGGTCGATTCGGCCGCCCGCGGGCAGGCCCGCGCTGCGGTCGAAGACACTGATGTTGTCCAGCCCCAGGAATCCGCCCTGGAAGACATTGTTGCCGTCCTCGTCTTTGCGATTGACCCACCAGGTAAAGTTGAGCAGAAGTTTGTGAAACAGGCTCTCCAGGAATGGCCGGTCCGGTACGCCGCTCTGGCGGGCGTCGATCTTGTAAACTCGCCAGACCGCCCAGGCGTGTACCGGCGGATTGACATCGCCGAAGTGCCACTCATAGGCCGGCAAAGCGCCGTTGGGATGCATGTACCACTCGCGCGTGGAAAGCGTCAGCTGCCGTTTGGCGTAGTCCGCATCCACCAGCGAAAGCGGAATGCAGTGAAAGCCTGTATCCCAGGTCGCATACCAGGGGTATTCCCACTTGTCCGGCATGGAAATCACGTCGAAATTGTGTAGATGGTCCCAGTCGCCGTTGCGGCCGTTCTTGCGCCAACTGGGCGCCGGCAGTATCGGGTCGCCCCTCAGCCATTGCGGTACGTCGTAGTAGTAGAGCTGTTTCGTCCACAGCATACCCGCCAGCGCCCGGCGCTGGACCAGCAGCTCATCTCTGCTCAAGCCCTTCTTCTGCACCGCTTCATAGAACTCGTCCGTTTCGGCGATGCGCTGGCGGAAGGCTTTGTCGAACCCCCGGCCAAACGGTTGTCGATGGGCCAGATTGGACAGGCGCCAGCGATAGACCCGTGTGCCGCCTGCGGGTATGAAGTCGAAATAGTGGGCCGCCGCCTTCGTGCCCTGCTCCTCGGGATTCGTCGCCTCGAGTTCTCCGTTGATGACAAAGCGGTGAAATGCATCCTTTACGTAGGGCGTCCGGTTTGGCGTGCCAAAGAGCAGAGCCGAATTGGTGTCGTTTTCTGTGAAGAGGACCTCTCGGGCATCTTCGGCCCAGAAATGGTAGGGTCCCAGGACCGGGTGTTCGGCCTTCAGGGCCAGGGTGCCGTTGGGGCCCGGCTGCCGGTACAGGCGCGGCTGCCCGTCCACGTCGCCCAGGGGACCCTTCTCATACCCCCAGCTCCAGGTGTTGCGATACCACAGCGTGGGCAGCAAATGAAAGCGGGCGCCTTCCGGCCCGCGATTTGTTACCGTAACGCGCGCCAGAATGTCGTTCTCGTCAGCCTTGGCATATTCGACCACGACGTCAAAGTAGCGGTTTTCGTCGAATACGCCAGTGTCCAGGAGCTCATACTCGCCCTCATCGTAGCCCCGGCTCCGGTTCTCCTCCACAAGCTGACCGTACGGGAAAGCCGCCTGTGGATACTTGTACAGCATCTTCAGGTAACTGTGCGTCGGCGTGCTATCCAGATAGTAGTAATACTCCTTCACATCCTCGCCATGATTGCCTTCAGGACCGGTCAGGCCGAACAAGCGCTCCTTCAAAATCGGATCATTGCCGTTCCACAAGGCGATGCCAAGGCACAAGTACTGATTACGATCGCAGATTCCTGCCAGTCCGTCCTCATTCCACCGGTAGGCCCGGCTGCGGGCCTGATCGTGCGAAAAGTAGCTCCAGCAATCGCCGCTGGCGCTATAATCTTCGCGCACAGTGGCCCAGGCCCGCTCGCTCAGATACGGCCCCCAATGCTTCCAGTTGTTGGTACGCATTCGGTACCATTCCAGGCGTTTGTGTTCCGCGGTCTGCGGAATGTTCGACCGCGAAAGTGTTCCGGTTCTGCTCGTCACGTAGGCACCCCGTTCCTAGATGTCAATTCGCTGTCCGCTGCGGCTGGACTCGTAGGCCGCGTCCACGACTTTGGCGACTCGAACTGCGTCCTCGCCTGTTGCCAGCGGTTCCCCTTTGCCCTGGCAGGCATCGATAAAGGCGCGCAGAAAGGCCTCGCCTGAAGCGCCCCCGTAGGCCGGTGAATCGCCGAAAGTATAGTCAAAGGTCCGTTGCGGCGCCGATGCCCAGCTCGGATGGGAGCTCTCAACATCGATGCTCGTGGGCGTCCCATTGGAGCTGTATGTGATGCGGCCGAGCCGCCCGTTGACGCTCACGTATGTATCATACCCGACCGCATTGTGGTAGCCGCCGCCGCTCATCGACAGCATGTAACCCGCGTGAAACGTGCCGACCGCGCCTGATGCAAATCCCAGTGACAGCGCGGCCACATCCTCCACGTCGATATCCTCGCCGCTGCGCGTTGCGATCTGCGCGGCCACAGACACGATCTTGTCCTGCGTGATGTTCAGGATCTGGTCGATGTAGTGGCAGCCCAGCCAGGAAAGGATGCCGCCGCCCGCCTTGTCCTGGTTGAAGAGCCAGTGCCGCGGATTGCGAACCTGCACCTGGGTCGTCACCATGCGCATCTCGACCGATACCAGCTCGCCGATCAGACCCTGCTCGACAATGCGCCTGGCATCCTGGATCGGAGGCAGCGATCGGTTCTGGTAAAAGACGCCGAGCTTGCACTGCTCGCGTCTGGCCGCCGCCGCCACTTCCGCGCTTTCGACCGCCGTCTTGCCGATCGGCTTATCGGTGATCACGTGTTTTCCCGCTTCCAGAGCGCGCATGAAAATTGGTGGTCCCAGGTCATTGCGCAGCGCGGCGACGACAAACAGGATCTGCTCCTGACCCAAAACGGACGCCAGGTCGGTCGTTGTCCCGCTGATCTTCTCGCCCTGGCTCGCGACCGTCTCCTGCAGCAACGCCTCGTCCTCGTCCCAGAGGGTGATGCTGGCAACCTCCGACACGGCCTGGAGCGTGCGCAGATGGGCCAGTGAGTGGGGATGGGATAGCCCTAGTAGAGCTGCGTGTACTTCCTGCATCTGTTCTGGCCTCCGAGTAGTGTGTGCAACGGCTCGTTTACTGTTCCGCCGCTAAGACTTCCGTCTCGATCCCGGGCGTGGGCGCGGTCTCCTCCGGTCAAAGAAGGAGGCGAACTCAGTCCTGTTTTGAAAAGGGCGGCGGCTTCATACGCGGTAGCGTAAATTGGAAGAATACGTTAGCATATCGTAAAGGTGTGGTCAACCCGCCGCGAACTGCAGCCTTCGCATCCATCGTTCGAAATCCGAAACGCCCCAGGGGGTATCTCATGTACAGAGCAGCGGTAATCGGTCTGGGCCGTATGGGCAGTACATTCGACGATGAAATCACGAGCGGCGGCGCCATCTTTCTTCCCTATTGCCACGCGCCCAGCTACGTGGCCTCTCCCTTCACCGAGCTCGTTGCCGGCGCCGACCTCCACGCCGAGCAGGGCGCCATTTTCGCCGATCGCTGGGGCCTGGACAAAGAGCATATCTACAGCGACTACCGCGAGATGCTGACGGCTGAACGCCCCGATATCGTCAGCATCTGCACGACCGCCCGCTACCGGGCCGCCATCATCGAGAATGCAATCCACGCCGGCGTCAAAGCGATCTGGGCCGAAAAACCGCTGACGCTCAGCCTCGCCGAAGCCGACGCCATCATCGAGCTCAGCGCCCGCAACGGCGTGGCCATCGCCGTCAACTGCTCCCGCCGTCACAGTCCATTCCTGACCGAGGCGCGCCGCATGGCGCAGTCCGGTGAACTGGGCGAGATCCTCCAGATTACCGCCTACACGGAGTGCTATATCTCGCACAACGGCAGCCACGCCATCGACACGATGCGTTATCTCGTTGACGGGGATGTGGAATGGGTATTCGGCGAAATGGCGTCGGACGAAGAGGCAGCCGGCGAGGAAGACCTGCAGGGCAATGGCTATCTGGCCTTTGACAACGGAGTCCGCGGCTTCATCCGCGCCATGCCCACCGGCATTGCGCCCTGGGAGTTCGACCTCATAGGCACGGAAGGACGCGTCCGGTCACTGTCAAACGGCGCCGAAACGCAGTACTATCGCTGGGTTCCGGGCGGCCTGCGAGACGAGGGCTTGCCGGCAAGGGCGCCCTTCCCACTGCCCTTGAGCATCCAGGGCACCGGGCTGTCGGTGATTTCCGACCTTGTCAACGCCATAGAGACCGGGTCGGACCCGCGCTGCTCCGCTGAAGACGGTCGCAAAGCCCTTGAGATCGCGATCGCTATGCGCGAGTCGCACCGGCAGGGCGGCCTCCGCGTAGACCTGCCCGTCGCCGACCGTTCCTTGCGTATTCTGTCCGTCGAAATCGGCGGAGACGCTGTGCCCGCACGGGTTCGCCGGCTGCAACAAGAACCAGTGGTCGCCTAGGGAGCAACACACACGCGTTGAACCTACCGGGAGAAACTTTGATGTCCGAGAGTAAATTTCGCGCCGCCGTCATCGGCTTGGGGCGTATGGGCAGCACATTCGACGATGAGATTGAGCAGGGGGGCCAGTTCTTCATGCCCTACTGCCATGCGCCAACCTACACGGCCTCCCCGCAAACCGATCTGATCTCCGGCGCCGACCCGCACGCCGAGCAGGGCGAGATTTTCGCCGATCGCTGGGGCCTGGAAAGAGGACAGATTTACGCCGACTACCGCGAGATGCTCGAGGCCGAAAGACCCGAATTCGTCAGTATCTGTACGACCGCACGACTCCGCGCCCAAATCATGATCGATGCGATCAACGCCGGGGTCAAGGCGATCTGGGCGGAGAAGCCCTTTACCCTCAGTCTGGCCGAAGCGGATGAAGTCATCGAACTCGGCAACCGAAACGGCGTCGCCATCGCAGTCAACTGCTCCCGCCGCTACAATGTCTTCTTCAACCAGGCCCGCCGCATGGTCGATGAGGGCGAACTCGGCGAAATCCTGCAGATAACCGCCTACGCGCAATGCAACCTCTCTCACAACGGCAGCCATTCCATCGATGCAATGCGCTACCTGGCCGCAGGCGACGTTGAATGGGTCTTCGGCGAAATGGAGTCGGACGAAAAAGCTGCAGGCGAAGAGGACCTGATGGGCAACGGATATATGGCGTTTGACAATGGCGCACGTGGCTTCCTGCGCGGCACGCCAACGGGCGCCGCCCCCTGGGAGTTCGACCTTATCGGCACTGAAGGCCGCGTTCGTACTCTGGCGCAGGGAATGGAAGCGCAGTACTACCGCTGGGTGCCCGGCGGTCTGCGGGATCAGGGCCTTCCGGCCAGGGCGCCTTTCCCACTGCCTACACAGATTCCGAGCTCGGGGCTATCCGTAATCGAAGATCTCGTGGACTGCATCGAAACCGGCAGGCAGCCCCGCTGCTCCGGCGAAGATGGCCGCAAGGCACTGGAGATCGCAATCGCGTTGCGCGAGTCGCACCGCCGAGGCGGGCGTCGCGTTGACCTGCCGTTGGCAGATCGCTCACTGCGCATTCTGTCGGTGGAAATTCGCGAAGACGCCCTGCCCGCCCGTGTCCGTAGAATGCAACAGAATCAAGGCGCCGGCTAGGAACAGTTGAGAGTTGAACAGCGCAGACTGCACCCTTAGGGAGCAAAAACCATGTCAGAAAGCACCTATCGCGCAGCCGTAATCGGTCTCGGGCGCATGGGCAGCACTTTCGACGATGAAATAAAGCAGGGCGGGCAGTTCTTCATGCCCTACTGCCACGCCCCCACCTACGCGGCCTCGCCCCATACGGAGCTGGTCGCCGGCGCCGACCCTCACGCAGAGCAGGGCGCAATCTTCGCCGAACGCTGGGGCCTTGAAGACCGGCAGATCTATGCCGACTACCGCGAAATGTTGGAGGCGGAGCGCCCCGACTTCGTGAGCATGTGCACGACTGCGCGCCTCCGCGCCGCCATCATGATCGACGCCATCAACGCCGGCGTAAAGGCGATCTGGGCTGAAAAGCCCTTCACGCTTAGCCTGGCCGAAGCCGATGAAGTGATCGAGCTTGCCGCCAGCAAGGGTGTAGCCATCGCCGTCAACTGCTCCCGCCGCTACAACGTCTTCTTCACCGAGGCGCGTCGCATGGTCGAAGAGGGTGACCTGGGCGAGCTGTTGCAGATAACGGCCTACACACAGTGCAACCTTTCCTCCAACGGCAGCCATGCCATCGACACCATGTGCTACCTGGTGGGCGGGGACGTGGAATGGGTCTTCGGCGAGATGGAGTCGGATGAGAAGGCGGACGCCGACGAAGACCTGATGGGCAACGGCTACATGGCGTTCGACAACGGCGTACGCGGCTTCCTGCGCGGCACGCCCACCGGCGCCGCGCCCTGGGAGTTCGACCTGATCGGCACCGAAGGCCGCGTCCGTTCTCTCGCTCAGGGTATGGAAACGCAGTACTACCGCTGGGTCCCTGGCGGGCCGCGCGGCCGGAACCTGCCAGCGCGTGCCCCTTTCCCCCTGCCGACAACTGTCCCCGCCATGGGCCCCGCTGTCATCGAAGACCTGGTCCAATGCATCGACAGCGGCGCGCCGCCCCGCTGCTCCGATGAAGACGGACGTAAAGCATTGGAAATCGCCATCGCAATGCGCGAGTCGCATCGTCAAGGCGGCCGTCGCATAGACCTGCCGCTGCCCGACCGTTCCCTGCGCCTTCTCTCGTCAGAGATCGCCCAGGACGCCGTGCCTGCCCGTATTCGCAGACTGAAGGGCCGCTGGCCCTGAATCCCTTACCATTTCCCGCCCGCGCTGCTGCCCACATCTTGATGGAGAAACGACCATGACTGACAAGACCTATCGCGTTGCAATCATTGGCCTCGGACGCATGGGCAGCACGATCGACGACGAGTTCCCCGACAGGAGCCCGCCCTACTCTGTCGCGGCATCCTGCCAAGCCAGCGAGCGCCTGCAGGTAGTCACCGGAGCCGACATCGATCCCGCCAAGCGGGCGGCATTCTCAGAGCGTTGGGGCGTCGACGCACTCTACGAAGACTATGTCGAGATGATTCGCCAGGAGGACCCCGACATGGTTGCCGTCTGCACGCGCGGCCATCTGCACGCCGAGATGGCGACCCGGTCCGCAGAGGAAGGCGTCAAACTGATCTTCTGCGAAAAGGCGATTGCCTGTTCGATGGACGAGGCCGACGCGATCCTCAATGCGGTTCAGGCTAACGGCTCACTCTTCAACTCCGGCGTCCTGCGCCGCTTCAACCTGCGCTATCACCAGGCCCGCGACCTGATCCGCCAGGGCGAAATCGGCGAACCGAAGGCCGCGGTCCACTACGCCAGCACCAACCTGCTCCACGGCCACATCCACTCCATCGACACCCTGAGCTTCCTGCTCGACGATCCCAAAGTCGAAAGCATCTGGGGCGAGCTCAATACAATCGATCATCGCATTCCTGACAACCGTCTGGATGATGACCCGTACGGTATCTTCCAGCTGACCTTTGCCAATGGCGTCGCCGCGACCAGCGTCCCGACCGGCAACTGGGAGTTCGAGGTCCTGGGCGAGAGCGGAAGTGTCCGTGTGTTTGACAACGGCAATGACCTGCAGCTTCGCAAGAACGAAGTTGGCAAGACGCGCATTGCCGCCAACGTACCCGTCGTGCCGGTTCCCGAACACAGCGCGACCCAGTACTGTCTTGAAGACCTGGTCCTGGCGCACGAAGAGAACCGTCCAACGCTTGGTTCAATCGAAGTCGCCCATCATCTGACCGAAGTCTGCCTTGCGCTTGCCGAGAGCCACCGGCAGGAAAGACGCATCAGCCTGCCGCTGGAAAACCGTTCTCTCTACATCTTTCACCGCTGAAGCCTGCGACAAAACTGAGCTGAAGCTACGCGTCCCCGGTATGAATGGCCCGAACAATTAGGGAGGATGAACATGGGAAAAGTGAAAGTCGACGACCGTGACTGGTCCAAACTGAGTTACGGCCAGCACATTTACCAGCTTGAAGTAGAGGGTTATACCGTCATTCCTGATCTTCTCTCCCCCGAACACCTGGAAACACTGCGGGCCGAAACGACGAAACTCAACACTTTCGCAGTGGATTACAGCGATAAGCAGCAGGTCCGCCCCAAGGCGCAGTTCACAGGCGGCCCCATAACGGAGCTGATCGCGCACACGCCCACGATCCGGTTTCTGGAGCGTCTCTTTGGCGACGACATCGTATTCATGTCCTACGCCTACGCCCGCTCCGAACCGGGTCATCCGGGCATCAGCCTCCACACCGACGGCCAGCCCTATGGATCGAAGATATTCGGCTACGAAGGCAGCTGCCCCTGCATGGTTCGCGTACTCTACTACCTCCAGGAGTTGACGGAGGAGGTCTCGCCCTTTCGCGTGATTCCTCGCTCCCATCTCGTCATGCACGCGCACGGCAATCCCTACGTTCGCTACGAGTCCCACCCGGAGGAAGTCATGGTGACCGCGCCGGCCGGTTCTGCCGTGCTGATCAACCACAAAGTCTTCCACGGAAACTTTCCCAACGTGGGGGACTACGCTCGTGAACTGCTGGCGATCGCCTACCGTCCTGCCTGGGCCGGGCCGGTCGAAGAAGAGGTGGAGCAGTGGCCGGCAGACGAAGTGGCGAAACTACCGCCTGATGTCAAGCCGTTTTTCATTGACCGCAACGTCCGCAGTTGGGACTACGGCGGCGGCAACAAGCCGCCCAACATGGCCAGCGAGGCGCCGGGCATCAATCCCAGCCGCTGGGATCTGACGTAGTGTCACAGATGTTGCTTCACGCCAGCCAGCCGGCTCCTGCACGACTCGCATTTCACCGGTTGCGGAAAGGAGGGCCGGATGCCCATTCCGGGTGAAACCGTAGAAGTTCCCGAAATCCCGTGGCAGCCCACCGTCGACCTGCCCGCGCAGGACAGCGCTGTGATCGTCGTCGACATGCAGAACGACTTCGTAAAGGATGGCGGCGCCCTCGTCGTGCCGGACGCCGCCGCCACGCTCGACCGACTGCAGGACCTGCTGGCGCGCGCCCGCAGCGCCGGTGTGCGTATCGCCTACACCCAGGACAGCCACTTCCCCGGCGACCCTGAGTGGGAGATCTGGCCCCGCCACTGCGAGACCGACAGTTGGGGTTGGCAGATCGTGGAGGAGCTGTCGCCGCAACCGGAAGATCTGGTCTGCCAAAAGAGCCGCTACGACGGCTTCTACGGCACTTGGCTGGAGCACTTCCTCGCCAACGTCTGGAAAGTGCGCAACCTCGTAATTGTCGGCACCGTCTCCAGCATTTGCGTCCTCCACACGGCCGCCTCTGCCGGCCTGCGCTGGTACTCCGTCGTCGTCCCTGCCGACTGCGTTTCCGCGCTTACCGAGTTCGACCAGGCCCTTACGCTGCGGCAGGTCTCCTGGCTCTATACCGGCAGCGTGACCAAAACCGCCGCGGCCATCTCTTTCAGCGGTGTCGAAAGTGATGAGTAACCGAAAGCCGGTGACTGCGCACGCCTCCACCCGCCAACCCGGGTCCGCCTAGGCATGCTTCCGCGAACCTTCGTCGCCTTCGATCTGGAGACAACCGGACTGAACCCAAAGCGGGATGCCATAATCGAGTTCGGCGCCGTGCGCTTTCAGAGCGGCGGCCCGCGCGAATACTTCTCTTCCTGCATCAACCCCGGCCGCCCGCTCCCCATACGTATTCAGCAGATTACCGGAATCCGTCCCGCCGACGTGGCCGGCGCGCCCTCCATCGACGACCTGCTACCTGAAATCATCGACTTCCTCGGCAACGGCGCGCAGGCCGTCGTCGCCCACAGCGCCGGCTTCGACCTCTCGTTTCTGCGCGCGGCCGGCCTGAAACTGAACGCGCCCGTCCTCGACACCTACGAACTGGCGACCATCCTGCTGCCCGGTCAGGACAGCTACAGTCTGGGAGAGCTGTGCCGGTCGCTGGAGATTCCCCTGACGTCCGCCCACCGGGCCAGCCATGATGCCGAGGCGACCGCCGAGCTTCTTCTCCGCCTCCTGGAACGAATCAAGGCACTGCCGGACGCCGTCCTAGAGGCGCTGAGCACAGCCGGTCGCGGCAGCGACTGGGGCCCTCTTCTCTTGTTTGAAGACGAGTTGCGCAACCGCAAGCGTGCGAGTCTCGAAGAAAAACCTGCTGGAATAGGCGGTCACATCCGCAGCAGCGGTCCCCCTCTGTCCCCTCTCACGCCCGACCCGTCACCCGGGGAGATTGCAGACCAGTTCCTGGCCGATGCCTTTTCCGACGGCGGGCCGCTCGCGGCGGAGTTCGATGCCGCTTCGGGTGCAGACTTCGAGCGGCGCGACGGCCAGCTGCAAATGTCGCTTCAGACCCTGGACGCGCTCAACCGGGGCGATCACAGGATCATCGAAGCGGGCACCGGCACGGGCAAGAGCCTGGCCTATCTCCTGCCGGCCGCAGCCTGGGCTGTCAGCAATCAGAGCCGTGTCGTTATCGCCACCCATACGCTGCCGTTGCAGGACCAGCTGCTGGAAAAGGAGCTGCCCCGTGTGACTCGGGCCCTGGCCGCGCTGGACCTTGAAACGAACGGCAGCGGCCGCCGCGAAGTTCGGGCAATGGCCTTGAAAGGCCGTTCCCGTTACCTGTGTACCCGCAGGCTGGCCGCCTGGTTGAATGCGCCCCGCGGCGGCGGAGGCCTCTTCGCCGGCTCCCTGTCTCCCCTGGAGCTGCGCTTTCTGGCCAAGCTGCTGGTCTGGCTGCCGCACACCCAGACCGGTGACCTGAGCGAGCTTCCCATTCACGACCGGCAAGAGCAGGCCCTGATGCCGCACGTCGCCTCCCATCCAGACGAATGCAGCCTGGAACGGTGCGCCTTCGCACGTCCTTCCGCCCGCAACGGCTTTCTCGGCGGCCGTTACCGCGACTTCTACCTGGAGGCGCACCGCCAGGCAAGTTCGGCCCACCTGCTGGTCGTCAATCACGCGCTCCTGCTTGCCGACATTGCCGCCGGCGGACAGGTCCTGCCCGAATACGACAGCCTGATCGTTGACGAAGCCCATCACCTGGAAGGCGCGGCAACCGAGCAGTTCACGCGCCAGATGGACCTGCGCGGGCTGGTCTATCTATTGGACAGATTGGAAGGCGCCGTCGAACAGCTGGCCGCCCGCCTGGGGCAGGACCATCTGCAGGAGGTTGCCAGGAACCTGTCAGCCGAAAGCCAGGACCTGCGGTCCGCCATCCCTGCTTTTGCCAGTGCGCTCCACGAGTTCGTCCTGCGCCACTCGGAGGTCCGGGCCGGCGCCCGCGCTGCGTCCGGCTTCCCCCAGCAGGTCGCCCTGGACAGCCGCATGAGAGCGCAGCCGGCATGGAGTGAAATCGAAATCGAGTGGGACGGGCTCAGCGGAAAGACAGGCCAGGTGCTGGGTCGGCTGACCGAGCTGGCCGACCGGCTGGACGCCTCCCAGTGGTGGCAATGGCAGGAAGAGCTCGGTAACGCCTCCGCCCCCGGCGATGGAACGGCGCACGCTCTGCAGACTCTGCACTACGGCCAGGCCGACCTCGCCGACCTCCTGCAAGTCGCGGATGATGTCATCCTGCGTCCCCTCAACCATCAGGAAGAGTCCGTAGCCTGGTTGGAACTGCCGGCAAACCCAAACGCCTCCGCAGACGGAACGCCTCGAACCCGCCGCCGCGCAGATGCGGTCATTCTGCGCAGCGCGCCGGTACAGGTGAGCGGGAAGCTGGATTCAGAGCTGTTCAGCAAGAAGCGCGCCGTCGTGCTGACCGGCGCGACCCTCCAGGCCGGCGATCACTTCGACTATCTTCGCGACCGGCTGGGCTGCTGGGACGCCAACGGCGCCGTGATCGACAGCCCCTTCGACTACAAACGTAACGCGCTCCTCTACCTGCCCAGCGACATGCCGACCCCGGACCATCACAACTACCAGCAGGCCCTGGAGCAGGCGATCCAACAGGCTGCGCTGGCCGCCGAAGGCAGAACGCTCGTCCTCTTCACCAGCCACAGCCACCTGCGCGCCAGCGCCGACGCCATTCGCACGCCCCTTGCCGCTGCCGGTCTGACCGTGATTCAGCAGGGCGAAGGCAGTCGCAGCCGCAACCTGCGCGACTTTCGCGCCAATCCGGCTTCGGTCCTGCTCGGTACCAGCAGCTATTGGGAGGGGATCGACCTGCCCGGCGACCAGCTGGTCTGCCTGATCATCGCCCGCCTTCCCTTCGCCGTGCCGACCGACCCGCTCTACGCCGCCCGCAGCAGCCTGTATGAAGACGCCTTCCACGACTACGCCGTGCCGGAGGCAGTCCTGCGCCTGCGCCAGGGATTCGGCCGTCTGATCCGCAGCGCCGCCGATCGCGGGGTCGTCGTTCTGCTGGACAGCCGCCTGTGGCAGCGCGGCTACGGCGAGCTCTTTCTCGACGCGCTGCCGGACTGCACCAGGCGCAGCAGCCCGCTTTCCCACCTGGGCGAAGCAGTCCACGACTGGCTCAGCGGACCGGCGCAGTTGTCCTCGATCTTCGAGCCCCGGATCGAGTCTGATGCCTGGGACATGGCTGATGAGTGGTGAGACCGGCCCCGCCCGCAGCGCGCCCCCCGATGCCCAGCCCGACCGCGCGCCGCAGGAACGCGGACGTCTCAAGGTCGTTCTCGACGCCGGGCCTGCTGTCCACCAGAGCGCCGGGCTGGCCCGCTATACCGAAAGCCTCGCGTCTGCCCTCTGGCGGCACTGCCGCGACGCCATCGACCTGGCCCTCTTCTACAACAGTCACAGCGGCCATCGCCCGCCCGACTCGCTTTCACCCATTCCCGCCCGCACTCTCAAGCTGGGCCAGTATCCCTGGCGGCTGGGCGTGCTCGCATGTCAGCTCCTGATGGCCCCCATCGTAGAACGCAGGCTCGGACCCGGATCCATCTTCCATGCCACCGAGCATCTGCTGCCCTGGATGGCGCGGCCGTCCGTCATGACCGTTCACGATCTGATTTTCGAGCGCTATCCCCAACACCACACGCTGGCGAATCGCTCCTTCCTGCGCGTAGCTATGCCCTTGTTTGTGCGCCGCGCCGGTGCTATCATTGCCGTGAGCAGGCACACCAAGCGGGACATTCTGGAACTGTATAGTACGCCTCCGCATAAGATACATGTCGTGCCTGAAGGCATCGAAGAGCGTTTCCGACCGGCCGGCGCAGAGGAAATTCGCAGGGTGATGGAGTCACATTCGATCCGGAGACCCTATCTGCTGATGGTGGGCACGCTGGAGCCGCGCAAAAATCACGCGCTCGCCTTTGAGGCGCTCGCCCGCTTGAAAGCGGAGGGCAGGCCCCACTGTCTTGTAGTGGCCGGCAGCAAGGGCTGGCTCTTCGATGACGTCCGCAAAAAAGTGGAGTTGCAAGGACTGGCCGGCGATGTCATCTTTGCCGGCCGCGTGCCGGACACCGATCTCCCGGCCCTGTACAGCGGCGCCTGCTGCTTCCTCATGCCCAGTCTTTACGAGGGATTCGGCATCCCCGTACTCGAAGCGATGGCCTGCGGCGCGCCGGTTGTCTGCAGCAAGGCCAGCAGCCTCCCGGAAGTGGCCGGTTCAGCGGCTCGCTTCATCGATTCGATGACTGGCGAAGCCTTGGCGGAGGCGGTAAGCCAGGTCCTGTCCAATCCTGAGAACACTGAACGTTTGCGTGCCGAGGGCCGGCGTCAGGCAGCCCGCTTCTGCTGGCGAAACGCGGCCATGCAAACTGTGGAAGTCTACCGTTCAGCCGCAGGGGGTAGCTTGGGAAGCCAGCGCTACTCTGCCTGATGAGTAAAGAACATTCCCCTGATGGCGCTGCCTCTGCCGGCGAACTGGACCGTTCCGGCCCCCCGCGTCAACCAGGAAAGACTGCAGTCCGACAGACAAGTACCTTACAGAGCTGAGTCACCGGGCCTCCTCGCCCTGGACCATCCAAATGAGTGTCTATCAGACCATTGCCAGGAACACATACTGGAGCGCCCTGAGTACGGTCGGTGGTCTCGTTATGGGACTAATCACCAGTATCGTCCTCGCCCGCTCTCTTGGCGCCCCTGTTCTCGGCCAGTACAACTACTGGCTCTGGCTTATCGGTCTCCTTGCGCTCATAGCCTCCCCCGGCCTTCCGCAGGCCATGACGAAGTTCGGGGCCGAGTACCTGGGCCGCGAGGACCGCGAGACCGCTTCGGCCATATTCGCCAGGCTGCTGCGTATTGAGTTGGTACTGGGTGCGCTGGTTGGGGGCATCGTACTACTTTATACGCTGATTGTCCCTTCGAGCGATACAGCCGCCCTTGCCCTCGTCGCCTTTTCTGTTCTCTTCCTCGTGGTGGAGCTCTTCTTGCTGGCCGCGGCAAAAGGCGCGTTGGACTTTCGAATCTTCAGCCAGGCCAGCCTGATAGGGGGCTTTCTCTACGGAGCTGCCGCCATTGCGATCGTTTCACTCGGCTACGGGATATACCCGCTCCTCCTCGCTTACATTGGGCGGCGCATCGTCACCATTCTCCTCATTGGCTGGAAGCTCCCGGACCACTACACGGCGTGGAGCACAGAGACGCTCACCCTCCTGCCTGAGTTGCGCCACCGCATTATTCGCTACAGCCGCGACGTCGTACTCATTTTCGCCACCACCGCCATTCCATACGAACGTCTTGGCGTCTTCTTTCTGAAACTTTTTGCATCGGACGTAGACATCGCCTATTACAGCCAGTCGTTTGACCTGGCAGTGAAGTCGATGGCAATTCCGGCAATCTTCACCGCGACCCTGCTCCCCACCTTCGCGTCGCTGCAAGGGCAAGATGATCGTGAGCGCATCGAGCGCGTCTACCTGTCGTCAAATCGAATCGCAGCCGCAATCGCCATGCCAATCGGGCTGGGAGGCGCCGCGGTCGCGTCGTCGTTCGCGTTGCTGTACGGCCCGGAATTTCTGGCAATGGCCCCGATTCTGGCGATCTTTTTTGTCGGAAGCATCGCCGGCGCCATGGCAACGGTCAGCGTGTCCTTGTTATACAGCTTGGAGGAGCAGAGTTACATTGTCCGTCTGAACGCAGTCGTGGCGCTCGTCAACATTGCTCTCTCCCTGCTCCTGGTCCCCAGCTTTGGAGCAACCGGGGCGGCTCTGGCCACCTGCGTCAGCCACACCGCTTCCAGTGCCATGTTGATGGCTTACGCGGCGCGGCGCCTGCAAGTGGTCTTGCCCTTCCAGGTTCTGGGCCGCATCCTGGTTGCAGCTCTTACGGCCGGCCTGGCCGCTTGGCTCATAAGCATGTGGCTGGGTGGGCTGGTAGTCGCTTTCGCCGCCGGCCTGCTCATCTACCCTGTAATGCTGAGAGCGGTCGCGGCCTTGGACGAATCGGACCGGCGGCTCCTGGGCCGTCTCAGCCAGCACCTCCCCCAGAGTCTGGCGCCGGCGTACCAGAATCTCGTTTCTTTCCTTGTTCGTAGCTAAACCATAGTGAAGATAGCCGTACTTTCCTCCCAACTACCCTCGCCAGAACGCGCAAAAACTGGCGGCGTTGCATACGTCGCGCACAGGTTGGCCAATGCACTAACCAAGCGCGGCCACGAATTGACGGTCTTCACAACCGATGAAAGCCCGCCTGACGCCTGCTATCAAGTGCGCAAAGTGCTCTCCGCGCGCCATCTGAATCCCCTGCGCGCCTGGCTGTGGCTCTGGCGGCTGGCATCGCGCTACGCCGCCCAGGATTTCAGCGATTTCGACATCATTCACGCCCATGGCAACAACGCAATGATCCGCCGCCCCGGCCCTCCGCTGGTGAGAACGCTTCACGGGGCGGCTTGGGCCGAGGCGATTCATGCGACTACCTGGAAAAGACGGCTATGGTACCTGTCCGTCGTGCCCATGGAACTCTGGGAGACTGCTACAGCCCCGCGAGTCGTAGCAGATAGCGCAAGCACCCGGAATTATGCTCCAGGCATCGACTTGGTAATCCCAATTTCGGTGGACAGTCAGGTATTCTCCCCCGGGCCTGACCTGAACGAACAGCTTCAGCATCGACACCCTACAATCCTTTTCGTCGGAACACTGGCCGGGCGCAAGCGGGGCCAGATGCTGCTCGAGATTTTCCAGAACGAGATACGACCGGCTCTGCCCGACGCCGAACTCTGGTTGGTGGCGGAGAAAGAGGTGCAAGAGCCAGGCGTTGTCTGTTTCTCGACCCCTGACGAGCAGACCCTGGCTGATCTGTACCGCCGTGCCTGGGTATTCTGCCTGCCCAGTACATACGAAGGCTTTGGCGTCCCTTACATCGAAGCGCTGGCGAGCGGCACGCCCGTTGTGGCAACACCGAACGATGGCGCGCGTGAAGTGCTTGAGGAAGGCAGATGGGGCATTCTCGCCTCTCCAATCGAGTTGGGAGCGGCTCTGTTGTCCCTCTTGCAGGACTCCGCCCGACGGCAGCGGATGGCGCAGCAAGGACTGGAGCGCGTCGCCGTCTTCAATCAGACGCAGGTTGTAGATGCCTATGAATCACTCTTCGAAGAGACGATCCGGAGCGCCTCCGGCAGATCCTGATCGCACCCTCGACGAATTCCTGTCGAGACCGGAAGAGCGCGCCACTGTCGCCCTGCTCACAATGGACTTTCCGCCGAGCGTCGGAGGCGTACAGAGATTTCTCTTTGAACTGAGTCGGCGCATCGGCCGCCACTGCCGCTTGACCGTGGCTGTCCCGCAAGGTGATGCCTCTCTATTTCAAGAAGAGCCTTTTTCTCTTATTTCCTTGCCTTCATCGATGCCGTGGCACTATGCCAGGGTACTGGCAACCTTGCGCCCTCATGTCACCGTTGTGGGCCATGCGCATCCCAGAATGCTTCTGCCCGCGGCGCTTCTTTCCAGGAAGCGCTTCATCGGCCTCGCACTCGGTAATGACTTTGAAGTAGCCCAACGCCGCTCGCACGCACCCATCTTCAATCGTCTTCTTGCAAGCGCTCATCCGCTAGTGACAATATCGCTCGCCAACTCTCAGCGCCTACAGTATCTGGGGCTCCCCGCTCCGGAGATTCTCTATCCTGGAACACATCCAGATCGTTTTACGCCTCCTGCTGTGCCTCCTGCAGGTCCTCCCGTGCTTCTGACGGTGGCACGGCTTGTACCTCGCAAAGGGATCGACATCGTTCTTCAATCACTGCCTCCACTGCTGGACAGATGGCCTCACCTACAATACTGGATCGTAGGCAATGGTCCCTCACGCCCATCGCTTGCCCAAATGATACAGAAACTGGGAGTCACAAACGCGGTGCGTTTCTTGGAGGAAGTATCCGATTCAGAACTCCCGCAGATATACAGGCGAGCCACCGTATTTGTTATGCCAGTGCGGACAGATTACCATGACGGAAGCGTTGAAGGCTTCGGCATCGTCTACCTCGAAGCCAGCGCCAGCGGCCTGCCAGTTGTCGCTGCACGCAGCGGTGGCGCTCCCGAAGCTTTGATCGAAAACGAGACCGGCCTTCTTGTTCCCCCCGACGACCCCTCGATGCTCACGCAGGCACTCATTCGCCTACTTGAAGATCCGGACCTGAGACAACGAATGGGCCGCGCCGGCCGCCGCTGGGTCGAGACCGAAATGAACTGGGATCGAGTCGGCCGCCAATTCCTGTCCATAATCGAGCGCACCCTATGACGCCGCGTCCCATACTCTTCGTCGACCACGCCGATGCCCTCGGTGGAGCAGAACGAAGCCTGCTCCTGCTCATGACCTTCCTGGACCGCGATCGCTGGCAACCCCACCTGGTCGCGCCTCCCGGCCCCCTGGCCGAAGAGGCATCCGGGGCAGGCATCCCAGTTCATCTCCAGGACCTGCCGCGGCTGCGCGGCTCCTCTCGCAGCCTGCTCGACCTCTGGCAAGAGGCCGTCCGCATCTCGAGGACTGCCCGCGAAGTCGGCGCCGTGCTTGTCCACAGTAATACGGTTCGCGCCACCGCCTACGCCTCCCTCGCCGCCCGGCTGGCACTGCGTCCCCTCGTCTGGCACATGCGTGACTTCTGGCTCTCCGAGGCCGAGCCGGCCGCCAAATGGGCTGACGGGCTCGGCAAATCCATCTTCTGTCGCCTGGCCGGCCGTGTCGTCGCTAACTCCCGCGCCGTCGCCGAACACCTGCCTTGCTCCGCCAAGGCATCAGTTCTCCACAACGGCATCGACCTGTCCCACTTTGACCAGGCCCATACTGCAGCTGACAACAGGGCCGCCATCTGCAGAGCCGCCGGCTTTCCGCTCGACGCGCCCATCGCCGGCATGATCGGCAGAACCCGTCCCTGGAAAGGGCAGGACGCCTTCCTGCAGATGGCGAAGCAAGTCCGCGCTGCAGTGCCGGACTGTCGCTTCCTCATCGTAGGCGGCGACCCGTTCGGCGTGCAGGACGACTACGAGGCGCGTCTGCTGGAACTGCGTTCCCAGTCCGGCCTGGCAGACAGTGTCCACTGGACAGGCCAGCTCGCGGACGTGCGTCCGCCCCTGGCGGCCATGGACCTTTTCGTCCATCCAGGCGCGCCCGAGCCTTTCGGCCTCGTCAACATCGAGGCCATGGCCATGGGCAAACCGGTCGTCGCTTTTGGCCACGGTGCCCTGCCTGAAATAGTCTTGGACGGCGAAACCGGTCTTCTCGTCGCTCCCGGCGACACGAATGCCCTGGCCGCATCCGTCTCCCGCCTGCTGAGAGATCCCACAGAGTCGCGCAAAATGGGCCGGGCAGGACGGCAACGAGTTGACGACCACTTCCGAATCGAGCGCACAGTGGCAGGGTTGGATGCCCTCTACCAGGGGCTCCTGAAGGCAGGGTAGTTCCTGCCCAATCGACACTTCACTGACCCCGGCCTTATGCCGCATGAAGGTACCGCTGTCGCATGAAAGTACTGCTGCTCTACAAGGACTATTACCCGGTCCTCGGCGGAATCGAAAACCACATCAGCCTGCTGGCTCGCGGCCTGCGGCAAAAGGGCGTTGACGCCAGCGTACTCGTCACCAATACCGGGAAGGACACTTCGCGCCAGGCCATTGACGGCGTTCCGGTAATCAAGACAGGCCGGCAGGCCCACTTCCTGTCCACACCCATCAGCCTGCCCTTCTTTGCCGAGCTGCGCCGCCAGCTGGCCGACGTCGACCTCGTTCACCTCCACGCGCCCTACCCGCCCGCCGAATTTGCGCAACTGCTGCTGGGACGGAGCAAACCCGCAGTGATCACCTACCACAGCGACATCGTTCGCCAGAGGCGGACGGGAAAGTTCTATGCGCCCATATTGAGAAAAGTCCTGCAACGCGCCGCGCTGGTCGCCGTGTCCAGTCCCGCCTACATCGAGTCCTCCCCCTTCCTGCAGGACATACGCAAAAAGTGCCGCGTGGTCCACTTCGGAATCGAGCTGGAACGCTTTGCCGAAACCGGGCAGGTTCGCGACGACGCACAGCGTCTGCGCACCCAGTACATTGACCTCCCGCTTCTGCTCTTCATCGGCCGCCTGCGCCATTACAAGGGCGTCGATGTACTCATCCGCGCCATGCACCGCATCCGGGCCAAACTCCTGATAGTCGGGACCGGCCCAATGCAGGAGGCATGGCAGAGCCTGGCGCAGGCCGAAGACCTGGCCGGCAAAGTTTTCTTCCTGGGCGATGCCTCTGAGAGGGAGTGCCTGGCCGCCCGCTACGCCGCCGACCTGTTCGTGCTGCCGTCCACAAATCGAGCCGAGGCGCTCGGTATCGTCCAGCTCGAAGCAATGGCCTGCGGCATGCCTGTCGTCTGCACCGAGCTGGGAACCGGCACCTCCTACGTCAACCGCAACGGAGTGACCGGCCTCGTTGTGGCCCCCAACGACCCGCAGGCGCTGGCCGCTGCCATCAACAAGCTTCTCGTGAGCCCGGCGTTGCGCGCAAAAATGGGATCCGAAGGCCGCAGACGTGTGCGCGAGGAGTTCTCATACCAGTCAATGATAGACGCAACTATCTCCTTCTATCAGGAAGCCTTGAACGCAGACTGACGGCCGCCCGTGAATCTCTTTCTCTCCTTCCTCACTTCCGACGCCTCCCGACTCGCCATCCAATGAGCCGCTACATTCTCGATGCACGCACCGCGGTGCCCCACTTTCCCGGCATCGGCCGCTACGTCACCAATCTCTCATCGGCGCTGATTCCCCTGCTCGCCGCCGGAGAAGAGCTCACCTTTCTCGACGGCCCGGCAGCGGCCCGGCCCGCGAAATCCTCAGCGCCCGGCCCGGAAACGGCAGGGGCGTCCCCACTGCCAGGCACAACCGTCGCCGCGCCCGCGACGCCCTTCGACATTCGCCAGCAGTGGCGCATCCCCCTCCTCCTCAAGAAACTCCGAACTGAAGGCGCGGCCCTCTACCACAGCCCCTACTACCTCATGCCCTTCCGCCCCGGTCTGCCCACAATCCTCACCTTCTACGACGCCATCCCGCTCAAGTTCCCGCGCACCGTTCCCGCCCGGGCCCGGCTCTTCTTCAGGCTGGCCGCGACCCTCGCCCTGCGCGCCTCAGACCACGTCGTCGCCATCTCCGCAGCCGCCCGCGACGATCTGCGCAGCTGCTTTCGCGTCCCCGCCTCCAGGATCACCGTCACACCTCTGGCCGCGGGCGCCCGCTACAAGCCTCAGCCCGCCGCTGAAGTCGGCCGCGTGCGCGACAAGTACAGCCTGCCCGATCGGTTTATCCTCTATCTCGGCATAAACAAGCCCCACAAAAATCTCCCCGCCCTCATCGACGCCTTCGCCCGCATCGCCTCGCCGCACGCGCCCCCTCTCGTCATCGCCGGCGCCTGGGACGACCGCTATCCCCAGCCCATGCAGCGCGCCGCGCATCACCGGCTCGGCGACGCCGTCCCCTTTCTCGGCCCTGTAGACGAACGCGATCTGCCCGCGCTCTACAGCGCAGCCATGCTGTTCGTCTTCCCCAGCCTGTACGAGGGGTTCGGACTTCCCGTTCTTGAGGCGATGGCCTGCGGTACGCCGGTAGCCTGCTCAAACACGCCCAGCCTGACCGAAGTCGCAGGTGAGGCCGCCCTCACTTTCGACCCCCATTCCGTCACCGAAATCAGGGATGCAATCGCCGAGCTTGTCGAGGACGGTCCTCAGCGCGCCCACCGCACCGAGCAAGGCCTGGCGCGGGCGGCACTATACAGCTGGCAGGCGACCGCTGCCGCAACCCTGCACTGCTATCGTAATCTGCTTGGACATCTGTACGAAGGCTGACTGGAGAAAAGCTGTAACGGACTTCAGGCCCTGCCGGCGTTGCGCCGGTACACGCTGCGGATTCCGGCCAGCGTCAGCCAGGGATCGTACCGGTCGATAGCGCTGGTCAGCGGGGTGACTATACCGCCAAGTCCACCTGTGGAGATGACCGTAAGCGGCGATTCCAGCTCGTGACCGATGCGGGCGAGGAGACCCTCAACCAGCCCCACATGGCCGAGCACGATCCCGGACCGCAGCGCCTCGTCCGTATCGCGGCCGACCACAGAGGAAGGAGGAACCAGCGCGACGCCGGTAGAGGCAGGCAGCTGATCACCGCTCTCGCCGGCCAGATCAAGCAGGACGGGCGCTCTTTCCATCAGCGCCGCCGCCGCCGTCGCAAGGCCCGGAGCAACTGCTCCGCCCCGAAAACGCCCGCCCGCGTCGACAACATTGAACGTCGTCGCTGTGCCGAAATCGACGGCAACCGCCGCGCCTGTCGCACGCTCCCACACGGCCGCGGCGTCGACAAGCCGGTCCATCCCCACCTGGTCCGGGTTCCTCACCGTCAGGATCACCCCCAAGTCCATCCCCTGGTGCAGGACCAGCGGCTCGTGCTCGAGAACATCCGCCAGCACGCCCCTCCACAGCGCCGTCTGCGGCGCGACCACGCTGCACAGGGCAGACCTGTCAAAGTCTTGCGCGCCCAGCCCGCTCTCCTGCCAAAGGGCAAAGAGAGCCTGCCTGAGCGCCTCCGGCCCGCCGTGCCGGTCCGTCGGCAGCCGCCACGTGGCCAGGGGATCATCATCAGTGTCGTCAGTTTTGCCGCCATAGGCGCCCATGACGACGCTGCTGTTACCGATATCGATGGCTAGAAGCATATGAGGTAGAAGGAAACCGGAGAAACGGGGAAAATAGTCGAGAGGAAAAACTGGTCGACGCCAGGGCCGGTCCCGTTAGCCGTCGCCGCCGCTGCTTTCCTCCGTTGCCGGAGCAGGGGTGGGCTCCTCAACATCGGTTACGCCGGGGATGACCGTACCAGGTCCGTACAGATACATGGCGTTCCAGGGCCGGTAGACCGATCTGATCGCCTCCTCACGCGTCACCCCATTCTGCGTAACCTTGCGGATGACCGTAGCTGTCAGTCCCTCTTTGGCCCACTCAACCTGCTTGATCTGCCCGGCCTCCAGGCTGGCGTCTTCCTGGTAGATCGGCTCACCGGGCAGTTTCTTGTCCTCGTACACCGCCTCGCTGATTTCCACCTTTCTGTCCGGCCTGGTGCCGTAAAAGCGGAAGGAGAGAACACCCTCCACACCGTCCACTACCGGCTGGATCAGTAGATGCGCGTCGGTATCGTTGAGGAATCTGAGATCAACATACGGCGTGTAAATCGTCGCGTCAAATCCTGGGTCGCCGTACCAGCTCACGACATAGCCGTGATTGTGGCGCTCGAGAAAAGGAAACCCGCCTTCCAGCGCCGCCCGAAAAACCGTTGTACTCACCTGGCAGACCCCGCCCCCGACGCCCACCGCCGTACGGTCCCCCCAGATTATCGCCGAGTCTTCAAAGCCGTTGGCCCCGCTTACCGCCTCTATCGCCGAATTGAAGCTGAAGACGCCGCCGGGTGGAACCACCACCCCGACCAGTTTATCTGCTGCGACTTCGATGTTGTAGACGCGCGTACTGCTGCTGCCCTTGAAGTAGGTGGTGCCGCTCGCGACCAGCTCTCTGATGCCCAGTTCGCCCAGCCGGCTCGAATCGACAGCCGGCGCAATGGAAATAATCGGCAGCGTGCCTGTCCTCTCGTCGGAGGTCAGTGCCCCGCGAACGGCCTCGATTGTCAGGTCGACGTTCAGACGCTGTCCCGCCCTGCTCGGCTGCAGCACCGTCAGCGCCGATGTCGCGTCGTCAAAGCGCAGACGGGCGTCCTGTGCGGGAAATGAGACCTGGTTCGCCCAGCCCTCGACGACGAAGCGCAGGGCCTCCTCGTTCAGATAGCCGGGATCTCCGCCGGGCATGATCTTCTGCAGCTGCGCCGCGTCGAGCGCAAACGCAGTGCCCGACGCTTCATGCCGCAGGACGACCGGCTCAGCAGCCCAGGATCCGCTGGAAAACGCTGGTCCGCCCTCCGCAGCTGACGGATCGGCCCCCGCACTGTCCTGTGACGGTTCCGCTGCCGCGCTCTCTGGCGGCGCAGTGCTGTACGTCTGCAGGGAGACCGTTCCCGTCTGCCCGCTCGCCACCTGGGTCAGGATCTCATGCGCCGTCGCCGCCACGTCAACGTCGAGGCCCGGCCGCGCCGGAAGCGAGAGCTCGCCTATCTGGATGGCGGGGCGGCTGGGCCGCCGCACCTCCGACGCCGCATTGCCCACGGCCTGGCGAACAACCCCTTCGCTGACAAAGACCTCCGGCCACACCGTCTTCCGACCGCTGAAGGCCTGCCACTGGCTGAAAGTGCGTTCGAAGAGACCGCCCTGCCGGCCAATATGATAGGCAAGTTTGACTGCCCCCTCCAGGTCCGCCTCCGGCGCAAGCAGCTCCGCGCCCAATGCCCACCGCCTGACCGTAGCGCCCGCGGCGCCGCCCCCCTCCGGAGAATCGGGGCCGAGCTCGAGATAGACTGGCGCCAGCGGGTAGGGGGTCAACTCCCGGTGTAGCCGCAACAGTGCCGACGCCCGCGTCTCGCCTCCGACCGGGACACCCGCCACGCGCACGCCGCTGAATATGCGGTCGGTGTGCCAGAACTGCCAGCCGGCGAACACGCCGGCAACTGCCACGCATGCCACGAAAATCCAGATAAGTAAGTATTCGACGCCGCTGGGAGGCCTTCCGTATGCTGCAATTGGGCCTGGAAGATGCTTCATCGGTACAATCTGTCGGCCTGGAGGTACTGGGGCGGTTGAACTCATCTATATCTCTCTGTCAGGGAACGAGGGCAAATCTACGAACCCAACTGAGGCACAATATACAGGAACGGTATGGCTATGTCTAGGGCAACCATGCCCAAAAACGGGCAGATGTACAATATCGGACGCAAACCGCCTTCATTGCGTAGCCCTGCTGAGAATCCTTGGGGATTGCGATTCGTCTTTCCAGGGTCGGCGGCCTCCCCGAGCCTGGGAACGCGGCTGAAGAGTAGCCCGTTGGCCAGCATCACCAACCCCGCAAGACCAAGCAGCAGCAGCGTCCACTTGTCCGCGGTCCCGCCGCTGAATGCAACCAGCGCAGCATGCGCAGCCGCTCCCGCAAGCAGGACTGCCCCCGCCGTAAGACTGGCCTTTCTCTCGAATACCGCCCACCAACCCCAGGCGAAGAGCAGACTCCACGCCGGTAAAGCCGGAAAAAGATAGCGGCCCTGGTGTTGGATGAACCCCAGGTTATACCAGCCGTACGCCGCCAAAGTCGCCAGCCACAGCAGCAGCAGCGTCAGCCAGGGCGACGTCGCGAACTCAGCCCACCGCCAGTCGCTTCGCTGCAACTTCGCCCAGAGTCGGTTCAGCAAGCCCACTGCCGCCAGCGCTGACAGAATCAACAGAGCTGTATAGATGCGGGCATCCATGAACACGCCCAGCCAGCCGAATACCCCCCAGAAGCTCTTGCTGGTAAACGTCCACGCCCGCTCCCAATAGGCCCCCCAACCGTTCTCGGCAATCCAGGCGGCAGTGGTCGGCTGTCCGCTGACCACCACATCGTGCCAGGCAAGACCGAGGATATCCAGATTCCCGTACAGCAAACTGTTTCGGATCCACCACGGCAGACCGAGGAGCAGAGCCGGCGAGGTCAGCAGCGCCAGCCGCGCCGCCAGCTCTCCAACCGCGTTCTCGCCGTCGCGGCCCGGCCAGACTGAACCGCTAATGACAACGAACAGCGCCACAGGGAGGAGAATATATGCGGTTGCTTTGGTAAGAAAACCAAGTCCGATGAGGATCCCGGCCGCCAGCAGATAGGTCCGCCCGCCCTCCGCACTGCCTTTAGCGCTCATGCCCTGCCAGCGTAAGAGCGCCAGCACCGTTCCCGCGATCAGCAGTTCGGCCAGCGAATCGTTGTTGACCGACGCCATCAGCGCCGTGTGCATCGGCAGAAAGGCCGCAAAGGCGGCCGCTCCCACGGCGATCTGTGGTGACCCGGGCGCCGCGGCGCGCGCGCAGAGGAAGACCAGAACCACAACGCATGCGCCCAGCCAAACGTTGAAAAGTCTCAGCGCAATCAGCTGTCCCTGGCTCAACCAGTAGATCGGAGCGGCGAGCAGGTAGTAGAGCGGGGGCTGATGATACTCATAGCGGACCGGATCAATCGGGAGGTCAGGCGGAAACTTCTCCGCCTTCAGGCGTTCGAGGTAGGTCGCGTCATAATCGCCCATCTGCAGCGCCGGCAGCTGCCTCGCCGTCGCGACGTGGGCGATGTAGTTGTAGTGGGCCGGCTCGTCCGGGTTCTGCCAGGGCGGAGTCGTGGTGGCAAAGAGTCTGCCCAGTGCAGAATAAACGAACAGGATGCAGAGTAGTGCAAAAATGGTTGCATTCCTGCCTCTGAGCATGTGCCCTGCCACAGACTACCCGTCCTCCTCGCCCAGCACGACCGCAGGATCCAGCTTTGCGAAAAGTGGCGCCGGTTTCCGCAACAGTTGTCCGGCCGCCAGGGTCTGCGCCTGCCAGGCGCCGCTGGCCTTCCCATGGTCGTAGCGCAGCACCAGGTGTGAACCGCGGTCGTCCTCAACGGCCGTCGTGTCCAGCTGGCCGAAGAGCGGCTCGGTATAGCCCAGGTATTGATGCAGCCGTTCACTGCTGTGGGGCAGGATCGGAGCCCACAGCAACTTCAGCCAGTCGATGGCTTGCAGCGTCACGTATACGGTTGTGGCTGCCGTCTGTGGGTCGGTCTTTACGGTCCTCCACGGCTCCTTCTCGTTCAGATACTGGTTTACGCGCTGGCTCAACCGTCTCGCCTCCTGCAGGGCGGCCTTCAACCTCACGGCCTCGTACAGCGCTCCGACGCTATCGAAACCCCCCCGTATCTCTTCCAGCAAGGCCCCGTCCGTCGCGTCCATCTCCCCGGCGTGAGGGACTGCCCCATCGAACCGTCTGAACGCGAAACCGACAGCCCGGTTGACCAGGTTGCCCCAGTTGGCCACCAGCTCGTTGTTGACCAGTTCGACGAAGTCCGGCCAGGTGAACTCGGTATCCGCGCTCTCCGGCGCCATGGCCGTCAATGTATAGCGCCACGCGTCCGCCTGGAACTCCTCCAGGACCGTATTGAAACCGATGACGTTGCCCCGGCTTGTGCTGAACTGTGCGCCCCCAAAGTTGAGATACTCGTTTGCCGGCACGTCGTACGGCAGGTGCAGACGCGCCTTCTTCATCGGCTCTGCCGTTGCCGACAGGCCGGAGATATCTTCCTGCTCGTTTTCCGCCCCGGTTTCATCGTTATAGGCCATAATCATGCCCGGCCAGATCTGCGTGTGGAAGGGAATGTTGTCCTTGCCGATGAAGTAGTAGTGGCGGGCATCCGGCGAAAGGTCCCGGTCCCACCATTCCCGCCACTGCCCACCGCTCAATGCCGCCCATTCGATCGCCGCGCTCAGGTAGCCCTGCACCGCGTCGTACCAGACGTAGATGCACTTGCTCTCGTAACCCTCGACCGGAATGTCTATCCCCCAGTCGATGTCGCGTGTAATGGCCCGCCCCCGCAACTCCTTCAGGTTCAGCTGGCCCTGGGTGAAGTTCAGGACGTTGTTGCGCCAGTGCTCCTTGCCGCTGCCAATCCAATCGAGCAGCGGTTCATTGAGTGCTCCCAGGTCCAGAAAGAAATGCTCCGTCTCCTGGACCTCCAGCGCCGTGCTCCCGCTCAGCTTTGATCTCGTGTTGGTCAGCTCCAATGCGTCATAGAGCCGGCCGCAGTTGTCGCACTGGTCGCCGCGTGCTTCGGTAAAGCCGCAAAATGGGCAGGTTCCCTCCACGTAGCGGTCTGCCAGGAAACGGCCCGCCTCCGGATCGTACCACTGCTTCTGCACCTCTTTGTAAATATACTCGTTCGCCATGTGCCGCCGAAACACCTGTTGCGTCACGTCCCAGTGGTTCTGCGTATCCGTGTGCGTGTACAGGTCGAAAGTCAGGCCCATCGCCATACAGCCTTCAACGAAAAGCTCGTGATACTTGTCCACCACTTCGGCGGCCTCCAGCCCCTCTCTCTCCGCCTGCAAAGTGATTGGCGTGCCATGCGTATCGGAGCCGCTGACCATCAGTACGTCGTTGCCTGCCATCCGCTGGTATCGGGCAAAGATGTCGGGCGGCAGATACGCGCCGGCGATCTGTCCAATGTGCTTCTCGCCGTTGGCATAGGGCCAGGCAACACAGACAAGGATTTTCCTGCCTTGATCGGTCATCGGTCGTCCTCCCAGCTGTTCGGGGCTCGTTCGCCCCATCGGGCTATCTACCCATTATATCTGTCCCATTTCATTAGTGGCAAAAGTATGTCATTCAGGGCATCTGCATCCTGTTGCATCAGACCCCGATAGGGGCAGGCCCTGTGCCGGCCGACTCGGCGCGCCCCTGCGTCCTCACCGACGGAACAGGCCCGGAGACCCCGTCGACAGATTCAGAGAAACGCGGCGGCTGCTGCTATAATACGGAAAATTAGATTCTCGGCCCTTCTGTTGCGATGGGAACGAGCCCCGCTTCGGGCCGGGCGCCAGCTATGCCGTCGATGGGACTAAAATGAAAGCTTTCACTGTAATGTGGCGCACGATCAAGGCGCTCTATGAGGATCTGCTCCTGTGGGTGTGGCTCAGCGTCCTCTGGTGGGTCGGGGTCTTCCTCGTACTGCCCGCGGGCCCGGTGACTTCAGGAATCCATAACGCCGCCAACCGCGTCGCCAATTACCGCCGGGTGGAGAGCGCATTCTTTTGGGACGGGGCAAAAACCACCATAGGCAAAAGCTGGATTCTGCTCGGTATAAATCTACTTATGATTGCCGGCGTCGTCGTGAACATTCGCTTCTACGGCGCCAGCACTGCCAGCTGGGCCCAGATCATCAGCATCGTATGGGTCTGGATCCTGATCATCGTCCTCATGGCAGGGCAATACTTCTTCCCCTTGCTCTGGCAGCAGGACGAAATGAGCATAAAGATGGTGCTGCGCAACGCTTTCATTCTCGCCCTGCGCCATCCGCTCTATACCTTTCTCATGTTCCTGTTCCAGGTCATCCTGCTCGTCGTCAGCTTCGTGACCGTACTGCCCATCTTTTTGCTCACGCCGGCCGCGGTTGTCCTGGCGATGAACTTCAGTCTGGTCGGCCTGCTCCAGGAACTGGACCTCGCGCCCGAACCGCCGCCAGGCGCCTGATCACGGTTCCGGCAACCCGCATCTGGCTTTTCCCCTGCCCAAAGTTAACTGACCAGAAATGGCTATTCTCGCGGAATATCACAGACCAAAGACGCTGGCAGGCGCGCTCGATCTACTTGCTGATCGAACCGTCCGCCGCCTGCCGCTGGCGGGAGGCACCTATCTGGTGGGGGCCCTGGAAACGCGCCAGCGCCGCGACGTGGACGGCGTTGTCGATCTGGCCGCCTTGAATCTGTCCTATCTTCAGCAGGCCGGCGCCAGCCTGCGCGTCGGCGCGATGACGACGCTTACGGACCTGGTCGAACATCCTCTGGTTGCAGATCTGGCCGGTGGCATCCTGCCCCGAACCGCGCGCTTTGAAGGCCCCCAGAACCTGCGCAACGCTGCCACTGCAGGGGGGCTTATCGCGCTGGCCGAGCCGGACAGCGAGCTGTTCGCCGCCTTGCTGGCGCTCAACACCGCCGTCGTAACTGTCGACCTCGATGGAATCGAGTCCTGCCGTCAGCTGGACGATTTCCCCCTTCCCCCTTCCGGTCCTGCCGGGAAGCCGGCCCTCATTACAGAAATCCGACTGCCCCTGGACCCGGCAGCCGGCGGCCACGCGCGCATTGCTCGCACGCCCATGGATCGGTGCATCGTAGCCGCAGTCGTTGTCGCGGAGCTGAACGGCCGCTCCTCTCAGGGCGGGCCCGCCGCTGCGCCGGGCGATTTCGCTACACGAACCGGCCTCTGCGGTGTGGGTACGCGCCCCCGACTTGCCGGCCGCCCGCTCGCCCCCAAAGATGACTACAAGGGCAGCGCCGCCTACAGGGCCGCCATGGCGGAAGTCGTTGTCAACCGGGCGCAGGCTGACGCCGCGAGTCTCCTCCTATAGCCTGGAGGCTGTTCAGAATCGGTGCCTTCGGAAAAACAGACATCCTGCCATGCCATCAACGATCTCTCCTAAAATTAACGGCACGCACCACCGGATCGATGTCAGTCCCGGTGAACTTCTGCGGACGACCCTGCGGCGGCTGCGCATCTTCAGCGTCAAGCATGGAGACGAGACCGGCGAGAGCGGCGCTGACGCCATTATCTTCACCCGGACGCCCGACGCTCCCAAGAGCTATCGCCTTGTCAACAGCGGAATCCTGCTGGCCTCCCAGGCCGACGGCGCATCGGTTATCACCCTCGAAGGCCTGGACGAAGAAGACGGGGAGGGCGCCGAAAGGAGCCGGGTCGAGTCCCTGTCTCCTCGCCTTTCCGCCTTGCAGCAGCAGTTTATCGACTGCGGGGCAATCCAGTGCGGTTACTGTACGCCCGCCCAGATCCTGGCCGCCCAGCATCTGCTGGACAGCGACCCGCGGCCCGGCGAAGCCGCCGTCCGCGAAGCGATCGCCGGTGTCCTCTGCCGCTGCACGGGCTACGTAAAACCTGTTCAGGCGATCCTCCGTGCAGCGGCGCAACTGCAAGGCGAGACGCCGCCGCCCCCGGTCATCGACGTGCGCGACGCCCCCGCTACCGGCGAATGGCCGGCGACCGACCAGCCCCCTGCCAACGGCTGGCATGACGGTGGGCCGGACACAGAAACGCAGACCCGCAGTGTCCCGGTTACGGTCGCGCCGCCCCGGACCCAGGTCGTCAACAAGCCGGAACGAAAAGTGGACGCCGTCAAGTTGGCAAAGGGCCGCCCCGTCTTTGCCGACGACGTGGAGCGTCCCGGAATGCTCTACGGCGGCCTGCTGACCAGCCCCGTTGCCCACGCCCGCATCCTTTCTATCGATACGTCGGACGCGCTGGCCCTTCCCGGCGTGCATGCCGTGCAGACCTACGCCGACCTGCCCCGTGTCATCTACGCCAGCGGCGGCCAGAGTTACCCGCAGCCGCCCCCTTACGACCAGGTCAGCCTGGATTCAAAGGTGCGCTATGTCGGCGACCGTGTGGCCACCGTCGCCGCGGAAACCCCGGAGCTGGTGCAGGAGGCGCTGGAACGGATCAAAGTCGAGTACGAAGAGCTGCCCGCCGTCTTTTCTCCCGAGGAAGCGACGCAGGCCGGCGCGCCCGTAATCCACGACGAAACCGACGCGCAGATGATCCACGACGCCAAGAGCAACGTCGCTGTGAAACTGCTCGTGGACCATAACGACGTCGACGCAGCCCTTGAATCTGCCCACTTTGTATTCGAGAGCGAATACCGCGTGCACCAGGTGCAGCAAGCCAGCATCGAGCCGCACATCGTCATTACCTACTGGGACGAGGATGACCGGCTGGTTATTCGCACCAGCACCCAGGTCCCCTTCCATGTGCGCCGCATGGTCGCGCCCCTGCTCGGACTCCCGGTCCGCCGCATCCGTGTTGTAAAGCCGCGTATCGGCGGCGGCTTCGGCGGCAAACAGGAGATGCTGATCGAAGACCTCTGCGCCCATCTCACGATTGCCACCGGCCGGCCGGTCAAGTTCGAATACACTCGCCAGCAGGAATTCACCTCCGCCCGCACGCGCCATCCGCAACGGTTACGCTTTCGCAGCGGCGTGGACGCCTCCGGCAAGCTGGTCGGCATGGAAGTGCGGGTCCTGGCCGACACGGGCGCCTATGGGACGCACGGTCTGACCGTCCAGATGGTCACCGGCTTTCGTGCCCTCAGCACCTACTGGCTGCCTGCAGCCCGCTTCGACTGTGACGTCGTCTATACCAACAAACCTGTGCCCGGCGCATTCCGCGGATACGGCGCACCCCAGGCCCTCTTCGGCCTGGAGCAGCACATGGAGGAAATGGCCCTGGCCTTCGGGATCGACCCGGTGGAGTTCAAGCGCATCAATTGGGTCAAGGAAGGACAGACGCTGCCTATGGCGGTTGCCATGGGTGAGGGCCGCGAAGGGTTCCCGCAAACGGTTGAGAGCAGCGGCTTGGCAGAGTGTGTCGAGGCCGGGGCCGCCTCCATCGGCTGGGACCGGCGCCATGACGCCAGCTGGAAGAAGCCGCCCGACCGGCCGCATGTCCGCCGCGGCATCGGCCTGGCAATCTGTATGCACGGTACCGGCATCGCCGGTCTCGACATGGGCGCAGCCAGCATCAAGCTCAATGACGACGGCTCCTTCAACCTGCTGGTCGGCGCAACCGACCTGGGAACAGGCTCCGATACCGTGCTGGCCCAGATCGCGGCCGAGGCGCTCGGCGTTCCCCTGGAGCAGATCGTCATCTACAGCAGCGACACCGACTTCACGCCCTTCGACACCGGCGCCTACGCAAGCAGCACGACCTATATCTCAGGCGGCGCCGTGCTCAAGGCGGCCGAAGACGTCGGCCTCCAGATCCGGCGCCACGCGGCCGCGCACCTCTTTCAGGGCCTCGACGCCGGTCAGCTTTGGCTGGAGGATCAGAAGGTCCTGGCGCCCGATGGCCGGGCCGTCACCTTGGAAAAGGTTGCGCTTCACAGCATCCATCAGGAGGAACAGCATCAGATCATGGCTACCGCAAGCCATATGAGCTACGTCAGCCCCCCGCCTTTTGCCGCACAGTACGCCGCGCTGGAGGTGGATACGGAGACCGGCCAGGTTACCGTCGAGAAAGCGGTGATGGCGGTGGACTGCGGTATCGCCATAAACCCCGTAACCGCCAGCGGCCAGGTCGAAGGCGGCATGACCCAGGCCCTTGGCTACGCCCTATGCGAAGAGATGCCCTACGACGACAGGGGCAAGCTGGAGATCGGCAGATTCGGCGACTACCGTATCCTGGCCGCGCACGAAATGCCGGAGCTGGACACGATCCTCGTGCAGACCTACGAACCCACCGGCCCCTTCGGCGCAAAAGCAATAGCCGAAATCCCGATAGACGGCATGGCCCCCGCTATCGCCAGCGCCATCTTCGACGCCACCGGCGTCCGCATCCGCGAGATTCCCTACACGCCGGAGCGAGTGTGGCGTGCGTTGAGAAGAGAGGAAAAATAAGTGACTCTGAAGGACTGCCTGCTGCGCCTAATCGACTACATTCCTCTTCCAAGAAAACTGGAAGAGCATTTGGTGGCTCGGCGGGCTGTTCTAATTACCGTTTATCGTCCGGACCCGATTCGATGGATCGATTGGCGTATAAGGAGGGCAGACAATTGATGCCATTCAAAAAATGTCCGGTGTGTGGAGGTGAGATGGTCGAGAAGGAAGTCGAGAAGCTACTGCGTGGAGGCGTGAATATCGCTGCTGTGACCGCCCGTGCCGAGGTCTGTCTCCATTGCGGTGAACGACTCTACTCTGCAGACACTGTCAGCCGATTCCAGCAGATTCGTGCCAAACTTTCTTGCCATGAAGTTGCGGATCTTAAGCCCATGGGGCAGTCTTTCCAGACAGCTGTTTAACTGGTTAAGCTGGTTGCCGTAGTCTTAGCCTAAAACAATCGTGGTGTTTAGTTAACTACTGCGCCGTATACCCCCCATCCACCGGCCACACGCTCGCAGTCACAAACGAAGCGTCGTCTGAAGCCAGAAACGCCACCACCGCCGCAATCTCCTCCGGCTGCCCCATCCGCCCCATCGGGTGCAGCCGCTTCATCTCCGCATGCACCTCCGGGTTGCCGACAACGTTCTCGGTGAGCGGCGAGTAGACGAACCCGGGCGCAACCGCGTTTATCCGCACACCCTCCACCGCAAAGCGCACACCCATCTCCTTGGTCATCTGCGCCACGGCCCCCTTGCTGTGCGGGTAGGCCGTGAAGCCGTCCGAAAATGGCAGCGAAGTCGGGTAGCCGACCATACTCATCACAGAGACCAGGTTTACGATCGAGCCGCGCCCCGCCGGCCGCATCACCTCCAACGCCGCGTACGACATCAGGAACACGCCCTTGGCATTCACCTCCATCACCGCGTCCCAACGCGCTTCAAAGTCGGCCTCTGGCGGCAGCGTGCGCGGCGTGATCCCCGCCGAGTTGACGAGACAGTCGAGCCTGCCGCCAAGGGAGAGCGCCTTCGCCGCGCTCGACTCTGCGTCCGCCCGTTTCGTTACATCGCAGAGAACCGTATGCAGCCTGCCTTGGGAGTCTTCTGCGCCCAGCCTCTCCAGCCCGGCGCCGTCGATGTCGCACGCCACGACGACTGCGCCCTCTTCCAGAAAACGCTCTGTGCAGGCCCGCCCGATCCCGGACGCCGCTCCTGTGATGATCGCAACTTTGTCCGTAAGGGTCATCAGATTTACAGAGACTGAGAAACTCGTACGCTTGCGAAGCCCCGCGGATAGGTCAATGCCCGTTCAGCCGCCACTGTCGTTCAGCCTACTCTGTCGTTCAGCCTAACGCGGCCTCAATGCTCTGGTTCACCGTCTCCAGTACCTTGATGCGGGCAAATCGTTTCTGTTCGGCAGCCACGATCGTCCACGGCGCCATCACCGTATCCGTCCTCTCCACCATCTCCACGATCGCCTCATTGTACGCCTGGCGTTTCTTCCGGTTGCGCCAGTCCTCGTCGGTGAGCTTCCACTGGCGCAGAGGGTCCTCTGCCCGGCTTTCGAAGCGCCGCTTCTGTTCCTTCGAAGAGATGTGAAGAAAAAACTTGATCAGGATCATGCCGTCGGAAACAAGGAGCGATTCCCAGTGCCGGATCTCCTCATACGCCCGCCGCCAGTCCGGTACGTTGGCAAAACCCTCCACGCGTTCCACCAGAACGCGCCCATACCAGGTGCGGTCGAAAATGCACATGCCACCCTTGCCGGGAACCGCCGGCCAGAAGCGCCAGAGAAAATGATGCCTCTTCTCTCGATCGTTTGGCGCCTGGTACTGGAAAACCGAGAAGTGGCGCGGATCCAATGGCGCCGTCAGCCGCCGGATGCAGCCGCCCTTCCCCGCCGCGTCCCAGCCCTCGAAAAGTATCAGGAGGGGAGATGTCTATTATACAAAACTGACGCAGCCGACGAATAGATAGGTGTTGAAGTCGGTGGTCGCCGTATGATTAAAAAAAAAT
>VXRG01000035.1:46053-46336 GCA_009838625.1 Caldilineaceae bacterium SB0664_bin_27
GGGAGGACCCAGCTTGCCCCCGATCGGACCACCCAGCTTCAAACGGAGTTTCAGGAACTCCTGCTGGCGTTCGGCCAGCAGCGCCTCGTACTCCTTTCGCTTCAGGCGCTGACTCAGATCAACATGATTCAGGATTGAATGTTCCATTCCTCGGTGACCTACCTTTCAATTCGGAAAAGTTGAAAAGGGGAGCAAGATGCAGGGCCTCGGCGATGCGCGGCGGCAAAGTGCGCCTGGTCCGCGCATTCACCCAAAGAGTTTCCCGCCGCCCTCTGAGCTTCTT
>VXRG01000026.1 GCA_009838625.1 Caldilineaceae bacterium SB0664_bin_27
GCGGAAAAAGGTTTTACGAAGTTCTCCGCGCCACTCCGCGTCCTCCGCGGACAAAGAAAAGTGTTCTTCCCGGCCCTTAGCGGAAAAAGGTTTTACGAAGTTCTCCGCGCCACTCCGCGTCCTCCGCGGACAAAAAAAAAGGTGTTCTTCCCGGCCTTCTTTGGACCCACCGACTATCTTCGGCAATACTGGCAAACCAGATTAGATTCGACTGCCTTTGGGGGTACCCCCCTGAAAACGTGCCAAATTGTGCCAAATTGTGCCAAATGCCTTCAGCGCCTTCACCCTTGAGTTGTTGAGTGGAACGCGGGACGCCCCAAGAAAGGCGACTGATAGCGACGGAACCTGCCAATTTTTTCAGCATCTGTGGGATGATGGAAAGAGGAGTGGGGATGGATTTGAGGACCGGACAAGCGATAGTCGTTACCTGACGTACCCCTAAGTTCTCTCCCAATAAGATGCGATTGCCCTGGCCAGCGCCGTTTGAATGTTTTTTCTGCGCAGGGTATACTTTTCGATACGAGACCGATGGCTCCCGCCGGCTTCTCCAACAACACATTTCCATTTGCGCGGGCTCCCGGAGCCGCCGTGAAGCGCGACTGCCCCTTTTTCTGCAACTAAGTCACCCAACAGAGGAACCCGCGCCAATGCCAACGATTTCCCACGACAGCCTGAGAGAGTACGGCTCTGCCATCTTTGCCGCAGCCGGCTTTCCTGCCGACCAGGGGCGTGACGTTACCGACCACCTGGTCGACTCCAATCTCGTAGGACATGACTCACACGGCGTGATTCGCTTGCCCGGCTACATTACCGCCGTGCGAGAGGGAACTATGAAGCCGGTCGGCGCCCTCAAATTCGTGCGGGAGACTCCGGCATCGGTTGTCATTGACGCCCAGCGGATGCAGGGCATCGTCCTGGCGAAAAAGGCGATGGAAATGGCGGTCGAGCGCGCCAAGGAGCACACATTCGGCGCAGTTGCCGTCCACCAGTCAACCCATATCGGCCGCCTGGGCGCGTTTCCGCCCATTGCAGCGGAACAGGACTGCATCGGCCTGCTCGTGCTCAACGGCGGAGGACCCTTCACCGCCCCCTTCGGCGGCACGGGCCGGCGCTTGCCGCCCAATCCCCTCGCCTTCAGCGCGCCCCGGGCCGGCGGCGCCCCTCTGATGCTGGATATGACCACGAGCATGGTGGCCGGAGGTAAGGTGGATGTGCAGCGGGCGCGCGGGCTGCCCGTGCCGGACGACTGGCTCATCGACGAAGAGGGCAACGCCGTATTGGACCCGAACGCCTTCATGGATGGCGGAGCCGCGATGTTGCCGGTTGGCGGCTCGGTCGGCCACAAAGGCTACGGGCTGGGTATGATGGTCGACGCTATCGCCGGTGGACTGTCCTGGGCCGGTTGCAGCGCCGACCCGCCCACCCGCGGCGCCTCCGGTTGGCTCGCGCTGGCAATAAAAATCGAGAGCTTCATCGATCCCGACGAATACAAGCAGGAAGTGGAAAAGCTGGTTGAATGGGTCTGGTCCTCCCCCAAGTTGCCTGGCGTGAAGAGGATCTACTACCCCGGTGAAATCGAAGAGGAACGACGTCAGCACCGTCTTGAACACGGGATTCCAATCGAAGAGAGCACCTGGACGCGTATAGTCGAAAGTGGAGAGGCCGTAAACATCTCTCCGCCGGAAGGACTACAGTAGACAACCACCGCGAGCCCGCGCGAACGCTTCTTCACAGATTCCAGAAGGGTGAACCATGTCAAATTACAAGAAACTGTTTCGCTCTCCCTACTCAGTGCCGAACGGTCTTCAGATGACCGCTGACGGTCTCTGGATCGTCGATCAGATTACCGACCGCGTAATGCTGGTCGAACGCAACGGTGAGCTGGACTATTACGGCGTACCCATGATGATTCATGAAATCCCCAGCGACTCCTCCAACACCAGCGGGATGGCCTGGGGCGAAGACAGCCTTTGGCTGGCTGCCAACGGCTCCGCCGACAAATGGCGGCCCAAACGGGCGCATGACGCCGGCAAGTCGGCCGGCGAAGTGCTGCGCGTCGATCCCGAGACCGGCAAGACGATCTCGCGCCATCCCCTGCCCAACGGCGGCGGCACCCATGGCATCGAGTACGACAACCATGAACCCGGCCACCTCTGGCTGACGACCCTCAAGGACCAGACGCTCACCAAAATGCGTATCAGCGACTGGTCGGTCCAGCACATAATCCCCCTGCCTTACACGCGCGCCCATGGCGTCGTGCGCGAGGAGGACGGCCTCTGGGTTGTCCATACCGGCCACCGCGTCATCGTAAAACTGAGCCTGAACGACGGCTCCGAGCTGGATCGCATCACCGTTCCCGATTCGGAACCGGAGCCGCACGGCCTCAGCGCCGACCCTGACAGCCGCTTCATTTACTGCGATGCGTCGTCAGGATCTGTGGTCGCCATCTCGGAGTCTTAACGCAATGCCGTTCTCCTGCCTCCCTGCCTCCCTCTACCCTGAAATCAGCAGTGGCGAGCGCACTCTGGCCGGCTGGTTCCGCCTGGCCGCCGAGATCGGTCTGGACGGAGCCGACATCAGTGTGGCCCACCTGGACTCTCTGGAAAACCGGTATCTGAACGGTCTGCGCAGGCAGGCGCAGGACGCAGGCGTAGTGATTGCAGGCATGGTAACCTATACCGACTTTACCCACCCGGATCCGGCCGTGAGGCTGCAGCACCGGCAGGAGCTCCGCAGCTACATCGACGCGGCAGCGCAGCTGGGCGTAAGCCTTCTGCGCGTCACCGCCGGACAGAACCACCCCGGCGTCAGCCGTCAGGACGGCGTTTCCTGGGCTGCAGAGGGCCTGTCGGAATGGGTCGACGAAGCAAACGCCGCAGGCGTCACCCTCGTCTATGAGAACCATGCCATTGGCTACGTCTGGACCTATTTCGACTTCTCACAGACAGCCTCCGTCTTTCTCGAAATCTGCGACAGGACCGCCGGCAGCGGTTTGCAGCTCCTCTTCGACACGGCCAATCTCCTGGCCGTCGACGACGACCCGCTTGAAGTGTTGGACGCCGTCATGCCCCGCGTCGCCGCAGTCCATGTCAGCGACATCAGGCAGAAAGGCTCCTTCGAGCCCGTTCTCATTGGCAGCGGCGTAACGCCCCTGGAAGCGATCTTTGAACGCCTGCGCCATGCCGGTTTCGACGGTTGGATCTCTGTAGAAGAGGCCAGCAAGACCGGCGAAGAAGGTTTCCGTCAGGCCATCCCGAAAGCCAGGGAACTTTGGCTGAACTGAAGACCACATTCCGATATAACGCCTATGTCCCAAAAACGACCCAAAGTGCTGCTGGCCTTCAACGACGACATCCGCTACAACCATGTGGATTCGCAGGATCTGACCCGGCTGGAAACGTTCGCCGACTGGGACTGGTTCTCCTGCGAAGGGGGCGGCATTTACGACACCAATACCGACCCGCAGGCGGCACTCGATTTCTCCAAAACACTTCCAGGCCATGACGCGCTGGTCGTCTGCCTCGGTGCGCCGACCGTGACCGCGGACATACTGGACGCCGCTCCCACCCTCAAAATAATCGGTGAAATGGAGGGCGATCGTTTCGCCAGCCGCATCGATCTTGACGCGGCCTGGGCGCGCGGCATCCGCACCGTCGATACCACCAACGCCTCCTCCTATCCGGTCTCCGAATGGGCGCTGGCTATGATTCTCGTCTGCCTCAAAAACGGCGGCGCACACTTTCGCCGCATGATCTCCGGCCAGACCGCGTTCGATCGCTCTCTGGCGGTCGGTATGCAGGGCATTCTGTGGGGCCGCAGGGTCGGCCTGATCGGCTGCGGACACATGGGCCGGCGCCTCATGAAATTCCTGCGCGCCTTCGAGACCGAAATCTGGGTCCACGACCCCTATTTGCCCCAGGAGCTTCCCGAGGCCCTGGGCTTTCTGCAGACAAGCCTGGAAAACGTCCTCTCCTGCGATGTTGTCGTCTGCCTGGTTCCTCACACCCCCAGGACAGAAGGTATGCTCGGCAAAGAGGAGCTGGCCCTTTTGCGCCCCGGCGCCGTCTTCGTCAGCGTCTCCCGCGGCAAAGTGACCGACTCGGCCGCGCTTATAGAAAGGCTGAAACAGGGCGATATCGTCGCCGGCCTTGACGTATTCGACCCGGAACCGGTTCCCCCCGACAGCGAAATCCTCCAGCTGCCCAACGTCTTCCTCAGCCCCCACATCGGAGCCTTCGGAGGGCCGGCAGGGTCGCTGGGCTTCTTTTCGCTCATGGTGGATGAGCTGTATCGCTTCTTCCATGGACACGAGACCCAGTTCGACCTGACACCGCGCGCCCAGGCCAACCGCACCGGGACGGATCCATAGACTGGAACTCTGAATTTAGCGTCCAATGCAATGAGTTTGATTCACCATTCCTATAGTGCTTAAGGATTTAACGTATTTCACGACAGCCACACCAGCTAAGTAGACGTAGTCGGGAACACTGATGGCATTTGAATCTCTAGACCAACATATCGAGATTACCCCTGGAATAGTAGGTGGCAAACCCCGTATCGCCGGACGCCGGATAACAGTAGAGAACATCGTTATCTGGCACGAGCGCATGGGCAAGTGCGCCGACGAGATTGCTGCCGAATACGATCTTTCGCTGTCTGACGTGTACGCAGCTCTGGCATACTACTTCGATCATCGAGCCGAAATTGACCGATCGATGGAGGAAAGCGAAGCATTTGTCGAAGAGCTGCGCCGGCGAACACCTTCGAAGCTGCTGGAAAAACTTCATTGTCAGATGCAGAATGGCCAAGATGGGGTTCTATTCTGAAGTCAACGTCAGGGAAACTCGGAGCGACCTGTTTTTCTTGTTGAGAATCAAACTCTATCGCACTCTAGTTTCTCTCACTGTTCCGAACAACAGGTGCCTGTGGCGCCTAATGTACATCAGAGGAAGGCAATGAATCTGGAACTCGCAGGTCAGGTCGCCGTCGTAGTTGGCGGCGCAAACGGAATGGGCCGCATGATCGCCAAGACCTTCGCTGACGAAGGCGCCGGCGTAGCGCTGCTCGATCGCGATCCGGTCGTGGACGAAGTTGCGCAGGAAGCCGCCTCTCATGGCGTCGATTCATTTTCGGAGCAGGTCGACGTCACCGATTTCGCCGCGTTGCAGGCAGCCGCGACCCGCATCGAAAAGGAGCTCGGGCCGGTACGCCACGTTGTCTTCACCGTCGGCATCGATTCGGGCAAAGGCGGCTTCCCTTTTTGGAACCTGGAGCCCTCCGACTGGCCCCGCGTCCACGAAGTGAATGTGCTCGGTGCCGTTAACACCGCCCACGCCTTCTATGAACCAATGATCGCCAGGCGGCAGGGCACCTTCCTCTTCTTCTCCTCCGTATCAGGCCAGATAGGCTCGCAGACCGATCCCCCCTATAGCGTCTCCAAGGCCGCGGTGCTGAGCTTCATGCAGATTGCCGCCAAGGATTTTGCCGCCTACAATATACGTGCCAACGCAATCTGCCCTGGAATGGTCGACACGCCGCTCCAAAGGCGGATCCACAAGTTTTCGATCGCCGATATGCCGGAGGACGAGAGACCCACCTACGAAGAATGGTGTACCGAGAAGATCGGCCGCTTGGCCGTTCTGGGCCGCTTGGTTTCCCAGGAGGAGATCGCCTCCACCGTCGTCTTCCTGGCCTCTGAACACGCCCGCAATATCACCGGCCAGGCCATTAACGTTGATAGTGGCTGGGTCATGCACTGGTAAGAATCCGGTCTAACCATGGGGTGACGCTATGAGTGAAACGAACGATACCAATCCGAGCCTGAATGAATTGGACGCCGAACATTGGCTCCAGGCCTACGAGCAGATGGTCAAGATTCGCACTTTCGAGGAGACCGCCAACGAGCTCTACACCAGCGCGCGCATGCCGGGTATTACGCACCTCTACATCGGCGAGGAAGCTATCGCCGTCGGAGTCTGCGAAGCCCTGCGCCAGGACGACTACATCACCAGCACGCACCGCGGCCACGGCCACTGCCTGGCCAAGGGCGCAGCGCTGGACAAAATGTTCGCAGAGCTCCTGGGCAAGGAAGCCGGCTACTGCCGCGGCAAAGGTGGCTCGATGCACATCGCCGATCAGGAAACCGGCAACCTGGGCGCTAATGGCATCGTCGGCGGCAGCGCAGGCATCGCCACCGGCGCAGGCATGTCCATTAAGCTGCGGGGTACCGACCAGGTTTCGGTCTGTTTCTTTGGCGACGGCGCATTGGGGCAGGGTCTGTTGTACGAGTCGATGAATATGGCCCAACTCTGGAAGCTGCCTGTAATCTATGTCTGCGAAAACAACCAGTATGGCGAGTATACGCACAACTCCAAGGCCGCAGCCGGCTCCATGGTCGGTCGGGCCTCGGGCTTCGGCGTCCATGCGCAGGCTATCGACGGCCAGGACATCCGCACCGTGCATGCCACCGCCCGACTTGTCATCGACCGGGCGCGCAAAGGAGGCGGTCCGGCCTTCCTCGTCTGTAACACCTATCGATTCCGCGGGCATCATGTCGGCGATATCGACCGCCCCTACCGTACTCGCGAAGAGGAAGAGGAATGGGCCAAGCGGGACCCGCTGACTCTTCTCGAGGACTGGCTGTTGAAAAGTAAGCAGGCGGAAGAGCATGTCCTGGAGCGAATCCAGCAGGAAGTAAAGACCGCCGTTGACGACGCGGTTGCCTTCGCCGAAGAGGCGTCGTTCCCCAGTGAAAGCGAGGTGGACAATCATGTCTACGCTTGAGAACGGAATCCATTGCAGCCCGGCCATTCACGCGCCGGGAGAACGTCAGATAACATTCGGCCAGGCTATTCGTGAAGCGATTGCTGAAGAGATGGCTCGCGATGAGCGCGTCTTTGTAATTGGCGAGGATGTCGCTGCAGCCGGCTCGGTCTTCAAAGTGCTGGTTGGTCTGCTGGATGAGTTCGGCCCTGAACGCGTCATAGACTCCCCCATTTCGGAGGCGGGTATCGCCGGCATCGGCGTGGGCGCGGCTATCACGGGTATGCGGCCCATTGTGGACATCATGTTTGGCGACTTCACCACCCTGGTGATGGACCAACTGGTCAACCAGGCAGCCAAGACCCACTACATGTCCGGCGGTAAACTGACAGTGCCCATGGTCCTGCGAACGACCCTGGGGGCCAGCCGCCGCTCTGCAGCCCAGCACAGCCAGTCTCTGCATGCCCTTTTCAGTCACATCCCCGGTCTGAAGGTAGCCCTCCCCGCAACGCCGTTCGACGCCAAGGGTTTGATGAAAAGCGCCATCCGCGACGAAAATCCCGTCGTTATCTTCGAAGACAAAATGCTCTATCAGGAACAGGGCCCGGTACCCGAAGAGGAGTATACGCTTCCCTTGGGCCAGGCCGACGTGAAGCGTACCGGCGACGACATCACCATCGTCGCCACAAGCTCAATGGTGTACGTAGCCCTCGAAGCCGTCGAAAAACTGGATTCGATCGGCATCAGTGCCGAGCTTATCGATCCCCGCACGACGACCCCGCTTGACACGGATACGCTCGTCCAGTCCGCCCGCAAGACCAGTCGGGCGCTCGTACTGGACGAGGGCTACCGGCAGTATGGCGTCACGGGTGAAATTGCGTCAGTCATTGCCGACGGAGCATTCTACTATCTGGATGCTCCGGTTAAGCGCATTGGAGCGATGAACGTACCTGTTCCGTTTTCTCCGGCGATGGAAGATCTGACGATCCCGAACGCTGACTACGTTGTCGAGACGGCCAAGTCCCTGTGCGGTTGAGATTGCCCGCCCTCCCGGACTATTGACCTGAGTACGCCCAAATAGGGGGACTGCATGCCCAAAGAAGTGATAATGCCGGCTCTTGGGATGGCCCAGGACGTGGGCGTCTTGCTGCGTTGGCTTAAGAGTGAAGGCGAGATGGTCACGGCTGGCGAGCCGCTGATGGAGGTGGCCACCGATAAAGTGGACGTGCAGGTGGAAGCGCCTGCCTCCGGCCTCCTGACCGCAGTGACCGCACAGGAAGGCGATGAGGTCCCCGTTGGCCAGGTGATCGGGCTGATCGCAGCCGAGGGGGAGGAGATTCCCGCAGCGCCCGCTCCGCCCGTAGCGGCTGAACCAAAGGAGACGCCCCAAGCGGAGAATGGAGGATCAGCCCCACTCCCCTCCAGCCCCGTCGCAGCGCGTATTGCCGCGGAACACGGCGTCGATCTGGCAGACGTCCAGAGTACAGGCGGCCGTATCTCCAAGGAAGACGTGGAGGCCCACATCCGTTCCACCGGCTCCGGCTCTCGCGTCCTTGCCTCGCCTAAGGCGCGCCGGCTGGCGCGCGAAAGGGGCTTGGATCTCGCAGCCCTTTCCGGTAGCGGTCCGGAAGGGGCCGTGCTCGCCGCCGAAGTCCCCCTGTCAGCGCAGCCGGCTCCGGAAGCCCCCGCGCCTGTCGTGCATACGCCTGCAGCGGTCGAACCCGAAACGCAGCCCGTTTCCCGTATGTGGCAGGTTATGGCCGAACGCCTGACCGGCAGCTGGACCAGCGTGCCCCACTTCTACCTGGTGCGCGAAGTAAGCGCCGGCCAACTGATCCACTGGCGGGAAATCCTCGCCCCCGGCGCCTCTGACGGGGCCAGGATCACTTACACGGACCTGCTCACCAAGCTGGCCGCGCTCTCATTGGCCCGCTTTCCTCGCCTCAACTCCTACTGGGATGACGGCAATATCGTCACCAATCCTGAGATCAACGTCGGACTGGCAATCGCTGTCGAAGAAGGGCTGCTCGTACCCGTGGTTCACGGCGCAGACCGCCTGCGCGTCGAAGAGATCGCCGCCCGCAGGGCCGACCTGGTGGCGCGCGCCGGGAGCGGCGGACTGACGCCCAACGACTTCGCTGGCGGTACATTTACCATCAGTAATCTGGGCATGTTTGGCGTGGATGCATTCAATGCCATTGTCAACCCGCCCCAGGCCGCGATCCTGGCGGTAGGCCGCATCGCCGATCGCGTCGTGGCCGTGGATGGACAGCCCGCCGTGCGCCCGATGATGACCCTGACCCTCTCCTGCGACCACCGCGCCGTCGACGGCGTCCGCGCCGCACAGTTTCTGGATGCCTTTGCCGGAATGATAGAAGAGCCCCTCCGGGCGCTGTAGAGCTGCTTCGCCAATGACACTATCCCATACTTCAGAGCGAGGAAACTGAATGCCGCGCATAAACAGAGCGATCGAGTTGCTGGAGGCTGGCCAGCCAATCTACTACACCGGCGTCCGCGGTGGACTGACCTACGAGAATGGCATCGCCCACAGAGACACTTGGGCCGACTACCTGATGGTCGAGTTTGAGCATGGCGCCTTCAACCCTGTCGGGCTGGGTGAGTTCATGCGGGGGCTGGCCAACGCGGGCACGACGCGTAGCGGGCACAGGACCCCCGCGGTCATCTGCACGCTGCCAACGGACGGGACCGACGAAAACGTGATGCGGGCCAACGCCTGGATGGTCAAACAGGTCCTGGCGCGCGGCGTTCACGGCATACTGCTCTGCCATGCAGAGACGCCCGGCGCTGTCCGCGTGTTTGTCGAATCCTCCCGCTACCCTGTTGCCTCCATTGGCGTTTCCGATGGAACAAACGCCCTTTCCCAAGGGAGAAGGGGCGCAGGTGGGCAATCCATGGCCGCAGAAATCTGGGGCGTTACGCCGCATGAATATGTTCAGAAAGCTGACGTCTGGCCGCTGAACCCGGAAGGCGAAATCATGCTCGGCCTCAAGATCGAAAACCGCCGCGCCCTGGCGAACGCCGAAGCCAGCGCGGCCGTGCCTGGCATCGCCTTCGCAGAGTGGGGTCCTGGTGATATGGGCATGAGCCTCGGCCACCCGGACGCCCACGATCCGCCCTATCCGCAGGAAATGAGCGCGGCCCGTGCCCGCGTCAAGTCGGCCTGCGACGCGGCCGGCGTCTTCTTCCTCAACGGAGTGCGTCCCCACGATGTCGCGGAACGCATCGATGAAGGCGTGATGGTCGGCTCGGCAACCGAGGAGGCGGCCCGCATCGGCAGAGAGTATTCCAAGCGCGAGATGCCGTGGTAGAATGAATTTTGGCTTCCAGTCTCTGAAGCCTGGACCGTTTCCCGCCATCGCTAGCCATGTAACCGAGGACAAGGACGTTAAGTAGCAATGCACAAACAGCAAAGACAGCGGACGACCCGGATGCTTCACGAAGCCGGTGTCGAACTGGCGCTCTTCTCCGATATCGATAGTGTTCGCTGGCTGACAGGCCTGAATCTGTCCCCGCCCGCACTGCTCTTCTTCGACCGCGGCGACTTTACGCTGCTGGCCGATGATGGATATGGCGAAGCCTCTGCTTTTGGCGGCGAAACCGGTTGCTCGTACGTCCCGATAGTCGGATATACGATTCAACAGCCGATCGACGCTCCTGCCCGGCTGGCGGAGGCTTTGCGGGAGCTTGTCGCCGGCATCAGCGGGCTTTCTGGTCAGGTCGGTGTCGAGGAAAAGAGCCTGGCGCTGGGCCTGTGGCAAGCGCTCCGCGAAGCGTTTCCAGGCAGCGAACATCGCTCGCTTGAAGGCTGGTTGTTGCCGCTGCGCGCTGTGAAAGCCGAGGAGGAATTGGCCCGCATCCGCGAGGGCTTCCGCCTGACAACTATCGGTCACGAAGCCGGCCGCAAAGCCGTGCGTCTGGGCCAGCGCGAGATCGACGTCTGGACCGAAGTGCAGACGGCTGTGGAGCGTGAGGCAGGCAGGTGGATGCAGATGGGCAATGACTGCATCGTCGGTCATCGACCGGGGAACATGAGCGCCGCGCCTCTGGACTTTGAAATCATTGCCAACGATTCCTTCATTCTCGACCTGAGTGTCGTGGTTGACGGCTACTGGACCGACAGCTGCGCTACCTACTATGCGGATCAGCCAACGGCCCAGCAAATTGAACTGCACAATTTCGTTGAGGAAGCCCTTGCCTACGCCGTCTCTCTGATTCGGCCAGGCGAGGTCGCCAGGGAAGTGGACGAAAAAGTACGCAGCTTTATGGCTGCTGGCGGTTACGACGTTTATCCTCACCACACCGGCCATGGAATCGGACTGACCGGCCACGAAGCGCCCCGAATCGTCCCCTACAACCAGGAGCAGTTCCAGGAAGGCAATGTGATCATGCTGGAGCCGGGAATCTATATCCCGGGCGTTACCGCCGTTCGCTTGGAGGACGCCTTCCTTGTCACCGCAGACGGGACCGAACCCCTAAGCCATCACGACAAGAGTCTGCCGTAACGGTTGACACTTCACTGGACGCCCTTAGTCCCCGGTCCGGCAACTCACGAGACCCAATCGTGAGACGCAGTTGAGCCAGAAGGAGGTCCGGCGACCCAGGACCTTCTATTCTGGTTTCGCCTCGTCTTTTATTTTCCGACCCTCCGGTAACGTCTCCGGCAATTCCGATTCTTCGGACGGAGGCCCTTTCTCTCAGACCTGTTCATCCGGCTTCCAGGTAAACACAACGGCCGGGACAAGGAGAGGAAAACTGTCGAGAGCAAGAGATGCCTGATAGGATTTCAGCTGGTCAATCTTCTCACAACCTGACAAAGTATCAGAGGAATGATTGGAAGTTCGTTCCTCTGGTTGCTCTGGCAATCGCAATTGCCCTGACCGTTGTGGTCGTTCAGATGCGTCTCTATCGACTCTCAGACGTCCCATATGGCATCATCAACGATGAAGGGGCAAACGGCGTGGACGCCTTGCAGGTCTTGCAGGGGCGGCACAATGTATTCTTTGCCGAAAAGGCAAGCGGCCGTGAGGCCCTGGCAATCTACGCTACCGCGCTCGCCACGCACTTTCTAGGTCCTTCGCTGCTCGCCTTTCATCTGCCGCCGGCTTTGGCCAGCGCTGGGGCCGTCTTTGCCGTTTTCTGGCTGGGCCTGCTCCTGTTTGGGAGAGACGAACAGAGCGGGAAGCCCAGGCCCTGGCGGGGACTTACTGTGGCTGGAATTGGGGCAGGTCTGATGGCGGCTTCCATAGGCCAGACGTTCCTTGCACGCGGAGGGTTCAGAGCAAATTTTCTGCCCCTGATTCTGACGCTTAGTCTGGCGCTGCTCTGGCGGTCGTGGGGCCATTCAGGCAATCGCAAAGCGTCATGGTGGGGTCTGGCTCTGGCTGGGGCAAGCGCGGGCCTGCTCCTGTACACCTACATTCCGGCCCGTATGGCGCCTTTCCTGTACCTCCTCTTTGGGCTCAGCTTCCTGATTCCCTTCGGATCTGTCGCCAAGGAAAGGGTAGTGACCGAGTGGCCCAAGGCTGGCGTATTCGCCGCCGCTGCCGGCCTGGTGGCAGCGCCGATTCTAGCGTATTTCATCCTCCATCCCGAAGATTTCTTCTTTCGCAGCAGGGAAATCTCGCTCTCTCTGGATAGTCACCGGACACAGTTGGGGGCGTTCCTGAACAACGTAGTGGATTATCTTCTGATCTTCGGCGCTGTGGGAGATCGGAATGAAGAGTACAACTTCGCAGGTAAGCCTCTGCTTAGTCTGTGGGAGGCACTTTTCTTCTGGGCCGGCGTTGGTTTGTCCCTGTGGGGCTGGCGAAGACGACCTGCCTTTCGACTGCTTCTGATCTGGCTGGTTGTAATGCTGCTGCCGGCAATGTTGGCCTATAACAGGGGCAACGGTCCAAACTCTTTGCGTATAATCGGTGCCGCTCCGGCCGTCTACCTCCTGGTGGGCGTTGGCATATGGGAAACGTTTCGCCTCTTGAAGGGTCGAATCTCTTTCAACAGCGCGACCGCCGCTGCTGCCGTGGGGCTTCTCGTCACCGGTTTCATTCTGGTACAAGGCATGTTTGCCTATCGTACCTATTTTCACGAGTGGGTGGGAACGCCTCAGTATTACGCTGCAGCAGACGCGGAAATGGCAGAAGCAGCCCAGGTACTAAACGAGCAATCGTCTGATGCAGAGTCGGTCTACCTGATTCCCTATCACCTGTCGAATGGACATTACGGCTTCGACTATCTCTACCAGGGCGAGGCGCCCGCACACGTCATTCATTCCACCATGACGCATCTCCCTCAGACAATCGAATCCATCCTCGCATCCAACGAAGTGGTATCCAGCGTGAAGGTTGTGGACTGGAACGACGAGCTGGGATGGATAGGTGGAGGTGAAGAATACACTGTTGCTCTCCTGGAGAAATACGGCACATATCTTGGAAGCAAACAGCACACCTACTTTCAGGTTCATACCTTCTCCGACATCGCTCTCGATAATTCCTGGACTTTCTATGAAAGTTTGGGGCCGCCGTCTGTCGACTATGACGGGGGCATATCTCTCCTGGGAATCGCCCTGGGCCAGGGGAACACGCAACTTTCCACGCAGCAACAGATCAATCTGGGACCGGAACGCACTTTCTGGATCGCCAAGAAGTGGCAGACTGCCCCCGGCTTAGGTACTGAGTTCGCCGTATCGCTCCGTCTGCACGACTCCGAAGGTGGCGGCGTTTACCAAAGGGACATAGTCCTTCTTAATCCGAACCACTCCCGCACAAATAATTGGTCCCCGGAGCAGCCGGTCGAAACGCTCTACCACATGGAAATTCCCCCGGATCTCAAGCCCGGCGAATACGAGCTACGCCTGGTCGTCTATGACTATGAGACATTGCAGCCAACGGTTGAACTCGGTGTCTGGAAGCCTGAGGCTGTCTTGGGATTCCTGCAGGTAGAATAAACAGGACACTATTCTCTCGGTACCTGGATGGACTACATGGCAGTGTGGGAAGACTCTTCGATCCTTCTATCATTTATTCCTACAGACACTCTGACCAACCTACGTCTTTCCTGCCCACTAGCTCCATTCCAATCGGCATCGCTTTACTGACCGGTGCGCTGGCTTCCTTCACCACGAAACTCAGGTCAGTACCCAAAAGAGAGAATGTCCGAGTTTCCATCTTCTGGGTCGAATTCGAATAGATTCCCCCAAGTGCCAGTAGACGAGCGCTTTCGCCTTACACTGGCAGCCGTAGGGATACTGTTCTTTCTTACGCTGGCCGTTGCGACTCTCCGCTTTCATCGTCTGGACGAACTTCCTCCCGGACTCTTCTTCGACGAAGGGGCAAACGGCCTTGACGCTTTGCAAGTGCTTCGAGGGGAGCATGCAGTTTACTTTCCCAGAAACAACGGCAGAGAGCCGCTAGGAATCTACCTGATGGCCCTGGCAATCTCAATTCTGGGGCGCACGGAACTGGCGATTCGTATGCCCACGGCTCTTGCTGGTACTGGCACGGTCTTCGCCGTCTTTTGGCTGGGTTGGCTGCTGTTTGGACGGGATGAGAAGTGTGGGACTGCTACACCGTGGAGGGGTCTGCTGATTGGTGGTTTGGCGGCCGGAATGCTGTCAGTTTCTCTCGCTCAAACGGTTATCGGGCGCACGGCGTTCAGAGTCAACTTTCTTCCCCTTCTTCTCTGTCTTAGTGTTGCACTGCTCTGGGAAGGGTGGCAGCGCCGGAGTAGCTGGCGGATTGCGCTGGCAGGAGCGTGCGCCGGTCTGCTGGCGTACACTTATATTGCGGCTCGTCTCGCGCCAGTCCTGTTTCTTCTCTTTGGAATGAGTACTATATTGCGCTGGGCCGCGAGCCAAGACGTAGGGGTAGAGAAAGGGAGAGGGCTCTTTTCTCTGCGTTTCTCTCCTTTAGCTTCACGCTTACGGGCTGAAATACCACTGGCAGGCGTATTTGTTGGCGTGGGAGTTGCAGTTTCCGCTCCAATTCTGTTCTATTTTGTGATGAATCCAGACCAGTTTTTTGCGCGCAGCAACCAGGTTTCAGTTTTTCAGTCTGATATGACCTTTGGAAATCTTTTTCTCGCCTTTTTCGTAAATGCTTGGGAGCATCTGTTCGCCTTTGGCATCCGCGGAGACCCGAATTGGCGGCACAATTTCCCTGGTCGGCCCATGCTGAATCTGTGGGAAGCGTTCTTTCTCTGGTGTGGCGTTTCGATAGCCGTTTGGAGATGGCGACAGCCCGCCTTTCGTCTGCTGCTCCTCTGGTTTGCCTTGCTGTTGCTTCCCGCACTGTTGTCCAGAGATGACAATGTGCCCCACTTTCTTCGAATGCTGGGCGCGACGCCTGCCATCTATCTGTTGACTAGTGCAGGCGTGTGGGAAACCGCACGACTCTTGAGAAACCGACTCTTTTCGGGACATGACAATTCGTCACTCCTCAGAAGGGTCGGCGATACCAGGGCCGGCATACTCTTGACCCTTGTGGTCAGCGGAGTGCTCCTGGCTCAAGGCGTGCACACTTATGGGTACTATTTTCAGGAATGGGGGACTTCACCCGGGTTAGACGAGGTGTACGAACAGATCTGGACCGATCTGGCAATCGAAATGAATAAGAAACCATCGGAACCTGGCACTGTCTATCTGATCGGACGGACTTCCGATTATGCGTGGCATCACCAAGCCACCACGCACCCCAGCTTTGAATACCTCTACACAGGCTTCGCGCAAACTCGCATCATCCATGCAACTACAACGCACAATCTGGCGCCGAGGATAGAATCTGCGCTTGCCGCACAGGAGAAAGTCTCCACAGTTCACTATGTGGACTGGGAAGATTGTCTCGTTGGGGGAAATGAGTATACCGACCTGCAAGTTACCGCCCTTCTAGAAAAAAATGGACGTTACCTAAAGAGCGAAAGCCATGACAGCTTTCGAATCCACAGCTACGCGGAGATCGACCTAAATCGCCCCTGGACGTTCTATGAACATCTGGAGCCTGTAACAGTCGACTACGACGGCGGCATCTCTGTCCATGGATTTGCCCTAGGTCTAGGCAAAGAGCAGCTGTCTTTGAATCAACAGTTCGACCTTGACCAGGAACGCCGCTTATGGATAGTAATACTCTGGCAAACCGCATTTGATCTGGAAGCCGTCTATTCGATTTCACTGCGTTTGCACAGTCCTGAGGGCGGAATGGTATATCAACAGGATACTGTCCTAGAAAACTCGGCTTCTTTTCCGACGAACAGATGGAAAGCAGACGAGCTTGTCGAAACACTGCACTTTCTTGATCTCCCTTCGGAACTCCCTCCTGGCAACTATGAGTTGCGCCTGATGTTATACGACTTTGAAACGTTGAAACCCGCAGTCGAACTCGGCGTCTGGGAGCCCGAGACAGTCCTGACCAGCCTGCAGCTATCGGTTGGCCGGTAAAAGGGAGTACCACTTCTGCGATACGACCACGGCATGGACCACTATCTGACGACCGCACAATTTGGCAGGAATGCCAAGAGATCGTTTTGAATACATTGACATCTACGGCTCTGGGGACATAAAGAGTTAACCGGATGGCAGGCGACAAACACCTTCACCTGACACTTCTAACCATAGGGACCCTGATCCTTCTTGCACTTTTGGTCCTGACGATGCGCCTGCATCGCCTGACGGAAATTCCTCCTGGCTTGCATCATGATGAAGGAACGCATGGAGTGAATGCACTGCAGGTGTTGCAGGGAGAGCATGCCCCGTTCTTTCCCGAAAATAACGGCCGCGAGGGCATGATCGTTTATGCGATTGCCCTGACGACCTCCTTCCTGGGAAGGACAGTACTGGCAGTGCGTCTGCCGACTGCACTCATCAGTGCGGGCACCGTGCTTGTTCTTTTCTGGCTGGGCTGGATACTCTTCGGGCGGGATGAACATGGTGGCAGGCCTACGCCGTGGCGCGGTTTGCTAATCGGAGGAACAGGCGCCGGTCTGCTGGCGGTTTCCCTCGGACAGACCGTCATAGGGCGTACCGCGCTAAGAGGCAGCTTCCTCCCTTTCTTTCTCAGTCTGAGCTTGGCTCTGCTCTGGTGGGCCTGGTCGCACGATGAGCAGTCTTACTCCTCGAAAGACAAGCCAACTGGGCAATCTCCAGCTCGGAAAAACGTCCTGACTGCAAAGCTCGGAAACTGGTGGCGAATCGCGCTGGCAGGAGTGTGTACTGGGCTCCTGCCATATACTTACATTACAGCACGATTCACGCCCTTTCTGTTCCTCCTGTTCGGCCTGAGTTTTCTGCTTCCCTTGGTCAAAAAAGGCGGTGGAATAGAAGCAGGGAAAGATAGCTCTTCTCCGATTCTCTTTCGTCTCATCGCCTCACCCACCAGGACTGAATGGCAGAAGGCAGGCATCTTCGTCGCTTTCTCGGTATTGGTCGCGGCGCCGATTCTCCTTCATTTTGCCCGAAATCCCGATCACTTCTTTCTTCGCAGTGCACAGACTTGGGTCTTCGATTCCGAGCGCAATTTGGGAAACCCTTTCGGAACGTTTCTGAGCAACCTGTGGGGATACGTGCTGGCTTTTGGCTTTCGGGGCGATCTTCTCCCGCGGCACAACCTGGTGGGAAAGCCGGTGTTGAACATCTGGCAGGCGCTCTTCTTCTGGATTGGCGTGGGGACGGCAGCCTGGCAATGGCGAAAACGACCCGCCTACCGCTTACTGTTGCTCTGGCTTGCCTTGTTGATTCTGCCGGCAGTGCTTGCGAGAGAGATAACATCGGTCCCCCCAAATACCATTCGCATGATTGGCGCGATACCGGCCATCTTTCTGCTCGTAGCCGTTGGAATCTGGGAGTCCTTTTTGTTCGTCAGGCGTCGCTATTCTCACCACACCGATGCCAGGACCGGCGTCGTTTTGGCGAGCCTGGTCGTCCTTGCTATCTTGTTTCAGGGCGTTTCCACCTATCGCGACTATTTCCACAAATGGGCGTCCTCACCTGAAATTCATAGGGCCTACGGGTCGGAGTGGACCGACCTCATTGAGATCGTGAGTGACCAGGCATCAGATGGAAGCGTTGCGTTTCTGGTTCCGGGTTTCCTATGGCAATACAGTTTTGAATACTTGTACCAGGGCGGGGCGCCGGTTCATCTCGTCCACACGGACATGCCCGATTTTGCGCACCGAACTGAGTCCGTTGTGACGACGTCAGAATCGCCTCCCGAAGTGAAGGTAGTGGACTGGAGCAACGACGTTATCTGGTCTGGAGACGAAGAACAGCGTCTCGCAGTTCTCTTCGAAAAGTACGGCCGGCATTTGGGTACAGAGCAGTACAACGACTTTCAGATTAAGACCTACGCCGACTTCTCCCGGGACCGCCCCTGGACTTTGTACGAATTTCTGGATCCGCTGACTGTCAATTACGATGGCGGCATATCTCTCTTGGGGCTGGCCGCCGGCCAGGGCGAAAAGCAACAGTCGACTCAGTCTCCGCTCAACTTGAAAAAAGGCAATCCCTTCTGGCTGGCTCTGCAGTGGCAGACCGCTCCCGAACTGGGAGTTGATTTCGCCGTATCCCTGCGGCTTCACGACGCTGAGGGCAGCAACGTCTTCCAGGGAGACTACGTACTATGGAGGCCGGATCATTCTCCCACCGGAGCAGGAGGGCAGTCCGAACCGTTCGACTCTCTTCATCTCATTGAATTACCGGCTGACCTGCCTTTCGGAGACTACGAGTTACGAATAGTCGTATACGATACGGAATCACTGAAGCCAACCGTCGAACTTGGTGTCTGGGAGGCGGAGACGAAAATAGCGCATCTGAATTACAGCGATTCCAAGTGAACGTAAGGCTCGTACCACCGTGCAAAGACGAGGCGGGCTGATTACATCCGGTCCGTTTTCTGAAGGTGAGTGACTGAGATATATTTCACTAGGCAAATGCCAAGCCCGCGTCGCCTGTGAAGTTCGAACATTCATCTGTCGCAACCATCCCGCTTCACTCTTTCCGCCGAATTCCAGGCACCTGCGGTACACTTCCGGAACCCTCGCTTGCCGGAACAGGTTACAAGGAGAAAGAATATGAAGTCACTATTTTCCACATACCTGAAAGTGTTTGCCGTCGTGCTCTATGTGCAATTCATTAGTTCACAACTCTACGATCCCCTCGGAGAAGGAATGGCGGTGACCGTCTACAGAGTACTGGATCCGTTTCTTGTATTGGGGATGGTAATCGTCCTTTACTATGCCTTTCAAAGGAAGCGCGCGGTTGACAACGGCCCGGACGACGGCGTAACCAGAGAGTACCTGGAAGCGAATGTGGTCTTCTATTGCAGTATTGCTATGTTCATCGCCCTTCTATGGAGCTGGGTCGGCTTTCAGTTGTCGAACCCAGCGAACTCCTTTGTTTGGCTGTGGACCCTGATTGACATATCGCTGCCGCTCCTGTTTTTTGCTTCCAGCGCGCAGATGGTTAAGAGTGAAGATTAGACACTCAAAACTGATTCCATGCGCGCGGAGCATAGTATCAAAGTCTGAATCGTGAACCATAACTTCTCAAAAAGGAACCTTCATGGACAAGATCCCTCTCGCAATCGTTGGATGCGGCGGAATGGGCCACCGCCATCTGTACGGCCTGGCCGAACTACATAACGCAGGGCTTTCGCCATTCGAACTGGTCGGCGCTTGCGACCCCGTCCGGGCAAATGCCGAGTCGCTGGCAAACGACGCCGAAGAGCGTCTGGGCTCGCGCCCACAGGTCGTTGAATCCCTGGAAGAGCTGGAAGCTCTGGGCGTTGCGGCTGTCGATATCACGACCACGCCACGATATCACCATACCGTGGCCGAAGAGGCACTGGAGCGCGGTTGGCATGCCATGGTCGAGAAGCCGGTCGGCCTGACCGTTCGCGCCGGCAACCGCATCCGGCAAGCGGCTGAAAGGACCGGTCGCATCGTCAGCGTAGCCGAGAACTACCGTCGAGATCCAATGAATCGGCTGGGAAAGGCGCTGCTGGATGCCGGCGTCATCGGTTCGCCGCGACTGATGATACATAACACCATGGGCGGCGGCAGCCACATGACCATTTCAGTTTGGCGGCATCAGAAGAACGAGAGTGGAGTCCTGCTGGACGTTGGCGTCCATTTTGCTGACATTCTTGAGTACTACCTGGGGCCCGTCAGTACGGTCTACGCTCAGTCCCGCCTGCACGAACCGGTCCGTTACAACCCTGCGGCCGGACCAGCCGGCCAGTCGTCCAGCAACCCGGCCGGCGTATACGGAAAGTGGCAGAGGCAGATGCCCGCCCAATTCGAGGCTACCGCCGAAGACGCCTCATACGGGACGCTGCTATTCGAAAGCGGCGCAGTCTGCCAGTTCATTGAGGACCACGCCGCTCACGGCCAGGGCGTGTGGACGCGTCAGATTCACGGCTCGGCCGGGTCCCTTGAGCTTCCCTCTGACAGATCGGGCCAGCTCATCACCATGCACAAGGACGGGGAAGCGGTATCCGATGCAAGCCTGCTGGACCTGGTGCCCGACTTCCACCTTGAGCCAATTACAGCTGCTCTCTTTGGCGGCGACCGTCTCTGGGGCTATGATTTCCCGTTCCCCGAGACCGATCGCAAGCTGATCGCCACCGAATACGGTGAGCTAGGACTCGCGATCGAGGACGGCGGCAGCATCGAGGTCGATGCAGCCCAGGGCACGCGTTCAGTTGCACTATCTTACGCCATGCTGGAATCAAGTGAGGCAGGCAGAGCTTTGACCATGGAGGAGGTCCTGGCCGAGAAGGTTGACGCCTACCAGTTGGAGATTGACGAAGAGCTTGGACTGGTGTAAGAAACTGTCCTCGTCGCGAACCGGTGACTAAAACTTGATAGCGCCTTCGGTCAATCCCCGCATGAACCATTTCTGCATCAGTGCGTAGATGACAATCACCGGCAAGGCGCTGAAAAGGAGCATCGTCGCGTCGGCAGCCTCACCCGCGAACTGATTACGGAAGCGGGGTGAAAGCGCCGACTCATAGCTGGTGGCGAGCACCTTCTTGATTCCCACCGAAATAGTCATCTGTGCATCGCGATCGATCATCGTATAAGTGATGATGTAGTCGCTCCAGACGCCGACAAAGGCCAGCGTCCCAATGATGACCATTGCGCTGGCCGCCAAAGGCAGAGCGATTCGCCAGAAAGTCTGCCACCAGTTCGCGCCGTCAATGAATGCAGACTCTTCCACTTCCTGTGGAATCGCTAGAAAGGCCTGTCGCATAATAAAGATGGCGGCGGGCAAGCCGGCCGCGAAGAGCAAAATCAGGCCGAGAATGCTGTTTCGCAGCTTAAGGAAAGTCATCAGTTCGTAAAGGGCCATCAGCCCTCCGGCCCTTGGCACGAACATCGAAACAATAATTGCAATGAATATGAAGTCCCTTCCCCAAAATCTCATGCGGGCGAAGGCGTAACCGGCCAGAGCCGAGCAAAACACCTGGATGAGCGTCACACCAGCAGCAAGGATGAAGCTGTTTCTCATGTAAATGGGCAACTGCTGAATCGCTTCAAACATGTACATATAGTTCACGAGGCTGAAACTGCTGGGGATCAGAGACGCTGAATTTGTCGAAAACTCAAGCCGGTCCTTGAATGATGTAGAAATGATCCACAGCAGCGGCAACAGGACGATGAAGGTAACGACGGCCAGGAGCAAGTGCGAGAAAAAGTCCTTTTGACGAAGCCACACGCGCAACCGGAAAAACTGGCTGTCAGTCTCGCTTTGCGCTTGCTCCCCGATGCTTCTTGCATTTGCTTCCGTCGCCATTAGTCAGTCCTCTCTTAAGCAATCAAACTCTTTGCCGCAGGTAGACTTCACAAAAATACCTTGCGTCAAGGGCCCTCTAGTCCTGTCGAGACCAGCGAAAAATTGCTCCCGCTATCAGCGCACTGATCAGTCCAATGACCAGGCTGATTGCCGCGGCATACCCCAGCCGCAGGTCACCCACTTCAAATGCCTGCTGGTAAAGATACAGGCCAAGCGTACGCGTAGAGTTGGCCGGCCCGCCGTTGTTCAAAATCAACATCGGCTCGACTACTCCGAATAACGGAAGGTTCAGCACGACGATCAGGGCGAAGGTCGGCTTCAGCAGCGGGGCCGTCAGATAGCGGAACTGTTGCCACCCGTTCGCGCCGTCGAGCGACGCTGCCTCATACATTTCGCTGCCGATATTGTAGATGCCTATCAGGAACAGAAGTGTAGGAAAACCGAAAATCATCCAAATATGGGCCGCGCCGATCGAGGGTAGGGCCAACGTTCGATCGCCCAGCCAGTTGGGGGGATTCTCGACGCCCCAATCTCTCAAAACAGTGTTGATAAAGCCGAACTGGAAACCGTACATTTCACCGAACATCAGGAAGATTACGGCCACGGGCAGCACTGCCGGCAGATAGACAACCCAGCGGTAGAACCCAGCCCCTCTCTTGACCTTGGAGATCATCACTGCCAGGAGCAAAGCGATCAAGATCATGGCAGGGGCGACGAATGCCAGATACTTCAGTGAGATTCCGACCGCGTCCATCGCTCGACGGTCCCCCACCATCTTGATAAAGTTGCTTAAGCCGTTGAACTCCCAGCGCGTATCCGGGTAGACAAATCGATAGTCGGTAAAAGCCATGGCAAAGCCCCGGAAGATCGGCCAAACGTTAAAAGTCAGGTACAGTGCCATTGCCGGCGCGATGAACACATAACCCAACAGGTTGTTCTTCCTATAGGAGACCTGCTGACCGCTTGTCTGCCGATATCTGCGAACGGCGGCGAAAAGGCCGCCGCCCCCAGTGTCTGATTGTGATGCCATCGAAGACTCCTGGAATTAAGGGCGGGGAGCTGATCAGCGGCAGCCGCTTCTTCCGACTGCCGCTGACTGATCTGCGGCCAATGTTAGGCCATCATCATCTGATCGTAGCGACCGGAATCCTTCAACTCTTCGAGGTCGATCTGAATGCCTTCCATTGCGACCTCAACGACCTCCTCAGGCGTGACACTCTGGGTCGCGTCGCGTAATCGCTGCATCTCTGGCAGAAGATTGCTGTTCTGCAGTCCAAAGAACAGGTTGCCCGGGAACCAAACCGAGTTGCGAACCAGCTCGATGCCTTCAAGCTGCCACTGCTGCACCGGATCGTCCTTGACAAACTCGTCGTAGGTGTACTGGTAGCACGGCTTGGCAGCAACTTGCGTGATCTGCTTACCCGAGGCCTTGTTCTCCGGCCCAAACCACCAAAGGGTAAAATCGACGGCGCCTTGCGGGTTGGCAGCCTTGTTCAGTAGTGCGGTGGAGTTGATCCAGAAAGGTGTGCCTGCCTTAGTACCGGCGACTTCCGGATCCTCACGGAAGAAGTTGATTCCGGTCGTGGCCATTTCCTGTCCGAAAGTCTGCTGGGCCATCGTGCCATGGACGTCAAACGAGGTCAGAAGCGCCGTACCGCCCTTCAACCAGTTGCCGAAATTCTCACCCGTAGCCGGCGCCATCAGGCCGTCTACAACCATTTCGCGAATCCACCCCAGAGAGGCAAGGCTCGCCTCGCCTGAGATATCAATCAGGCCTTCGTCGTTTATCGGCGTCTCAGTTGCCCCCCAGATCATCGCGTACAGATCGCAGAGCGGCGAGCAGGCTGCGTCGAACGGAGTCAGATCCGGGCTGGTCTCAGCGATCTTTTCGGCCGCTTCTCGAACCGCGTCCCAGGTCATTGGCTGGCTGTCGAATCCTGCCTTCTCCATCGGCTCCCAGAACCAGCCCAATGCTACACTGCCCACATTTCCAGGGATCCCGTACTGGCTCCCTTCGATTTTGTGAACCTCGAAAATTGAAGGGATGATCCCCGGCACGACCTCGTCTGCGCCTGGAATCGAAGAAGCTTCGATAAACTCGTCCATGGGCTGAATCAAGCCCCGATTGTGCCATCTGGGGGCGTCCCACGGAAAGACGACGACCGAGTAGGCGTCCCAGATCAGGTCACCGGCCGCCTGAGCCGCCTGAATCTTCGTATCCGGAGCCCCGGCCGGTTCTTCGATGGCAACCTGCGACTCGAATTCCTCGTTCCAGCGCTCAACCGCATCATCCGCCGCATATGCGCTGCGGATATCGCTGCGAATAAGCATTGTAATGCCCTGGGCCTCGGCCATAGCTTCCTCGGCGTCTCCCATTTCTCCGCCGCTGTCGGGGGCCGGGCCGGCGCAGGCCGCTACCAGAGAGGCCAGAGTAAACCCGCCTGTTGCGCGCAGGAAATTCCTTCGACTCAGTTTCTGTTTCGACATTTCTTTCTCCTTTAGGAAAGTGAATGGTATGGAAAAGTCCACACAAGTGTGTGATAGGAGGTGCCCTATTCGTTGCACTGGTGCCTGGATTCAGCCTGCCGAGGGGGCAGAGCAGGGAAAGCGACGATCAAGCATTCACCGAAATGGTGTAGCGCAGAAAGCCGTTCCTGTCAAATTCTCTTGACTTAGGTTTCCTCATTTCCGCCCGGCGCCTGGCCCGGCTCCACTATTCGCGCCAGGGGATCGAGCGGTACAGGGTAGCCCGAAGTCTTACGCAACTATTCCCCCTGTAATTGACAAGCCCCAGTGTTTCCGGCATAACAGGTCGTCTTGCTCATTCACGCTGATGCGCCAACCATATCAATCCGCTATGGTGCAAATGAGTCACGACCGGCGACCTGGCCAGCCGTCCTACAGAGCGGGTACAACCTCATTCTTTAACAGTTCCATCGAACGCAGCCAGCGTGGCTTGTCATCCCAGTCATGCCCGATGGCAAGTAGCGTCCCGAAGCCCCCGGTCACCTTCTGGATCTCCTGCAGACGGCGAATGCACTCGTCCACGTCGCCTACAATCGCCAGCCTCCGCACCGCGTACTCTGCCGTCACCTCTTCGTCTGGCATGTCCGGGTCCTCTTTCCAGCCGTCGAGGCGGCCGGGCCCTATCAAGTCGATCAGATAGGCGAAGGAGCGTCCGAAAGCGCTGTTGAGAGCAAAATCAAACGCCTCCTCTTTCGATTCTCCGACAAAAATGTTGCGGGCCACTCGCCAGATGCTCCGATCGGGTGTTTCCCGGCCGGCCTCGCGTGCACCCGCGCAGAAGGTCTCCCAGTGCTCAGCCAGTGTCGAAGTGGGAACCAGGTTTGTGCTCACGGGGAAGAACCCGCGCTGCCCTGCCATGCGCGCGGCCATAGAAGTGCCCTTCAGCACCGCCATCGCCACCGGCGGATGCGGCTTCTGATAAGGCCTCAGGATTTCGCCTAAACCTATGTCCGGGCGCGTCTCATCGATATGAATATGCCAGTAGTCGCCCTTGAAGTCGTAGGGCGCGTCTTCCGTCCACAGCTTCAGAACCATGTTTATGCTTTCGACCGTCATCAGCCCCAATGTTCGGGGATCAGCAGGCAGGTCGAACAAGCTGAGGTCTGTGGGAATGCCGGTCTGGCCAAAGCCGCACATCAGTCGGCCGCGGGAAAGGTGGTCCAGCATCGACATGCGGACTGCCACGTTGACCGGGTGGTGGAAGGGAGCGATCGTCACGCCCGTCCCAAACTTTATGGTACTGGTGCGGGCCATGGCATTGGCAATAAAGACGTCGTTCGAGGGCATCGGCTCCCATTTGACCGAGTGATGCTGGCCAATCCAGGCCTCGGAGTACCCAAGCCCCTCGGCCCGCTCGATCAACTCCAAGTCCTCTTCGAGACTCTGCGTAAAGTCCTTTTCAGGCGGGTGAACGGGCATCAGAAAATAGCCGAGTTCCATGGGCTTTTCTCCAGTTCAGTGAGACGAAATGAGGTGAAATCGTTCGTCAGCAGGTGTTTGTGTGCGCTCGCGCGAGTTCTTGCATAGTTCGAATCAGACAGTTACCTGTTCCAGCCAGGCATCGTCGATTTCCAGACCAAAGCCTGGCGCATCGCTGGGCCGCAAGTATCCGTCCTTTATGACTGCAGTGCCTGGCAGCTTGACCATTTCCTCGAGGGGCACGCCGGGGGCTGAGACACTTTCCGAGCGTTCGCCCCATGTCACCGCCGGCATTGCCATGGAAAGATGTTGTCCGTAGGGGTAATTCATCCCGCCGTGAGCGATGACGGAAATGTTATTCGCCTGCGCCAGGTGACAGATTTTGGCGGCAGCTGTAATGCCGCCGCACCAGAGCACGTCCGGCTGAAAGATGTCCACGAGACGCTTGCCCGCGGCGTGGGCAAAGGGCGCCAGATTGTACCAGTGCTCGCCGGTGGCCAGCGTCTGCCAGGGCAATCGCTGTCGGATCGACTCGTAGCCCAGAAGATCTTCAGGCTGAATATAGTCTTCCAGCCACTTGAGGTTATAGGGTCGCATCCTCTCGGCCACACGCACAGTGTATTCGGGATCATAGGCCGTCCAGCCATCCAACATCAACTCCACCTCGTCACCGATGGTCTCGCGCGTGCTTGCCACCAGTTCCTCCAGTCTGTTGAGGCCCTCCATCCCCTGTTCAGGTCCCCAGGGGCTGAACAGCTTGGTGGCCTTGAAACCCAGTTCCATGTACCACTCCTGGTCGAAACCGGATGCGTAGCAGAAGATTTTTTCCTTCTGCGGCCCTCCCAGCAGCTCGTATACCGGCAGCCCCAGCAGTTTTCCCTTGAGATCCCATAAGGCCACGTCGAGCGCGCTGATGGCGTAGCTTGTCATCCCAGTTGGGCTGAACGCGGTCGAGAGCCGCACCATCATATCCCAAAGTTTTTCAGTGGCCATGGCATTCTCGCCCACCAGATTGGGACCGAAATGCTCGTTGATCATGGGCGCAACTACAGACCCGTAGAGGGAGATGCCGAAGCCCTGCGTGCCGTCCTCAGCCGTTACCAGCACGGCCGGCCGTTTCCAAGGCGCCATCGAGACGTGCCCCTCACCATTGGGAAAACGGGGATAGCGGGCCATCGGACGATTCATATGAATGGTATCGGCCCTGCTTGGCGTGCGCGGCTTCGTCTGCGGCCGCGCCTCGGCCGCAATCTCAAATGCACGAATCTCTTTGATTTTCATATGTGCCTCAGTATCTGTGAAGGAATGTTCTGAAGAAACGCTCGTGAAAGAGGTGGCTGACCTCAACCTTTCAGGTCGGAAACCGTAATCCCCTTAAGAAATGCGTTCTGAGAAAAGAAAAACAGGACAAGGCAGGGAAGAATAATGATGAGCGCGGCGGCCATATACAGGTGCCAGGGTGTTCCCCGATAGGCCACACTGAAGTTCGCCAGGAACAACGTCAGGGTGAAGTTTTCGGGGGTCGACAATATGATCAGCGGCCCCAGAAAGTCATTCCAGAAAAATACGAATGCGAAGACCGCGACAGCCGCCAGAGCCGGCTTGGAAAGGGGCAGGATGATCCGAATGAAGATATGCCACCGCGACGCGCCGTCCAGATAGGCCGCTTCATCATACTCCCTTGGGATCGTCATAAAAAACTGGCGCAACAGAAAAATGTTCCACGCCGACCCGAACCAGTGCGGAATCATTAGAGGCCATAGTGTGTCCAGCCAGTTCAAATACCGCCAAATGATAAACTGGGGCACCATCACGACCGCAAAAGGGATCATGAGCGTACTCAGGATTCCCAGAAAAATGACGTTCTTGCCCGGGAATTCCAGGCGGGCAAATGCATAGGCGACCAGCGCGCTGGAGAATATCGTCGAGACAACTCCATTTACCGTTACGATCAACGTGTTCAGCGCATAATTGTAAACAGGGGGGTCCGTCTCATACTGGATTGTGAAAGCGGTCAGGAAGTTCGACCACATCACCGGCTTTGGTATCCAGGTGGGCGGCAATGTGAAGACCTGATTGGATGGCTTGAGCGCCGTGTTCACCATCCAATAGAACGGCAAAAGAAAGAGAAAAGCCGAGAAAATCAGGACTACATAAATTACAAGCAACCGCACAAGGCCGGTCTGAAATCGGTTGCCAATCAGAATTGTGCGTAGTCTGCTTGGACGCGTGTAAGCGTCGCTTTGCAGCCGTTCAGTTGTCGGAACCGTTTCGTTTCCAACGACCACGATCGAATCTCCCGGCGCTTTAGCGCGCGCCGCCCTCGTAATAGACCCAGCGGCCGGCAAGGCCGAACTGGAAGACAGTCAGCCCGAAAATGAGCAGGAACATAATCCAGGCCATAGCGGAAGCGTAGCCCATTTTGAGGTAGTGGAAGGCGTTTTGATATAGATGGAGGCCCAGAAAGAGCGTTGCATTGTCCGGGCCGCCACCGGTCATCACATAGGGTTCGGCAAAGGTCTGCACCGAGGCAATGATACCCATGACCACGTTGAAGAAAATGGCAGGAGACAGCATCGGTAGTGTGATCGCGAAAAACTTCGATACTTCCCCAGAGCCATCAATGTCTGCAGCTTCATACAGCTGCTGTGGCATCCCCTGCAAAGCAGCCAGATAGATGACCATGGGAATGCCGATGTTCCAAAGACTCTTGACGATCAGCGAGCCCAGGACAAGCTCCCTGTCATAGAGCCAGTTTCGCCCTTCCAGTCCCATCAACGCCAATCCATTGTTCACGATCCCCAGCTCTACGTGATACATCCACACCCAAATGACCGACCCGGCCACGCCGCTGACAACTGCAGGCAGATAGAAGGCCGAACGCCAGAATCCGAGACCGCGTATCCGCTGGTTCAGTAGCAACGCCAATCCCAGGGCCAGCACCTGGCTAACAGGTACGGAAATTATCACGAACTTGAAAGTCACCCAGATCGAAATGCGAAACAGTTCATCTGTCGTGACCATGTTTATATAGTGTGTCAGGCCGAAAAACTTGGGGGGAGCGATCATCTTCCAGCGAAAGAAACTGAGGACAAATGACGCTACGATGGGGCCTCCGACGAAGAGGATAAAGCCAATGACCCACGGCAGGATGAAGGCGTAAGCAACGATTGCGTCGCGAACACGCCTGCTTTGCCAGAAATTACTGTGAGGTGTCAGACCGGTGGTGGTCAAGGATAACTGCCTCTCTGCCGCGTTCGAATGCCGGCCGACCCTGCGGGAGTCGCGATACGGCCGGTGTGCGCCGGTACTACCTTTTGAGTCCAGGAAAGCCGCGAAGGCAACGAGATCTGCCGACGCCTTCGCGAGCCTTCCTGGTCTCTTGGATCCTAGTTCGTGGTTCTATACATCCGAAATAACGGCCGTTACCTTTGGCGCCACTTCGGGGAAGACATCAGCGGCCTGGACATCGCCGGAATACACTTTATCCAGCGCGTCGCCGATCAGCTTCAGTGCCTCACCCTCATTGGCCGGCCCCGGTAGAATGTGTCCGTAAGTCAAGGCGTCGGGCACGACGTCCCAGTCTACCTCAAAGTCAACATCCGCGACCCAGGGGAACGGTTCAATTTCATTTGATGAGCGACGAGTACCCGGGAAATTCGCGTTAGAGGCGTAGTTGTAGATACCCTGGGTGCTGGTGTTGTAGTTGAGCCAGATCCAGGCCGTATCCTTGTTCTCGGAGGTTGTTGAAATGTTGTTGAACGCGCCGTGCGTGATTGTGTCGCGTTGGGTCTGACTGGGCTCGGCCACTACATTAAAGCGGAATCCGGCGTCTACAAGACTTCCAGTGACCCAGGAACCCATGCGCTGCATACCGATCTTGCCGGCAGCCAGAAGTTCCGCAGCTGCGCCAGCTCCGCCAATACCGACAATCTGGGACGGCGAGGGCATTACATTGCCGTCGAGCAGCATATCGGCCCAGAACTGTATCGCCTGGATCGTCTCCTCTTTGTCAAGCCAGCACTCGCGGAAATCGGGGCTGTAGTAGCTGCCGCCATTCTGCCAAGCCTGTTTGACACTGTACATGTGCCAGCCAACCGGTATCGTCTCCGACCCCCAGATCTTGTTGTCAGGATCGCTGATGCCGCGGGCCTTCTCCTCGAAATCGGTCCAGGTAAAGCTGTCTTTGTTGGGATATTCGACACCCGCGGCGTCGAAGAGGTCTGCGTTGTAGAAGGTTATATGGGGCGCGGCCGCGTCAGGAATGCCGAAGCGCTTCCCTTCCACCACCGGGTAGTTCCACCAGTTCTCGTAGAAGTCGTCAGCGTCGTAACCGGGTTCGCCGTCAACATAGGGCTGAATGTCGATGAACTGGTTGTTGCGCCCCAGGTCGAGGGCCATCGCCTCCCAACTTCGAACGACGTCGGGCAGTGTGCCGGCCGCTGCCAGGGCCGGAATCTTGGCGTGAAACTCGCCGATCTGCTCTACACTGACCACAATGTCCGGATACTCTTCTTGGAACGATTCGAGCGTTGTCGCAACGCCTGCGGCCGGATCGTGGCGGCCGTAGCGAATCGTAACGGGCTCAGCCATCGCCTCTTCGCCCATCGCACCGCCGTCAGCAGGGGCTACGGGTGCGCAAGCCGCCAGGACAGCGGCGCCGGCGAATGTTCCACTTACTTTGAGAAATGTTCTTCTGGACAAGGACTCTCTTGGCGTCATTGTTGGAGTTCTCCTCTGTGAATTTGAATGTGACTTTTCTTGTATCTCGCCTAACGGGGCTTTCCCAATCCTAAGGAATTCAGACATATTGTCAATTTTTTCACATGGTCAAACTTCGTTCGCTAGCTGAGTTCAAGTTGACATCAAAGAAACAACAGGGTTTTCGAGAGTGATGCCCAACAATCAGGGTCGCTTCTCAGCCTGGTCTGTTTCACACTCTCTGAGATCGCGCGTTTAAATGGGACCTGGCGGCAGATCCGCAGACCCATCAGGATGTACGCACTCAGACTATGGAGTGCAAAGAGACGTTTGAAGTCCCTGTTGAGGAAGCAGGCTAGCGGCGAAGAGAGGCTGAAGTGTTAGAACCGCCGGTCCGGAAGCCGTCAAGACGTGAGCCACAAAACGGGCTCGGAGACGTACTCGCGCACAGTGTTAAGGAAACGGGCCGCAGGAGCACCGTCCACGACGCGATGATCAAAGGTCAGGCTGAGTGCAACCATCTGGCGGGGAACGACCTCCCCCTCGTGTACGGCCGGCTTGCAGACTATGCGCCCAATCCCCAGAATGGCTGCTTGGGGCAGATTGATGATGGGGGTGAAGGCGTCAATGCCGAACATGCCCAGATTTGTGATCGTGAAAGTTCCGCCCTGCATCGCATCATGCCCCAGGCGTTCCTGGTGCGCACCCTCGATCAGGCCGGCAGTCTCTCCTGCTATCGCGCGCAACGACTTTGCGGGAACGTCTCTCAGTACCGGAGCCAGCAGGCCCTTATCAGTTTCGACCGCAAAGCCGATGTGGATTCCACCGTGAAGTATCAGTCCATCATCGCTCCAACTGGCATTGAGCGTGGGATGTTCCTGCAACGCGGCGGCTGTCAATTTGAGATAGATGTCGTTGTAGCTCGGTACCGCCAGTCTTCTGCGAGCGTAGCTGGACTTCAGCTGTTGACGTAACGCCACCAATTCGGTGGCATCGGCCTCCGTGGTCAGCGTGACAGGGGCAGTTGTGTGCGCGCTCTCTGCCATGCGTTGGGCCGTTATCTGCCGGATGCGGCTATGTGACTCGATCTGACTCGGTGCTTCGCCAGCCAGCGCACCCTGTCGTCTTGACGCAATTGCAGCTTCAACGTCCTCGCGCTGTATCCTTCCGGCCGGCCTGATGGCCGTCAGCTCTTCCAGAGAAATGTCCGCTTCCGCAGCCATACGGCGGGCGACCGGCGACATGTCCACACCGACTGGTTCAACGATCCTCTCTGCGGCAGCGCGCACATCCCGCTCGACGATGCGTCCTGTGCGGCCACTGCCCGTAAGTTGAGTCCAGTTCACGCCCAGCTCACCGGCTACCCGCCTTGCCCGGGGACTAATGGCTGGTTCGCGGCGACCGTCCGCAACGACTGCTTGCGTCGCCGGAGTTTTCCGGACAGCAGGCCCGGAAGGATCGGTAGGACTCGACGCACTGGTCTGCTCTTCTCGCCCTTCCAGCTGGGCCGGAAGGTTACTCTCCTCAGGAAGCGATTCTCCGGCCTGGACGATATACGCGAGCAGTGCGCCGACAGGAATGACATCACCTGGCGCAGGGGCGCCGGAGGGAAGCCGCAAGATGCCGCTCTCAAATACCTCGACCTCCTGCGTAGCTTTGTCCCCCTCGACAGTGAAGAGCAGGTCGCCGGCCTTAACCTCGTCTCCATCCTGTTTCAGCCATTCGCCGAAGACGCCCTCTTCCATCGTCCATCCCAGGCGCGGCATCGTCACTTCGTAGGCCATCGGATTCCCTCTATTGAAAGGCAGTTGTTTCGAAGGCGTTGGTGAGCGCGTTCTTGCAGATCTTCGGCTATTTCACTTATTCAGCAAGCAAATCGCGTACGCACTGTTCAATGTCGTCCGACTCCGGAACGATGGCAAGCTCCAACGGCGGACTGTAAGGCGTCGGCACGTGCGCGCCGTTCAGGCGGCGAATCGGGGCGTCCAGGTCGTCAAACCCCTGGTCAATGACCTGTGCTGCGATTTCAGCGCCCACGCCGCACGGCTGGAAAGTCTCGTCCACAATAATGAGCCGTCCCGTCTTGTTGACCGACTCCAGGACCGTCGCCATATCGAGGGGAGCGATCGTGCGCGGATCGATTACCTCGGCCGAAATGCCGTCCTCTGCCAGCTTGTCGCAAACTGAAACTGACTTGTCTACCATCGAGCCAATGGCGACGAGCGTGCAGTCCGACCCCTCGCGCGCAATGCGCGCTTGGCCGAAGGGGATTGTGTAGTCACCCTCAGGCACGTCGCCGCGATTGAACAGCAGCGACTTGTGTTCGAGAAAGAGTACCGGATCGTCGCTCTGCAGAGCAGTGGCAAAGAGCCCTTTGGCGTCGCTGGGAATGGCGGGCACCACCACTCTGAATCCAGGAAGATGAGCAAAGATCGGGTAGTAGCTGCCCGAGTGATGGGTCGCGGCAGAGTGGCCGATGCCAATCGCGCCACGTAGCAGGATTGGCATCTTGAGCCGGCCGCTGCTCATGTACTGCATTTTAGCGATCTGATTGACCAGCTCGCCAAAAGCGTCGAGGATAAAGTCGAGAAACATGAAGTCGACAACGGGACGCGTACCGGTCATGGCGGCGCCGGCACACATGCCGACGAAGCCGCGTTCGCTGATGGGCGTATCGCAGAGGCGCTCGGGCCCATACTTTTCGTAGAGACCGACCGTAGTATTGAAGTTGCCTCCCCGTTCGCCAATCCCTTCTCCCACTACGAAGATCGAAGGATCGCGCGCCATCGCGCTGTCAAGAGCCTCCAGAGTGGCTTCAACGTAAGTCAACTCTCGCATGGCCTTCACCTCTGGTTGAATACATGTTCGCTGACCGTTTCAGGTTCCGGCCATGGGCTGTTGCGACCGAATTCCTCCGCGTCGGCTACCATCTCCTTCACCTCCGCCTCAATCGCGGCCAGCGTTTCGGTACCCGCCTCTTCATTCTCCAGGAGCCACTCGTTGTAGCGCGTGATCGGATCTCGTTCCTTCCACTCCTCGACCTCTTCCTGCGTTCGGTACCCTGCGTCTCGCATACCTTCTGCATGGGCACGCGTGCGATAAGTTCGGCACTCGATCAGGGTGGGCCCTTCTCCCCCTCGTGCCCGTTGCACCGCTTCCTCCGCCGCTTCATAGACTGCCAACACGTCATTTCCGTCTACAGTGAGGCTTTCAATCCCGTAAGCAGGACCCCGGTTGCCCACATGGGGATTGCCTGAAGAGTAGGAAAAGGGAACCTCAGTGGCGTACAGGTTATTCTCGCAAATGAAAAGCGTCGGCAACTTCCAGATGCTCGCCAGGTTCAGTCCTTCGTGAAAGGCGCCGTTGTTCACCGCCCCATCGCCGAAGAAGGCGACGCCGACCTGGTCTGTTTTAAGTAGTTTGAAGGAATAGCCGGCCCCCGCTGCTTGTAGGATGCAGGGCCCGACGATACCACTCGTTCCCATCATCCCGACCTCCGGCTTGAAGAGGTGCATACTGCCTCCTCTTCCCTGCGAGCAGCCTGTCGCCCGCCCGAACAGCTCGGCGACGACTTCCCGTGGACTGACTCCCTTTGCCAATGCGTGCCCGTGTCCCCGGTGCGTGCTGAAGACGGCATCGTCAGGGCGCAAGTGCGCACACACGCCGGTCGCGATCGCCTCTTCGCCGACGTAGGTATGGCAGGCGCCGTGAATCAGACCCATCTGATGCGAACGGGCCAACTGCTCCTCTGTGTAGCGGATAATGAGCATCTGCTTGTAGAGAGAAAGGAGTTGCTCGGACTGCGCCATGCCACCCACCTCCAATGTGTTGAGTATGTCGGTCATCAGCCGGCCGGGGCGGACTCAGGCCGGCACGACTGCAGGCATTCCCGGATGAGAACCGCTGACGTTTTTGGCCAGATTGCCGCCATCGAGGGGGATCAAAGCGCCTGTCATCCACGAGGAGGCATCAGAGGCGAGAAAGATCGCCGGACCTTTAATGTCGCTGGGATCACCCATCCGCCCAATCGGCAATCCGCGCAAGTAGGAAGCGCCAAGAACGGGATCCGCCTCAATCCTTACGCGCAAATCCTCGTTCATAATCTGGGCGCATACAATAGCGTTGACGCGCACGCCCAAGCTGCTCCACTCAGTGCTCAGCTCCCGCGTCATCGCGCCTACCGCGCCCATCGCCATACTGTAAGCAATGTGGCCCCGACCCAGCGCGCTAATCCCGGCGATCGAGACGATGCTGAAAATGCTGCCGCGGCCCCTTGACATCATCCGTTTGGCCGCCTCCTGCGTGCAGATGTAGCGACCCACAACCAGATTCTGCATCACCTGCTGTATCTGGTCCTCGGTCAGATTCAACGGGTCCGTGCGAATGCCTTCACCGGCGATGTTGCTAAGCACATCGACGCGCCCAAATTCGCTGTCGACCTGTTCGAACATAGCCCGAATCCGATCGGGATCGGAGATATCACAGTTGACCGGGAGGGCCCGGCGGCCCAGCTTCTCGATTTCATGCGCAGTTTCCTGGGCGCCGACATCGTTGATGTCGAGCAGAACCACATCCGCGCCGACCTCGGCGAAGCCCATTGATGTAATCCGCCCCATGCCGCTAGCCGCGCCTGAAACGATGGCCACGCGGCCTGTCAGGTCAAAGAGAGGGTGGGTCATCGCGCTCGATCTCCTTTGCACCATCTATCCATTTGGAACCTCATTGACCGGCGCACGCGGCCGCTCGCCCCGCAAAACGCGTACCACCTCTTCCGCTCCCTGCACGCGCACATCGACCTTGGATTCCTCAGAATACCACCCCGCATGGGGCGTGAGCAAGATGCGCTCTTCCTTCAGGAAGGGATGATCAGCCGCGACCGGTTCAACATTCAACACGTCCAGCGCGGCGCCGGCGATCTGTCCACCTTGAACTGCTGCCAGCAGCGCGTCTTCGTCTACCAATGCACCGCGCGCAGCGTTCACCAGGTAAGCGGTTGGCTTCATCTTTGCCAGCGTCTCTGCATTTATCAGGTGGCGTGTCTCGTCCGTCAGCGGCGAGTGCAGCGATATATAGTCCGACATGTGCAGCAGCGTCTCCAGGTCGACGACCTGAACACCGAGCTCCTCCATTGCCGCCGCATCCACGTAGGGGTCGAAGACCAGTACCTCAAGCCCCAACCCGCGACCCTTGGCCGCCGTCGCCTGGCCGATGCGACCGCATCCGATTACCCCCAGAGTCTGGTCGCCGAACCGGTAGAGAATCCCGCCCGATTCACTGTTCCAGATTCCCTGGCGTGTCGCGCCGAGAAGGCCGGGCAGTCCCCGCGCCTGTGCCATCACCAGCGCAATGGCGTGCGTGGAGACCTCATCAATCGAATAGTCGGGCGCGTATGTCACCCAAATGCCGCGCTCCGTGGCCGCCTCGATGTCGATGGCGTCCAAACCCGTACCAACGCGGCAGATCAGCCGGCATCGTTCCAGGCTCCGGATGAGGTCCGCCCGTACCGGCTGAATCGTTACCATCAGAGCATCGCAGTGCAGTGCGGCCTCCCTGGCCGCTTCAGTATCCAAGTTGCCGACATGCTCTATCTCCAGGCCGGCGGCGCTGAGGATCTCTTGTTCGATTTCAATGTCCCCGAAACCGGGGTAGGCAATCACGACGTTCATGTTCATGTGATCTTCTCTTCAACTCTAGATTAGGGATGAGTAAGTGGGCTGGTCAGAAGTGCGCCTTTTCAGCACGGGAGTGGGCGGAAAGTCACTCGACGGCTTCGACGCAAGGGTCCTTAGTCTTCTCCGTCGGCAGTCTCAAACTCTCAGTCTCAGGTCTGAAGCCCTGGTAATTCGCGTCACTCGCTCGCGGCCGAAAACCCGCAAACGAACTCTCAACCCATTTGCTCCGTAAACCAAAACGCAATGTAGCGTCGCGTTACAGTGGCCGAGTATGTACTCTAGCCCGTCGATACATCCTTAAGACTGGAAGCGTCGCTGACCTCAACATGAACATCGCTGCGCTCCAGCACTTCAGGCCTCAGTGCCGTCCCGAGCCCAGGCCTGTCGGGAAACTCTAACTGACCTTCTCGGATCACCAACTCCTCGGTCATCACATCATTGTACCAGCCCTGTGTGTATGCCCGTACTGTCTCCATGATCATCGCATTGGGCGCATGCGCCGCCAAATGTGCGGCCGACCACAAGGCCACCGGACCGATCGTGTCATGTGTGGTAAAGGGCAGATAGTAAGTGTCCGCCATCGCAACAATTTTACGCGTCTCGGTCAGGCCGCCGGTCCAAGCCATGTCGGGCATCACGATGTGGGCCGCGTTCTTCTCCACGACCTGCCGAAATCCGAACCGGGTAAAAAGGCGCTCGCTCACGCAAATGGGAACTTTGGTTGCAGCAGCCAAGCGTGCATAGGAGTCGACGTTGTCGGGGGGAATGATCTCTTCCAGCCACATGATGTCGTACGGTTCGAGAGCACGGCCGATATCTATGGCGATGGGCAGGTTCCAGCGCGCGTGCCCTTCGATCGCAACCTGCATCTTGTCGCCAACCGCCGCCCGGATCTGTTGGATCGGTTCGAGGCCGCGCTTGAGATCATCCGGGTCCAGGTAGTGGCCGACAGGCCCCACTGCGCCGACCCCGGCGCGCTGTCCAACCGGACCGCCCAGCGAAACGCCGAACTGGTCCCAGGGCCAGATTTTCATCGCTCGAACTCCCGTAGACAGCAGCTCCTGCGCCAGTTCACCAGCCCGCCCCTCCATCCAGGCGTGGTAGTCCATGTGGGGTCCATGGCTGACACACGTGTTGTAGATGGGAATGCGATCACGGTTCCGCCCGCCTAGCATGTTGTAGATGGGCTGGCCGGTGTACTGCCCCAGCAGGTCCCAGAGAGCCACGTCCACCGTCGAAATGGCGCGCGTCTCGGCGCCGGCGAACCCGAAAAAGTTCACCGTAGCGAACATGTTGTTCCAGTGATTCTCGATGTCGAAAACAGAGCGCCCAATCAGCAGGTTGGCAAACACATCATGGATCACCGCGGCAACGGCGCGAGGCACGTAATACGTTTCGCCCAGCCCGATCAGGCCCTCGTCGGTGTGGATACGCAGCCAGAGTGTATTGAACTGCTCTTCAAACCAGATCGTCTCGAGTTTCTGGATTTTCACCTAATTGCTCCTAAGCCTTCACTTGCCACTACAATTCTCAGAAGAGGGGCATCTGAACTGGTGTCCTGCCCTGCTCTACCCGAAACTTACTAAACTGAAGAAAATGCCCCTCCAGGACGAAGGCCATCCGAAAGGAGCTTCAATGTTGTCTCAACCTGATCGAGAAAACGGAGACAGGCAAAAAGGGCGCTTACCATTTATTCGGAAGGGATGGAAGTGTCTCCGCTCAGTGGGACATCAAAGCCCTACGCAAAAAGTGGGCTGATTTTTGCGATGTCAGGAGGAGTAATCGGGATGGAAGCTAAGCCCAGGAAACGCAACCCGTTCCGCCGCAACCTTGTGCAGTGGCGCAATGCGATTGACAGTTGAAAACCGGAGAAAGTATACTCCTTATCGTCGAAATCATACTATAGCCCCAAACTGAGGGCAAACGGTTTCAGAATCTTTGACACTGCCTATAGGAGTTGCCGCAAAGGGCAAATCTGCCGACGTCGTTGGCGTGCTCCGGGCTAAGAAACAGAAGGCCATACCATGTCCGACTGGAGTCATCTGGAAGATTTCCGCGTTGTCCGTCTTAACGCCGTACTCTCACAAATGTCCCAATACGAGAGGGATCGCTTTCGCGAGCACCACCTCCACCCCTTCGAGGTGGAAGCCAATACGCCCCCTACGATCATTCCCCGCATCAGTGACTGCGATGCCATATTTGTCGTCTCTACGGCGCTGCCCGAAGGCGTAATCGAGAGCCTGAGCCGCTGCCGTGTGATCTCCCGCCTTGGCACAGGAACTGACAAGATTGACGTCGCCGCCGCGACCCGCAAGGGCATCCTCGTGACCAATGTCCCCACCTTCTGCGTCGAAGAGCAGGCCGACCACACGATGGCACTGCTTCTGGCGTTGCATCGCAAACTGCCGCAGATGTCCGCAGCGATGGCGTCCGGAGCCTGGAACAAGGCCCGCCGTCAGGCCTCCACCAATCAGCGTCTTGACGGTCGTGTTCTGGGCTTGGTCGGCTTCGGCAACTCTGCCCGTGCGGTAGCCAGGAGGGCGCAGGGCTTCGGAATCCGTGTGGTCGCTACGCGTCGCAATATGGACGCGCCCAAGGATGCCGCAGATGAACTGGGCGTAGAGATGATGGGCTTGGAGGAACTGCTCGAACAGTCGGATGACGTGTCTCTTCATCTGCCTTTGACAGATGAGACCTACCACCTGCTTGACGGAGCCATGCTGCGTAAGATGAAACAGGGCGCCTACCTCATCAACACGTCCCGCGGGGCGATCGTCGATGAGACGGCGCTGGTGGATCTCTTGCGCGCAGGAACGCTGGCCGGTGCAGGAATCGACACATTCGAGGGCATCGATGTTTTCGTCGAAGAGGAAGGGCCATCGGACCACCCTCTTCTCTCCCTCGACAATGTGATTCTCTCGCCCCACGTCGGCGCCATCTCCGTTCAGGCAATGCAGGACGTCACCAACGGCGGCATTGGCAACGCGGCGGCTGTCCTGAGCGGATACTGGCCGCCAGCCGAAAACCTCGTGAATCCCGAAGTCGTACCCAGGTTTCCCCTGGCCAAACGGGAGGAGTGATCCAACCTTCCTGCGCACGTTGGCCCCAGGAGAAGGGGCCGTCATGAAGCCTAGCTGTTTTACAAGCCTACAAAGGCATGACGCAGAAGGATTCAACGGTCGGAGGATCCTACTAAATCGATTACTTGCAGGCAATTGTTCAACAATCCACAAAAGGATTTGCACTGGCTATCAATCCTGTTGTATGGTGCATTTGAGTCGTAAGCAACTGAGCTTTGAAGGCTTACGGATTCACATTCTGGTTTACTTAGTTTTACAGAGGAGTCAATCCAATGACCCATGTGATATTTGATTTGTGCATTCGGGACGGCGCCTGCGTGGAAGTCTGCCCCGTTGAGTGCATAATTCCCGGCATGCCGGAAGAGGAATGGCCCTGGTACTATATCGATCCGGAAACCTGCATCGACTGCGGCGCGTGCGTACCCGAGTGTCCGACGGATGCAATTCTGCCCGAAGAGGACTTGCCGGAAGAGTATGCCTATACAACTGAATTGAATGCCATGTACTTCGAGGAAGGACCGGGTTACGCGGCACTCGACATGGTCTAGCCTGAACCGGCTTGTTCGCGCGTGCCTGCTCTCCCAATGTCGGAAGCGCTGAAGTGGGTGACGTGTTCTCCCAGAGAGCGCAATTGGTTGGACGATTCGGTTGAGAGCCGGCTCGTTCGATTGGAAACTTTGCCCCTGCGACTGCAGGGGCTTTTCTGTCCGTTGACTCTTCCTTAGTCCCAGGAGCCATACAAATGACCGATTCCCGCGAAGTGAACCCCCCGGACTGGTCGGAGGTGGAGCGTGTACTGATAATCATGGCGCACCCGGATGACCCTGACTTTTCGTGCGCCGGTTCAGCGATTCAGATGGCGCGTCAAGGTATCGAGGTCACCTACATGATTCTGACCAACGGCGACAAAGGTAACCACAATCCGCTCGTTACTCGCCACCAGTTGATCTTGATGCGCAAAGAAGAGCAACGTAAGGCAGCGGCATTGTGTGGAGTCAAACATGTCCTGTTCATGGACGAGGAGGACGGCTTTTTGCGCCCAACCCCCGAAATCCGCAAGCGAGTCTGCCGCGAAATCCGCCGGATTCGTCCGGAACTGATTATCTGCAACAGTCCCGACCGATACATCTCCGGCCGCGGTTACATCAACCATCCAGATCATCGCAACGCCGGACTCATTGCCCTTGAGGCAATCTTCCCCGCGGCCGACAACCCGATGTTTTATCCCGATCTGACGAACGAGGGTTACCCTCCCCACAACATCAGCCAGCTCTACATCAGCCATGCCGAAGAGGCCGATGTTGAAGTGGACATAACGGATGACCTCGAACTCAAGATCAAGGCGATTCTTTGCCACGAAAGCCAGTTCGACGACCTGGAAGCCACCGAGAAGCGCATGCGCGAGTGGGGAGGCGAAGAGCAGGAAGACGGCACCAAACGCCACTTCGAGCGATTCCAGCAGTTGGACTTCCGCAGCCGGCCGCGCCGCGGGCCCAAGGCAGCCGACAAGGACACTCAAGACTCAGAATCCTGAAAAGAGAAGAGTGGAGGGGGCAGCCCCCTCCACTCCATCTATCCAGTCAATCCGGTCACTAAGATGCTGCTATAGCATCTGACACCAACCTCTACTCCACCTCACCCATCAACTCTTCCTGCAGCTCATTCGCCGTATCCGTCAACGCATCGAGCGTCGCCTGAATATCTGCACCCTGCATAATCTCGTTAAAGGCTGTCTCCGCGGCGTCGCGCACAGCCTGGTAGGAGATGAGCTGAGGCTCATAAGCACCGTAGCCCAAGAGGGCCAGGGCCTCGCCATACTGCGGGTTCTCCTCCACATAGCCGGTCAGATGCGCTTCCGTGCCTGCACGGGTGGGGAAGTAGTTGCTCGCCTCTACCCAGCGAGCCTGAACTTCCGGTGTCGTGAACCACTTGATAAACAGCCACGCCGCCAACTCCTGCTCCGGCGGGCCGGCCGTAATCATAACGTCCGCGCCGTAGATGTTCTGCACCGGATTCTCGGTCGTGTGCGGAATCGCGGTCACGCCCCATACGTCCATGTCACGTCCCTGTTCTTCCGCGATCGTGACCATGTCGTTGGCGTAGAAAGGCAGACCGGAGCTTGAGCCCTGCGTAAAGCTCGCCCGCCGCGCCGCGAACTCAGGATTCGGGTAACCTTCTGTGAAAAAGTAGGCGCACCCGTTGTCGAACATGCGCTTCAGCATCGTCATGGCGTCAATCGTGGCCTGACCGTTGTAAACGTAGCCCGTGTTGTCCTCGTTCAAAACGTCGCCGCCAAGGGCAAACGTCCAGGACGCCATCGCAGAAGCGTCGTCCCGCAGGATGTAGCCGCCCGTACCGTCACCGTTCGCTTCGGCCCCGGCGCAAGCCATCGCTTCAAACTCCTCCGGAGTGGTCGGCGGCCCGGCGAATCCCATCTCCTTCAGCCAGGTCTGATTGTAATACAGGACTTCCATCGAGCGGTTGGGCGGGAAGCCCAGGCGCTGACTGTCGAAGACCGGGTGGACGCCCTGCTCCATGAAACTGGCGAAGAAGTCATCCCGTTCCTCTGCTGAGAAACCCCATGTAGAATCGTCGATGTACGTGTCGAAGTCGGCCAGGACGCCGTTCAACTGGTAGAAGGCCTGGTCGTTCTGATAACCAACGATCAGGCTCGCCGGCTGCTCACCCGAAGCCGTACTGGCGTTAACTTTGTCGCGGATGTCGTTGTAGCCGCCCTGATTCTGCGCGTCGAGGACGATGCCGCACTCATTGTTCGTATTGAAATCCTCGACGATGACCGCCAGCTTCTCCTCGCGAGAGCCTCGGTGCTGATGCCACCAGACGATCGTCTGACCGCGCGGATCTATGCCTGCCAGCGGGCCGTCGGCCGCAGGTGCGCATGGTCCTTCGTCCATGGCCTCGCCCGCGGGCGCTTCCTCCTCCATCGCCGCGGGCGCCTGAGCAGCGGGCGCCGGGCAAGCCGCCAAGACCAGCGCGGCAACCAGAAGCGTTGCCAACATCCACATTCGTTTTGAATTCATAAGGTTTGGTCTCCTGATGTGGTTGAATACCGAAACGGTTAACACGATATCGAAAACTGAAGCCTGACAGTTTCGGACATAAAGAAGGTCCTTCTCGTCATCGAACTGCCCCCGCTAACCCTTCAGACCGGTTGTGGCAATGCCCTCGATGAAGTGGCGCTGCGTGAAGAAGTAGAGGACGACGATCGGCAGCATTGTTATGATGGCTCCGGCCATCTGCAGGTGCAAAAGCGCGCCGGCCTCATCCAGAAAGACGAGCAGACCGTAGGAAATAGGCCGCCAATCCGAAGACGTCGTCACTAGAATCGGCCAGGCAAGCGCGTTCCAGGCGCCCACAAAACCAAACAGTACCAGCGTCATAACCGCGGCGGTGGAAAGCGGCAGAACCACCGTTATCAAGTAGCGTAGATGCCCGGAGCCGTCAATCTGCGCCGAGTCCCACAGTTCGCGAGGGATCTGCTGGAAGAACTGGCGTAGCAGAAATATCCCGAACGCGCTCGCCATGAATGGAATCGTCAACGAAGGCCAATTGTTGATCCAAGGTATAGGACTAATGCGCCCCAACCAGGAAACCGTGATGAAGTTTGGAACCCAGGTTATCGCTTCGGGCAGCATTAGAGTCGAGAGCAACAGCGTGAACAGAAAGCTCTTACCCGGAAACTCCATCTGCGCGAAGGCATAGGCCGCCAGCGCGCAGAACACAACCGCCCCGCCAACCGAAATCAAAGTAATCTTGACGCTGTTCATGAAATATAGCGAGAACTGCGCGTCGTGCCAAGCCTCTGTATAGTTGGTCCACTGCGGTGTGGAAGGTAGTGCCCGTCCTCCTGTGGCTTCGGTCAGATTCATCAGCGACACGCTCACCGTATAGAGAAAAGGCAGTATCGCGAATGCTGCTCCTATGATCAGCACGGTGTATATGATTGCCTGATTCAGAGCAGCCCGCCGTGTGGCCGGATCGGCCTGGCGTAGTCGAAAGGCACCCCCGGCTAACGTTTCATTAGCCATAGAAGACCCTCCTGCTTGCAATCCTGTTATTGACAAGCGTTATCACCATAATTATGAGCAATAGCAGAATGGCTAGCGCAGACGCGTACCCGTATCTCGTGTCTCGCTTGAACGCCTGAAAAATGACGATGCTGGCGGTGTCGGTCGTGCCCAACGCGGCCGCTTGCCGTAGTACAAAAATGTGATTGAAGGCTTTGAAAGTACCTATCACCGCGTAGAGCGACAGGAAGTAGATGGTCGGCGAAAGCAGTGGCAGCGTCACATGCCGAAACTGCGCCCACCCCCCAGCGCCGTCAATGTCCGCTACCTCGTATAGCTCGTTGGGTATCGCCCCTAGCCCAGCCAAAAAGATTACAGTGTCGAAACCGACATACGTCCACGTTCCGTAGATCATGATTGCGACAAGAGCCAGGCTGGGTCCCGACAGAATTGGCCCTAAATCAATATTCCCTCCAGTGATCATCTGAATGATCCCGGCCGGCTCACTCAACCAGAGCAGCGGTTCCGCGCCGAACAGGTCCAGCAAGCTGTTCAGCGGCGCGGTCGGTCTATTGGAGAAAATGATCCTGAAGACAGCGGCCGTGCCGACAAAAGGCGCCACGTAGGGCAGAAAGTAGAGAACGCGAAAAAGCGTCTGTCCGCGAATTTTCTGGAAGAGCAGCGCTGCCAGGATTAACGCCAGTCCCAGCTGAATCGGCACAGTACCCAGAACGTAGAACACGGTTGCCATCAACCCGTTCCACCAGTCCTCGTCGCCTGCCGCCACGACCCGAGGCAGTTCGGCAATCAGCACCCAAGCCCCAGCCATCAGCCCGACCGCGCCCACCAACCGCAGGGCTACGCCCGTATTTGAGGACCTGCCGCTCGCGCTTTCCCACAGACGCCACGCCAGCAGCAGCAGCAGAAACCCTGCACTTATGGTCACGATCTGCGACCACAGTTCCAACTCCACGCCCTCTTCCAACGCTGCCGTGTAGGCAGCACTGATCTCCGTCCAGGTAAACCATGTCAAGGCTGCGCTGCCTATCAGGCAGATGCCGGCGTTGAAGAAGGGCATGAAATAGATGCGTTCGCGGCTGCTTGTCGGCATCCGTCTGTTAATGAGGAGCGCCCAAACCGAACCGGCAGCCAGAACAAGGATCGCGATCCATAACGCGATCTGCACCTTCGGCAACCACCAGGTCTCTACCACAAGGGCACGAAAAGCCTCTTGCGTGTTTGCCTGCCCACGCAGTTTCGACGGAATCAACAGCATCTCAGGCAGGAGAATAAAGACAAATCGGGTAAACAGTGCGGCGCCGGCGGCCGTCAGAAAACCTGGCATCAACCACGGCAGCGGTTTTGTTTTCTCCTGCCGTTGCTCCTGAAAGGCGCGAACAAACGCCTGCACCGCGAAATAGATAAGCGCGGCAGCAATCCAGAATGTGATGATGTAGATCAGGTTGTCAACTGCCTTGACGTAGTTGCCCAGGCCGTCATACGAGCCGACGATTTTGTTCAGCCCGCGCAGCGTGCTCTCATAGGCAGCAAAAGCAAGGGGAAAGAGGCCGAACAGGCCAATGATGATGAAGGCTGGCGCCAGGAAGGAGTAGGCGAGCAGCATCTCGCGCAGCCGTCTTCCCTGCCGCCCACGGAACCAACTTGGGGCCGCCCGCACCTGCTGCCGTAGATCGCTGCGGAATGCCGCGGGTTGCGAAGCTGTACTATCCACGTGGAAACCGCTTTCCCAGTTCTGCAGAGCCAATGCGCCTACGCCGGATTTTGCGCTAATAGTATAGTGCAAGCCGGGCATCTCGTCAACGGAAGAGCGCCGCGTCAGGAACGAGCCTACCCTTCTACAATTGACCAATGGCAAGCGCCCAGATGCTGCGGCGCGCTTGCCCCGGTTGCTCCCATTATTGCACTATTGCTTTAACGTCAGGTTAAGGAGAGGTCAACCTTGGGGAGTTAGGAAAGGCCGCCATTTGTCCGGACCGCACCAGCAACGGTTCGCTTTCAGCCTGCGACGACTACCCGTACTTCCGTCAGTCCACCGCCTATGGCAGTAGCGGAATACTGTTTCCCGCCAAGAGGGAGAAAGTCACTCGACCAGCAGTCTGCCTATCTCGCAAGTTTCCGCATTACAGAACCACAGCACTCCATCGTGGATTGTCATGCCATGAACTTCGTCAGGCGCCTCGACTCGTATCACATCAAAGATTCTTCCGCTCTCAGGATCCAGGAGACAGACGGTACCCGCAGAGGTATCCGCAGACCACAGTTTCCCGTCCTCCGACCATGCAATGCCGTGTACTCGCAGCCCCGGTACACGGATGCTGGACACTTCCTGCCAGCCTTCCGGATCCATGACGTGCACCATTTGTGAAGGCGGAGAAGCGACATACAGCCTGCCGTCGCGCCACTCAAGGCCATGCGCACCCGTCTCCTGGGCGTCCGTCGCGCCCTCCCGCCACGCGACCACGCCGGCCCCGGGTGAGTTGTACTTGGCTACAGTCCGGCCGGTTTCTGCATCCAACTGCGCGATCTTCCTTTCGTAGGTGGACGCGATCCAGACATAGCCGCCTCCCACGGTGATTCCGCTCGACTTGACCGTGTCGGTCTGGACATCGAACAGCACTTCTTCAGTTTCATAGTCCTGCCGATAGAGCCTGTCGTTGCCCTGGTCTATACACCACAGCCCGTCTTCGCTGGCCTGGAGTCCGTTGGGATGCGGCCCCGGACTGGCAAACCGCTTTTCCACCTGCGCGATCTTTACCGGCATGGCATGCTCCTCATTATCGGATGGGGGGAAAATGACGTCGGCCTTCGAAACACCGACCTTCCAAATCCAGTACGATACAGGCCATCCGACTTCGCGTCAAGTCCCGGCGGGACATCACCAGGGCAATCGCGAACTTTCAAAATAGTTGAGAAAGGAGCATAAGGAGATAATC
>VXRG01000161.1 GCA_009838625.1 Caldilineaceae bacterium SB0664_bin_27
AGGTGTCGCGGGAGCGTGTTTTCGAGCTGATTTTGGCTGCAAAATCGGCGCGGAATCGTGGCTGTTCGCGGTTGGTGGTCTGCCGATAGTGTACAGATTTTGTGCAGGTTTCCGGAATCGAGCGGGAAGGGAATGGCCAAGCCTGGTTGGCTGCCAATGTATATGAAACGCGTCAAATATCGGGGTGCATCACAGAATTGAGATTCTCCAAAGTAGCGGGCAGTGGAGCCCGGCATAACTCACCAGAAGCAGCCTGAATCTCAACCACATATGGGACTGCACCCATAGAGACCTGTGTAATCGATCAGAAAAATGCTACAATTTAGGGGGAAGGAAAGGACAAGATAGTGACTGAGCTATGAACCACAAACAAGATAGGCCCCCAGAATTGCCGTCCCAGTCCTACTATCATCCCTACCGTCACGAAAGCCGTGATGTAGAGATTCCTTTGTATGCAAAGTTACTAGGCTCTCTTGTTTTTCTGCTGGTTTTGACAGGCTTCGCCCCCCTTCTCGTCGATCTCCTGATAAACTTTGTAATCGACTTCAAGTGGTATCTACTGGCATTCGGAATCATCCTTTTTTTCCTCCGTAAAAGAGGAATAATATAGCCGCCCTGACGAAACAAAGCAAGGACATAGAGTTAGCCTTCCCCCTGGTAGCAAAAGCCCGGGCGCATTGAAACGACCGGGCTTTTTGTAATAGGTCACAGATTCTGAAAAATTTACGACGGTTAGGATTTCTAGGATTCCCACCCGACCTGCACTTTGCTGTCAGCCTAAAAAAAGGACTTGACACGCCCTAAGAGACTATCTGCATTGGTTCAGTCAAGTACACTGTGACGAAAGCTAACGGGAAAGAGCAATCTCAATATACTTGTGTAGACTTTCAGGTATCTGGTTTGCCTCAATCGCAGAGCACTTTGACAGATGAAGTGCTCTGCGTCGCATAAGATCAAAAGGATTGCGCTTATGGGCCCTTACCGCCCACCTTCCCGATTTCTCGCGAAGGTAGTCCCACCTGTACTCCTCGCAGCAACTCCCACTACTACAGACGTCGCCCTAAAGAATCAGGCCACTGCTACGCAGGTCTAGTAATGATTCCTCCGATTGCCAAGCTTCTTCTACTATTCGGCCTGCCTGTCGCAATAGCTGTATTCTGGCAGAGGCGACTTCGTACCCACTGGAACATTCTGGCTCTCGCTTCGCTCGCTTTCCTTGTCCATTTCGCGGTGATTGAACTTCTGAATCCAATAACATCCCGATTCGATGAAGTGCTAGAACCTGTTCCCGGTCTAAACCATCAGTGGGAACTCCGATTAGCAATCCAGCTTTCTCTTGGCATTGTCCGAGAAGCTGTACGCTGGTTCACCCTACGTTACGCAACAAAAATACCCTTAATCACAAAAAGGAACTTTTCTTGGCAGGACGGAATCATGCTTGGGATTACTTACGGATGTATTTCAATGCTGGTCTCATCGGAATCACTCTCTACTAAAATATACAATGAAACAATCGCCCTGGACGATTTCACCTGGGAATCAGCATTGTTAGCGTCATTTCGTTGGGCTGTAATCTTCATGGCGTTCAACGTAGGGACATTTTTGGTCGTCGCCTTCAGTGTTCAACGAAGAGCTATCCTTCCATTCTTCGCCGCTGCCTTATGGAATGTCGCCATGATGAATTCCATTCCAGTCCTCATTAGCTTGTCCGTTTATTTTCCGATTATAGGAGGTATGCTAAGGCCCATACCTGTTCGCATAGAAGTACAAACAGGCGCATTCGCTATATCCATGCTCTGCCTGATTCCTATCCTCCTACTGCGAAAGCCGATGGCAGTAGAGAGGACCAATCAACACGACTAGCTTCGACATTATGCGAGAGAAAGTCTCGCCTTAGTGCCCTGAGTGCAGATACGAAATCACTGAAAAGCTCGCCAGCTTTACCCTCGATAACAACCTTCTTTGCCCCGGATGCGTCGTCAAAATGACCTTCAATGGGTTCAAAGACGAGTTCGCGCTTAAAGAATCTAGCGATAAGCTCTCAAACCTCGGCAGAACTTTGTCTCTGCCAATCACACAACTTGCGTATGGTGCAGTTCAGATTGCCCGCAAACGCTCGCAAACTCTCGTCCAACGCTCACACGAGACTACCTGACAAGCGAAGCCTCTGTTTAGGTCCGTCACGCCAATCCCGTAAACTGGTTGTCGGACAACCCCAAAACGCTCGTAAACGCTCGTAAACTCTCGTCCAACATGCAGACAAGAGCCTGTGCCTCAACATCAAGATGAATCTGACGCAAGAAAGCCGGTTGGAAAACTGCCCATCTCCCGAATGTTCTCTCCCAAGAAGAAGCAAGTGCTCTGTCCAAATCGTAATGGCGCCCCTTGTAGTTGACCTTCGTGTGCTACAATAGTGGCCAATTTTAAGCTGTGGCATCGGCGCTGGCCCTTGCAGGCCATGACCCTGGCCAATTGAAAACCTGAAAGGGAATGAGGGCCGCTATAGTTCAAAAATCTGGCGAAAACCTTGCCGCCCCAGTTGATCAGAGACAGCGAGGAACCATCTGCAAAGTAATTCAGCTATATTCAGAAAAAACCCGTTTTGGCGCGACATTTGTCGACTTAGCGCGACTCTATGTAGACATGGCGCGAAATCTGTTGACACAGAACTGGCCAACTCGCGGCCAACTGTCTCGCATCTGTACAAGCCCAGTTCATGCTGCATCAATCGAGAACGGCAACCCAGCGTCGGACTCGAAAGCAGGCGGATTAGGCTGTCGCTTTTGAGGCTGATTGCCTTGAAGCACTCGAATTTTTCGTCACAGAGTCGCAATCTGATATAATCCCTTGGACTCAGCATCGCCTGGCATTCGAGCCCGGCTCAGACCCAGTGCCAGAAGGGCCCCACCTGCCTGGGAGTCTCTCCAATTGCCCGTCTCAATCGTGTGTCCCCTTTACACAGCGGACGGCAAGCTCCAGGGACGCATTGCTGCTGCAAGTCGGTGTACCTGCAGCTGAATGGTTGCGTCCCAGGGACGGAGTGTTGGCTCTGTCCTGACAAAGAGAGCATCCTTGGCTGAATGGCCAAAGCATTCCAGCCATTACAAATAACAAGAAAGATTCTCTCAGCTATCCATCTCAAGGAGGAAAATTGCATGAAAAGACGAACAATTAGCCGCCGAAACTTTCTGCGGACTTCCGGGCTTGTAGCCGGCAGCGCCGCCTTGGCCGCTTGCGCAGCGCCGGCAGCTGCCCCGGCCTCGGGCGGAGACGATTCCGCCGCAAGCGAACCCCAGACCATCTCCTGGTGGTATGCCTGGGGCAATCTTGACCCCGCTGTGGAGTCAATCTCCCAACTCGAAAGCTTTCAGGCGCATATCGGCGAAAACACAACCTTGGACTATCGCGGCAGTACCAACAATGAGGCCGTTCTGACCGCGCTGGCAGCCGGAGATCCTCCGGATGGTGGCTCCAACATGGACTATCCCGGCCTTTGGTCCCGCGGCGTTTGTCTACCGGTCAACGATATGGTGGACTCCAGTGAGATCATCGACCCGAACGAAGTGGTCGACGCCGTCTGGCAGGGAGGATTCTACGGTGCCGATCTCATCGGCGTACCTTCCATCGAGTCATTCCTCTGGTATGGGTTGAACTACAATGCCCAGCACGTTGAAGAGGCCGGCCTCGACCCCGACAACCCGCCGTTGACATGGGAAGGCGTCATGGAATGGCACAAGGAGCTCTCACAGTTTGACGACGGCGGTAACGTCCTCCGCATCGGTCTTGACCCCATTGACGCCATGGCCGGTGAACCCGACTTTATTGCTACCTCTTATGGTCACACCTGGTGGAATGACGAAGAACAGACCTTCCACCTTGACCACGAGTTGATGGCTCAAGGCATCGAAACGCAGGCCGAATTCTTCCGCTTCATTGGCCCCGACAACTTTGCCGGACTCCGCTCCGTCGAAGGGCAGGGCACTTGGGGGGCAGCCTTCAACGCCGAAGTCCAATCCATGATTATTGAAGGTTATTGGCACGCTGGCGAGACTACAATCCAGAAGCCGGAGGTGGCTGTCCACAATCGGGCCACTTGGGCGCCCGTACCCGCCTTCCGCGAGGGCGCAAAGATCATGGCTACCGGTCCCCATATGGTACAGATCTACCGCGACGGCAAAAACCCGGATGGAATATTCAAAGTTGCCGAATTCCTCCACACCGAAGAGCCGCTCAATATCATTTTCCATGAAGTCGGCTGGATTATGGGCATCCAGTCATGGTTGCCCACGATCGATGCAGACACCTTCCCCGGACTACGTTTCTACATTGACAACATCGAGGAAGTGACCGACTGGATCGTGGGTCGTCGTTCGCCGATCCACTGGTTCGTTAATACGCAACTTTGGGATCTTCGCGAGCAAGTCTACCGTGACTTGATTACCCCCCAAGAGGCAGTGACAGAGTTGCAGAAACGCGCCGAAGACGAGTGGGAAGCCCAAGGTCTCTAACTCTCACAGCTTGGCGGCCAGACCCAACAGGTCTGGCCGCTGAATGCTTAGAAAAGAGAAGGAATCCCGTATGGCAGCCAGCACAGAAAAGGTCAGTCGTTACACGCCGCAGGAGTGGCGCAACCTGCGTCTGGGGCTGCTGTTCGTCTCACCTTGGGCTCTGGGTTTTCTTCTCTTTACAATCTATCCTCTGTTGTCTTCGCTGTACTACAGTCTCACCCGCTACGATCTGCTTCGACCCCCCGTCTTCCTTGGGGCCAAAAACTATTTGACCCTCTTCTTTGACGATCCGCATTTCTGGAACGTCATGTACAATACCCTCTTCTATGTGGGGCTCAGCGTTCCCTTCGGCGTCGGAGCGGCTTTCATTATTGCCAACATGTTGAACTCCAAGATCGTTGCCCGCTCCTTCTTCCGCAGCGTGATCTACGTCCCGTCAATCGTTCCCGCCGTGGCATCGGCGATGGTGTGGCAGTTCCTGATGAACGTTCAATATGGCGCCATCAACGGTGTGCTTCGCTATTTCGGCCTGCCTATCATCCCTTTTCTCTCCAACCCGGGCTGGGCCAAGCCCTCACTGATCCTCGTCGCGATATGGGCACAAGGGGCTGCAGTTGTCATCTTCCTGGCTGCGCTGCAGGATGTCCCACGCTCTCTCTACGAGGCCGCAACCGTAGACGGGGCCAATCTGTGGCACAAATTTCGCAACGTCACCATTCCACTGACCTCACCAATTATCCTGTTCAATCTGATAATGGGGTTGATTGTCGCCTTCCAGGAGTTTACCGTCCCCTGGCTTCTTACCGAGGGCGGCCCCATGAACTCGACAGAATTCTATCTGATTCATCTCTATCGTAATGCCTTCGAATACCTGAGAATGGGCAAGGCGTCCGCCTTAGCCTGGATACTGTTCCTGATTATCGTAGTTTTCTCACTCATCATTTTCAAGTCTTCGGCCCGCTGGGTCTATTACGGGGGCGAGAAATGACCACCATCGCATCGGAGAGCCAAACAAGGCCGGTGCCGCGTAATTACCCTGACACGGGCAATCGCTGGCAGACGGTCCTGCTTGAAGTCATCAAGTATGCGGTGCTGATACCTCTCACCCTCAGCTTCGCCTTTCCTCTTTACTGGATGATCAGCTCGGCGCTAAAGGTGGACCCGCAAGTCTACACCATGCCCCCAATCCTGTTGCCTTTTCCTATCCATCCCCAAAACTTCATCGAAGGCTGGCAGATTCTGCCCTTTACACAGTACGCCGTAAACTCGGTTGTCTTCTATACCGTACCTGCCGTTGCCTTTACTGTACTCTCGTCCACAATCGTTGCCTATGGCTTCTCTCGCATCCGCTGGCCGGGGCGGGATACAATATTCTGGCTGGTGGTCATGACCATGATGCTGCCCTGGGCAGTGACCATGGTCCCGCTCTTTATCACATTTAAGTGGCTGGGCTGGCTGGACACTTACCGCCCTCTGGTTGTACCCGCCCTGTTCAGCCATCCATACATCGTATTCCTGCTGCGTCAGTTCTTCATGACCCTTCCCGAAGAACTTTCAGACGCCGCCCGCATCGATGGCGCTAGCGAATTTGGCATTCTCTTCCGCATCATCCTCCCACTCACCAAACCGGCCCTGGCCGTCGTCGCTCTCTTCCGATTCCTTTGGGCCTGGAACGACTATCTGGGTCCGCTGATCTACCTGCGGGACGAGAATCGCTACCCTCTCGCACTGGGTATCGAACAACTGTCACGACGTGCCAACGACGTGGGCAATTTCAGCAACGGCATCCCCTACCTGATGGCCGTGAGTACGCTCGTCGCCCTCCCAATTATCGTAACCTTCTTCTTCGCGCAGCGTACTTTCATCGAAGGAATTTCGCTGACGGGAATGAAGGGCTAGAAAGTAAGGGCGGCCAACATGCGCACTTTCCTTCCTGCCATTCTTGTCTCAGCACTTCTCCTCTGCGCCTGTTCGGCCGGTTTCGGCTTTGACAAACTGCAAGGCTCGACTTCCTACAGTGCGCTCTCAGACTCACTCAGCATCACAGTAAACCCATTGAATCTCCGCACAGCCTCCACCGCGCAATCTCGCCCTTGCACCGGCGGCTTCGTCGAACACAAACTCCCCCACGTCACCGGCACCGCTTTCGAACGCGTCACCTACTTCACCAGCAACGGGGCCGGCCTAGCCGTCGGCGACCTCGACAACGATGGCGACGAAGATTTCATCCTCGCCAATCTGCTAGGTCCCAACCAGATCTTCTGGAACGAAGGAAACTGGCAATTCCACCCGCAGCTCCTGCTCGACGGCAGCCTGCGCGGCCTCGCGCTTGTCGACGTGGACGGCGACGGCTGGCTCGATATCACCGCCACCAGCCGCTCAGGAACACTCCTCTACTGGCACAACCAGGGTGCCGAGGACAACTCCGCCCCGTTCACAGACGAACAGGAGCCGGTGCGATTACGGGGCGTCACCGGCCTTGCCTACTCGTTGCAGTGGGGCGATCTGGACAGGGACGGCGACCTCGATCTGGTGACTGCCTCCTACGACGCCTCGCTGGAAAAGCAGATGGGACGCCGCGCCTTGGACGCAACCGATCAGAACGGCGTCTTCATCTATGAAAACGGAAATGGACGATTTCTTCCAACACGCCTGGCCTCCCGCGCCCAGGGTCTGGCGCTGCAACTGCAGGATCTGAATGGCGACCGCCGCCTCGACATCCTCGTGGGCAACGACTTTGACCTGCACGACGCCGTCTTCCTCAACCAGCGCGACGGCAGCTGGCTCGCATCCGACCCGTTCGCCACCACAACCTTTAGCACCATGAGCTTCGACAGCGGCGACATCGACAACGACGGCCAACTGGAGCTCTTCGCCGCCGACATGCACCCCTACTCAGAAGAACCCGAAATCATGCGTCAGTGGCTGCCCGTAATGGAGACAATGCCTCCCCCCAACCCCGACGACGCCCCCCAGGTCATGGCCAACGTCCTCCAGGAATGGCAGGGCGATGACTGGTCCGACCAGGCCGAGTCCTGGCGCATCCCCTTCAGCGGCTGGAGTTGGTCCGCCCAGTTTGGCGACATCGACCAGGATGGCCTCCTCGATCTCTACGTCGTCAACGGCATGACCGCCATGGAGATCTTCCGCCACCTGCCCGGCGATGAGCTGGTCGAGGAAAACCAGGCCTATCGCAACGACGGCGGCAACCGCTTCACGCCCGCGCCCGAATGGAAACTCAACAGCACCGCCGGAGGCCGCGGCATGAGCATGGCCGACTTTGACGGCGACGGCGACCTGGATGTTCTGATAAACAACCTGCGCTCCCCGTCTCAAATGTTTGAGAACCGGCTCTGTAGCGGGCAGTCCCTGCTCGTGGATCTGCGCCACCTCGGCAGCGGCAACACGCGCGCGTTGGGCGCCGAACTGCTCCTCCATACTTCGACCGGTATCTATCGCCGCAGCGTGCACGCTGCCGGCGGCTACCTCTCCGGCCGCAGCGCCCGCCAACACTTTGGTATGCCCCTCGAAAGTAGAATCATCGCCCTGGAAGTGCGCTGGCCGGACCGCGTCCTCTCGCTGATAGATGGTCGAGCCCTTCAGCCGGGCAGCTTACTGACAATCACCCGTCGCGCAGCTCAAACGGATTAGCCCGGCCCGGGTGAGGCCTCCCAGCCCTGAGCGGCCTGGACCATCTCCTCTCTCAAGAATTGAGGTACAGTCCTTGGACACGACTTCTAACGAGCACAAATGGCGGATTCTGGCCGCGCTGGCCGGCGTAATCTTTATGGCTTCTCTTATCTTCAATTCCGCAGCCGTCGTACTGCCCGGTATCGTGAGCGAATTCAGAATCAACTTTGCCACCGGTCAGTGGGTGCTCTTGTCGTACACGCTTGTCCAAGTCTCGGTTATGCCCATAGTGGGTCGATTGGGCGATATGCTCGGCAAGCGACCTGTCTTCATCGGCGGCACTATCGCCTTTATGGTCACCTCGATCCTCCCCGGTCTCGCGCCAACAATCGAACTGCTGATTTTCTTTCGCGTGCTGCAGGCAGTGGGCGCGGCATTCGCAATCGCTCTGAACTATGGCATCGTGATCGAGACCTTCCCCCCTGCAGAGCGGGGCAAAGCGTTGGGCGTATTCGGTGCCATCTTCGCGGCTGGCAGTATCCTCGGGCCCATGATGGGGGGCTTCATATTTGGCGCTCTATCGTGGCGCTGGATCTTCTTCGCAGCTCAACCATTCAGCCTGATCAGCCTCATACTGGCCTGGCGCTATCTGCCTGCGTCTCGCCCAACTGGCCGGCAGAGATTTGACTGGGAAGGCTCTTTTTTGCTGTTTATAGGTCTCCTGACACTCATGCTCTACCTGACCTTCGGCAACAGCCTTGGCTTCCGTTCTCCTACCATGCTGGCTTTGTTCGCCGTCTCAATCTACTCATTTTGGCAATTCGTCCGCAACGAGGCGCGGGTAAAGGAACCACTTCTCGATCTGTCCCTTTTCAGGAGCCCGCAATTCAATGTAAACCTGTCGATTCGGATCCTCACCAACATCACGATTGGTGGTCTGTGGTTTCTTTTTCCCTTCTATCTGGTGAATATCCTCCAGATTGAGCCCTTGCAAGCCGGCCTGCTCCTCACAGCCTTCTGGGTCTGCTTCGGCGTGGCCGTGCTCGTTTCCGGCACCCTTTCCGATCGATTCGGGTTTCGCCCGGTTGCCGGCGTGGGCTTGTTCGTTCTTGCCCTGGGCTGCTACACTGTCGGCACGCTCACCGCGGCAAGTTCGGCTCTGGACTTTATTCTGCGTGTCGCGCCTGTAGCCCTTGGTTTTGGGATCTCGCATTCGCCTACAAACAGCGGGGTTATGGGCTCCGTTCCACTCGAGCGGCTCGGTATTGCCAGCGGCACCAACACGATTGGACGCTTCTTAGGACGCGCCGCCGGCGTGGCCGTACTGGGTACCCTCTGGGCCCACCGCGTGCAGGTCAAAGCCGGTCCGGAATCCAGCGGCGTGGTCACCGAGGCCGCACCTGCTGCCCAGATCGCTGCACTTCAGAGCGTCTCCTACGCCGCTTTAGCCCTGGTCGGCGTCACCTTGGCTTTGATAGCGTGGGAAACGCTGCATTCCCGTACGTCGTCACGCCCGGTACGGGCTTTACCTTAAGCGGCTCAAATGCATACCTTCGCGTCTGCGCAGCCCAGCCCTCTCTGGCCGGGATACAGCCCCGCCAGCGACCGAAGTATGACCCTGCGATAATTCTCTGATTCATGACAAATCTTGCTGACACTCTTACTCCCAGGCACAGGTGGCTCATCTTTGCCGCCCTCGGCACCGGCGTCTTCTTGGACTCCATGGAAATCAGCATTGTTGCCGTCATACTCCCCACCTTGGTGACCGAACTTCAGGTCAGCTTCACGCTCGTTCAGTGGGTTGTCCTTTCCTTTACACTTACGAAAACTGCGATCGTTCTGAGTGTGGGAAGGCTGGGAGACATGATTGGAAAAAGGCCGGTGTTTCTCGGCGGGACCGTGGCATTTATGGTCGGTTCCGTCCTCGCCGGGCTGGCGCCGAATATCGAGCTCCTTCTCCTTTTTCGAGTTATTCAGGCCGTCGGCGGTGCCTTCGCAACCGCGCTCAGCATGGGTATCTTGACAGAAATCTTCCCCGCTTCCGAACGCGGCAAAGCGCTCGGCGTGTTCAGCGCCAGTGTCTCCCTGGGCGGTATAGCCGGGCCCTTCCTGGGCGGTGTACTGTTGGAACTCTTGTCGTGGCGCTGGATTTTTTTCATTGGTATTCCAATAAGTTGCGTCAGCTTCTACCTTGCGTGGCGCTACATGCCGGCTTCCGTCTCCAGCGGCCGCCAGCGCTTCGACTGGACCGGCGCGGCTTCTCTGGCTGCCTGCCTGTTGACCCTCATGCTATTTCTGACTTTCGGTCAGCGCGCCGGATACCGCTCTCCTGCCATGATGGGAATGTTTGCACTCTCACTGTTGGCCTTCGCCTTTTTCATGCGGACAGAGCGACGCGTGAAGGACCCACTCCTCAACCTGGCCATCTTCAGGAACGCACAGTTCAGCCTTAATCTTTCCATGCGCCTCATCAGCTTTATTGTGCTTGGAGGCGTTTACCTGCTTCTACCGTTCTACCTGTCCAATATGCTGCGGATGGAGCCCGTAGTCGTGGGTCTGCTTCTGACTACGTCGTGGATCTCGTTTGGAATCGCCTCCCCGATCGCAGGCATCCTTTCTGATCGATTCGGCTACAGGAGAATCGCTGGCGCAGGACTGGTTCTGATGGCCTTCGGCTGCTACGCTGTGAGCACGCTCAGCGCTGACACGTCGATTTTCGGCTACGTTGTGCGAGTGTCCACCTTGGGTCTTGGCATGGGGCTGTTTCAATCCCCAAACAACAGTGCCGTAATGGGCTCTGTTCCTCGCGAACGTCTCGGCGTCGCCAGCGGCATCAACGTCATCGCTCGCACTTTGGGGCGTACATCCGGCATCGCGGCCCTGGGTGCACTCTGGGCCAGCCGTGTTACCGCACATGCAGGGCCGGACTACATTGGTGGTGTCACCGAAGCAGCAGCCGCCGTCCAGATTGCCGGTCTGCGCGACGTCACCTATGTTGCACTCGCAATTGTCGCAGTTGCGCTCATTTTGAGCGCCTGGGGGATTCTGGAAGCCCGGGCCCCGCTACAGAGAGTCCAGGAAGGACTCTGACCAGGCCGTGCGCCGGCAAATCTCTGGTCTTCCTGCCGCGTCCGGAATCCGCATCTGTGAAACCCGCCCGCCAAACCGTTTCGCGTCGTTGATTGTCAAGCGAAGTCCGCGGGCAAACAGCAATTTCGCCTTGTTACCTTCCGACTGATCCGCCTGGCTGCGGCCTTCGGTCCCTTCAGGTCATCCTACCCAAAAGGTGTGGTCTCCCGCACGCGATGGCAAGGTCTACTGAGCAACTCTTCGCCGAGCGCAAGTGGCATATCTTCGCCGCGCTCGGTTCAGGAATCTTTCTCGCCTCTTTCGACGGCGGCGTCGTCAGGGTCGTGTTGCCGGCCCTCATAACCGAATTTGACGTCGACTTTGCGCTCGTCCAGTGGGTCGTGCTCTCCTTTTCTCTCACGCAAACAGCGATCATGCTGGGCGTGGGCAGGCTGGGAGATATGGTGGGTAAGAAGCCCATCTTCCTCAGCGGCACCATCGCATTTGCCATCAGCTCTGTACTCGCTGGGCTCGCTCCCAATATCCAGGTTCTGCTGTTTTTCCGTGTCCTTCAGGCCATCGGCGGCGCATTTGCAACTGCCCTGAGTATGGGAATCGTGACCGAAACGTTCCCAGCCTCCGAACGCGGCAAAGCTCTCGGCCTCTTCAGCGCCACCGTCTCGGTCGGTGCTATTGTGGGCCCCATCTTGGGGGGCGCTCTCCTCGAATATCTCTCGTGGCGCTGGATTTTCTTCGTTGGTCCTCCTGTGGGCTGCATTAGTTTCATTCTGGCGTGGCGCTATCTGCCCGATCCCCACCCTGCCGGGAGACAGGAATTCGACTGGTTCGGCTTCCAAACCTTCTCTACCTTTCTGCTGGCGCTCATGCTGTTCCTCACCTTCGGCGAGCGGATTGGCTTTCAGTCCCCTGCCATGTTGGGCCTCTTGGCTCTCTCTCTGCTGATGCTTGTACTGTTCATCCGTACAGGCCTGAGCGCAAACCAGCCGCTCCTCGATCTGTCTTTATTTCGTAACTCCCTTTTCAACCTCAATCTATCTATGCGGTTGATCAGTTTCATCGTTACTGGCGGCATTTCGCTTCTCTTCCCTTTCTATCTGACCAACCTTCTGAATCTGGACCCTACAGTTGTCGGGCTACTGTTGACAGCTACGGCGTTCTTTTTCGGCCTGGCCTCGCCCGTTTCTGGCATGCTTTCAGATCGCTTCGGCTATCGACTGATCGCCACAGCGGGATTGGTAATCCTGGCATACGGCTGCTACACTGTCAGCACGCTGACCGCCGAAACCTCGATGCTGGGCTACGTCTTGAGAGTCTTACCATTGGGCCTGGGAATGGGCGTCTTTCAGTCCCCCAACAATAGCGCAGTGATGGGCTCAGTACCCAGAGAAAGACTGGGAGTCGTCAGTGGCGTCAACGTGATTTGCCGGACGTTGGGGAATACGTCTGGCGTTGCCGCCCTGGGGGCGCTTTGGGCAAGCCGGGTTTATACCTATGCCGGCCCAACTCTCACCGGAGACGTGACCGAAGCCGCCGCAGCAGCGCAAACTGCCGCCCTGCGCGACGTCGCATTCGTCGCAATGGCGCTCGTTGGCGTGGCCCTGGGGATGAGCGTCTGGGGCATTGTGCGCGGGCCCGCAGCAAGGCATTTCCGAATGCGTATCCAGCAATAGGCTCTGAGCCCAGGATATCTGCTCAACTGCTTCAGAATATCCGAGTTCTGGGAACCGATTAGGATCCAAAAATGAAAATTCGCTTTGGCTACCGGAACACGACCTACCCCAACGGAACCTTGGGCACACTGCAGGAAAGCCAGCACCTCTTGCCCGACATGCAGGCCCTGCACGCTCAAATGGCTGAAGACGGCTATCTTCTTTTGCGCGGACTGATAGACCGTGAAAAGGTGAAACAGGCGCGGGCGACCATTTTGCACCACATGCACGAACAGAATGTCCTGACTCCCGATGCCCCAATTCTCGAAGGTGTGATGCCCAGGGGTGGGCGCGGCGCCAAGATGAGACGGATTGCTTACCACGAGGACGTCCTGTCCGTCATCCAGGCCACCGAGCTCTTCGACTTCTTCGCCGCCTACTTTGGCGAGCCCGCCCTCACATTCGACTACAAGTGGCTGCGCGCCGTCGGCAATGAACAGTATACCGGCGCCCACTATGACTTCGTCTATATGGGCCGGGGCTCTGGCAACCTCCACACCGTCTGGATTCCGCTGGGCGACACGACCGTCGACCACGGAACGCTCGCGGTCTGTAAAGGCTCACATAACTTGCCCAGCTTCGCGCGCATTCGCGATACCTACGGTCGTATGGACGTGGACAGGGACGGTATTGACGGCTGGTTCACGAAGGATCCAATGGAGATTGTAGAAAAATTCGGCGGTGAATGGCAGACAGGTGAATTCTTTATGGGCGACGTAATCCTGTTCGGTATGCACACGATGCATGCCTCTACAACCAACCTGACAAACCGATTTCGTCTGAGCTGCGACGTGCGCTTCCAACCTGCCAGCGATCCGGCCGACGAACGCTGGGTCGCGGGCGGCCCGGGTCACATCGTCCACGGTATAAGGGACCTTATTCCCATCGAAACGGCGCGCGCCCAGTGGGGCCTTCCGGCCGGCTGAGCCGCGGGGTCAGATCACCAAATTGCCCGCGCACTGAATTTCGAGTACGATATTCTCTGCATATTTTTGAACCGATTCCAGCCTGAAATCTCCGATGTCCGAATCGACCCGAATCGACTGCGACATCCATAACGAAATCCCGGCGCTTGAGACCTTGTATCCCTACCTGCCGGATCACTGGCTCGACTACTGCCGCGAGTCGGCCTTCAACGGCCCCGACGCAGCCGACTATCCCGACAGCGTACCCACCGCTGCCCGCGAGGACAGTAGCCCGAAACCCGACCTGACCGAAGTGCAGGACCGCGCACTGAAGGACGTTGAAATCGGCATTCTGAACTGTGCCTACCGCGTCCAGAGTGTGCGCAACGAGGACCTCGCAGCCTCTCTGGCCGCGGCCGTCAACCAGTGGCAAGTGGAGCACTGGCTCGAAAAAGAGCCCCGCTTGCGGGCGTCCATCGTCGTACCGAGCCACAGCCCGCCCTTGGCCGCAAAGGAAGTCGACAGATGGGGCGATCACCCTGGCTTCGTGCAGGTAATTCTGCCCGTGCGCGCCGAGGCGCCTTACGGCAATCGCCGCTATGACCCAATCTACGCGGCCGCCGTCAAACATGACCTGGCGCTCGGTATCCATTACGGCGGTGCACCCGGCCATCCCCCCACTCCGACCGGCTGGCCCTCCTATTTCATCGAAGACTACGCCAACATGGCGCAAGTCTTTCAGTCCCAGGTCATCAGCCTGGTATGCGAAGGCGCTTTCGAACGTTTTCCCTCTCTGCGGGTGGCGCTCATAGAAGGGGGATTTACCTGGCTTCCTTCCCTGATGTGGCGCATCGACAAAGAGTGGAAGGGCCTGCGCCACAATACGCCCTATGTCCGCCGCCCTCCTTCCGAATACATGCGTACACATTTGCGATTCACCATTCAACCCTTGGACGCGCCGCCCAATCCCCTGCATCTCGCGCAAATTCTCGACCAGTGCGGCGCCGAAGATCTGCTCATGTACGCCAGTGACTATCCTCATCGCCACGACAACCATGACATTCTTCTCGACCTGCTGACGGCGGATCAGCGAGAAAAAATCTGCAGTGCGAATGCACGTGCCTTTTACCGGCTGTGACCAGGACCTCATGGCGGTGAGACCCTGGCCCTCTCTCAGGCCTGCCATCTCGCCCCAGCTGACAGCACAGGAGGACTACCATGACTGCCCAGTTCGATTCGACTGCCACTTCTGAGCGCGGCGCCGTAACGAAAGACCGGAAAAACGGTCATGATGCAGCAGGTCCTGTTGCCTCCCTTCACCAGGGGGGCCGCTATCGTGCGCCCCAGGACTCGGCCATCGTCGACACCGACATCCATATCTACTTCCCAACGAATGACATACTGCGTTCCTATTTGGAACCGCACTGGCAGGACTATCACAGGACCTTCGGATCCCGGGGCTTCGACGGCTCACACTATCCGCGGGCAATGCCCAACGCCGCCCGCCACGACGCCTGGCCGGAAGACGGAACTCCGCCTGGGTCCAATCTGCCACTTCTGCAGGAGCAGCTCCTTGATAGGTGGAACATCGAAGTCGGTGTTCTCAACCCTCTCGTCGGCGCAGGTGAGCAACGCAACCTGGCCTTCGGCGCCGCTTTCGCCAGGGCGACCAATGATTGGCAGCTCGCTGAATGGCTGGATCCCGACCCGCGCCTGCGTGCCTCAATCATCGTCCCCTGGGAAGACGGCGAACTGTCTGCCGCCGAGATCGACAGGTGGGGCAGTCACCCTGGCTTCGTCCACGCACTGCTCATCGCCCGCACCAAGGAACCCCTAGGCCGGCGCAAATACTGGCCCATGTATGAGGCTGCCAGTCGCCATGACGTGCCCATCGCCATTCATTTCGGTGGCGCCGGCGGCGTTCCAATCACAGGCTCGGGCTACCCCAACCACTACATCGAAGATCACGGCGGCATGCCCCAGACCTTCCAGTCGCAGGTTATCAGCCTCATCTTTGAGGGTGTCTTCCAGGAGTTCCCTACACTCAAATTCGTGTTGATTGAAGGCGGTTTCGCCTGGATTCCTCCAATGCTGTGGCGCATGGACAGTGCCTGGCGTAAACTGGGCGGCGAAGTGCCCCACGTCACCGAGCCCCCTTCTGATCTCTTCCGGAGGCACTTCTGGGTCAGCACGCAACCGATGGAGGAGCCGTTCAAACCGGAACAGTTCCGCCAGCTGCTGGGCCAAATGGACATGGACGACCGCCTGCTTTTCGCAACCGACTATCCTCACTGGGACTTTGACGCCCCTGATCGCGCCTTTCCCGTTCCTCTGGACAAAGACCGCCGGCGGAAGTTCATGGCGGAAAACGCCCGCGAACTGTACAAGCTTTAGAGTTGAGATATGGCAAAACACGTCGTCGCCACCGTAAAAGAGATCCCGCCCGGAGAACGCAAGATCGTCGAAATCGGCGGCCGCTCCATCGGAGTCTTCAACATCAAAGGCGAGTTCTATGCCCTCCGCAACATCTGCCCGCACCAGGGCGGTCCCCTCTGTGAAGGCAGACTCACTGGCTTCGTGATGGCCGATAAGCCCGGTGGCGAATACCGGTACGAGAGGCGGGGCGAGATACTGCGCTGCCCCTGGCATGGCTGGGAGTACGACGTAACCACCGGCCAGTCATGGGTGGATCCCGCCTCAGTTCGAACTCGCGCCTACGATGTAGAAATCGCAACCGCAGACGAAATCCCCTCAACTTATCAGCCGGGCCCCTACACCGCGGAAACCTTCGAAGTCTCCGTCGACCAGGAGTACGTCATCGTCGAACTCCCCGGCTGACGGGAGCACCTGCTTCGCCTTCAGACCACGCGAAGCAATCAGCGCACAACAATCCATGGAGCGTCAATCTGGCTCCCCGCGAGCCACTGGAGTTCCCTCCCCATGAATTCTTCCCAAAACACCACTTTCGACTCGAATCTGGACACTTACCTGCGCAACGCTCAAAGCGGCCAGCTCGACGAACTTGCCGACTGGCTCCGCATTCCCAGCATTAGCACTCTGCCGCAACACAAAGAAGACGTGGAGCGGGCCGCCGACTGGCTGGCAAGAAAGTTGACGTCAGCCGGCCTGCAAAACGTGGAAACTATCCCCACCGGCGGGCATCCAATCGTCTATGGCGACTGGCTGAATGCAGGAGACGGCGCCCCAACGGTTCTCATCTACGGCCATTACGATGTTCAGCCCGTTGACCCGCTGGAACTGTGGGATTCCCCGCCCTTCGAGCCATCTGTACGAGGAGACGATCTTTTTGCCCGCGGGGCGTCCGACGACAAAGGACAGCTATTTGCCCATGTCGCCGCGGTCGAGGCGCTCCTGGCAACGTCAGGCGCCCTTCCGGTCAACGTGAAATTCCTTGTCGAAGGCGAAGAAGAAGTCGGCAGCCAGGCCCTGGCCGACTACCTGCCCTCAGAGACCGAAAAACTCGCCGCCGATGTATGTCTCATCTCCGACACGCACATCCTGGCGCCCGATCTGCCGCTGATCATCTACGGGCTGCGGGGCATATGGGCCGGCGAAATAAGTGTAAGGGGACCGGCTCAGGATCTCCACAGCGGCATGTTCGGCGGCGCGGTTCACAACCCGAACCAGGCCCTGAGCGAGCTCCTGGCAGCGCTCCATGACAGCGCCGGCCGGGTAGCAGTTCCCGGCTTCTATAATAATGTTCAGCCTTTGACCTCGAATGAACGGACCGCGCTGGCAAGGGTGCCCTACGCAGAAGCAGAACTACTGCAGGAGACCGGCGCGCCTGCGGCCTGGGGCGAAGAGGGCTATACGGTCACAGAAAGGATCGGGGCGCGGCCCACACTGGAAATCAATGGAATGTGGGGCGGCTTCATCGACGAGGGTTTCAAGACTGTCATTCCAGCTGAGGCCCGTGCAAAAGTAAGTTGCCGCCTGGTTCCCGACCAGGATTCGTCTGCGATTGGGCCTATGATTGAGCAGTTTCTGCAACAAATCGCACCGCAAACGGTGGAGGTCTCCGTAAACACACTCCAGCACGCGCCTGCCACGGTAGTACCACTTGATGTGTCCGAAATGCAGGCCGCGGCACGGGCTTATCACCGTGTCTTTGGCGCTGAGCCTGTCTTCAGCCGTGAGGGAGGCTCAATCCCGATAGCTACGGTTGTGCAGGAATCGCTTGGCATCCCCATTCTTTTCATGGGCTTTGGCCTTCCGGACGACAATCTTCATGTACCAAACGAAAAACTGCACCTGCAGAACTTCTATCGTGGCATTCGCGTTGGCATTGCGTTGATGGAAGAACTGATTTCGTCTTGACTTCAATACGCAAACAATGCAGAATAATTAGTCTGAAAGAAAACTTTCCTTCTTGAATGAAGTTGGATTTGAACAAGGAGTTTCATATGCGTGCAGGTATTTCTCAGTTAAGGGCGTCGCGGCGTGTCTGGCTCATTTCGGTCGCGGCGATGATGCTTTTCTCACTGTTGCCGCAGACGGTCTCGGCAGCTTCTCAGCAGGTCAGCGTGAGTCCCCAGGCAACCGGGTACACTACGCACGTCGTACAGGCAGGCGAAAGCCTCTCCATTATTGCCGCCAGGTATGGCGTTACAGTCCAGGCTTTGGTTACCGCCAACAACATCGCGAATGCTAATCAGATTTACGTCGGCCAGCGGCTTCGGATTCCAACAACGGGCCAGCAGGCGGCCCCTTCGCAGCCCAGCACCTGTAACCAGACCCATACCGTTGTAGCCGGTCAAACACTTTCCGGCATCGCGGTAAACTACGGGGTCTCAATTCAGAACCTTGCCCAGGTCAACGGGGTCTCCGTGACTTCCTATGTCTATATCGGCCAGAGCCTGTGCATTCCCGGCTCAGGGACCAGCGGCGGCGGCACTGCAGGCGGCGGCACCTCAGGCGGCGGTGCGACTAGGACGGGAGGTTTCTGGTACGAAGTCCAGCTTGGCGATACCCTCAGCCGCATCGCCTTCAATAACGGCACTACCGTCTCCGCAATTATGCAGGCCAACAATCTCGCCAATGCGAACACACTGTTCTGGGGCACAAGAATCTGGATTCCTCAGGGCGGGTCGACTACCCCCCCGTCAGGAGGGGGAACAGCCACCCAGCCGCAGCCCGCTCCCCAGCCACCGGCCGCGGGAGGTCCGTTCGCAGTTAGCCAGCCTACCCATCTGAATGTTCGCGGCGGCCCCGGTACCGAGTACCCTGTCCTGAGCGTACTGACCTCCGGCACGCGTGTAAAGATTACCGGCATAGGCCCCAGGGAAGAGTGGTTCCAGGTCGAGGTGTCAGGCGTAAGCGAGCCTGCCTGGATCTACCGCGACCTGACCGAGTTGGTCGGTTCGCTCGTCGGCGTGAAGAAGTTCACCGAGTCCGAGATTCCGCCTCGGCCCGAGGCGGCGCCGCCGTCCGCCGCTCCCGCACCGGCTCCGTCTGCCCCCGCAACGAGACTTCCCGGCATCGGCTTTGGCTACGGTGTCCAGGCCCACATGATCCACAACGGCCAGGAAGGCATCGCCATGGACAAGACCCGCGAGCTGGGCTTCGGTTGGGTGAAGCAGCAGATCGAGTGGAAGGTCTTTGAGTCCACACAGAACCAGTACGGCTTCGGCGATATCTGGCCACTCGTGAACGCCGCCAACGCACGCGGACTCAATTTGCTGTTTAGTGTAGTGAACGCGCCTAACTGGTCACGCGAGTCGGGTTACGACGGCACGGTCGGCGGCCCGCCCGCAGATCCCCAGACCTTCGCCAGATTCCTGGGCCGGCTCGCTGGTGAGTACTGCGGCTCGTCCGTGAAAGCTATCGAAGTCTGGAACGAGCAGAATCTGCACTACGAATGGGGCAACCGCCCGATCAATCCCAGCGAGTACATGGCCCTGCTCCGACCTTCCTACGGTGCGATCAAGGCCGCCTGCCCGTCAATGTACGTAATCAGCGGGGCACTGACCCCTGCCGGCGACAATGGCTCTCTGGCAATGGACGACTTCCGCTACTTCGAAGCCATGTTGCAGCAGGGCCTGGCCAACTATGTAGATGGCTTCGGTGCCCACCCCAGCGGCTACAACGTTCCTCCGAACGCAGTCTGGCAAAGCGCATGTGAAGCCATCCAGCAGACCGGCAATCAGCACTTCAACGGCGCCTGCGATAACCCCCATCACTCGTGGAGCTTCCGCAGCACGATGGAAGGCTACCGCAACCTGGCGTTGCGCTACGGAGCCGGCAATATCCCGATCTGGCCGACCGAATTCGGCTGGGCCGCCGGCGGCGCATTCGACCCCCGCTACGGCTACGCCAACGACAATGACTTCGACGAGCAGGCGCGCTGGACCGTTGAGGCCTTCCAGATGATGCGAAACTGGGGCTGGGTCGGCCCCGCCTTCTTGTGGAACCTGAACTTCCGTGTGGTCGCAGACGGCACTGAAAAGGCCCAGTGGGGTATCGTTCGCAACGACTGGAGTCCCTTACCCATATTCCACGCCCTGAGAAATATGGCGAAGTAAACGCAAGCAATCTCTATAGGACGATGTTCAATCCTGAAATGACCGTCGCCGCCATCAATAAGATGGGCGAGCGGACGCTAGCCGCCAACCTCGGTATCGAGTTTACCGAGGTTGGCGCTGACTTTATGTGTGCCCGTATGCCTGTGGACGGCCGAACCGTGCAGCCCTATGGACTCCTGCACGGGGGCGCCTCCATCGCGCTGGCCGAGACGATGGGAAGCGTGGCGTCAAATGCGATGATTGACCGGAGCTCCCTGACCGCAGTGGGCCTTGACATTAACGGCAACCATCTGCGTTCAGTTCAGGGCGGCTACGTGTTCGGAACTGTGCGCCCGATTCACATCGGTCGGCGCACCCACGTGTGGGAGATTCGCATCGAGGATGAGAGCGGGCGTCTGGTCAACATCAGTCGCTTGACCATGATTATCATCTCTCAGCGCTGAACGTGTGGCCTTGAGGCGCTCGCCCGTCCGCTGTGAGGCTCTCTGAACGCCGCCGGCTGTACCCGCCCCCCTGCGCGCGGCTTGCGCCCTCCATTCCCGACAAGAAGTAGCCTGACACTCTCCTGAAACATTCTTGACATGGCAAAACTTAGGATTCTGACGATCTGGGAAGAAGAGGGTGAACTGCTGCGGCAGCCGGCGAAACGCGTACGGATCTTCGACCGCCGGCTTCACCAGCTCCTCGAAAACATGGTGGAGACGATGCGTGAGGGAAAAGGCGTCGGTTTGGCCGCCCCGCAAATAGGTCTGGACCAGCGCATCTTCGTCATCGAGTATCCTGAAGATGAAGAGCGGCCAGAGGAGACGATGCAACGCTACGAGATGATTAACCCGGAGATAGTCAAGGCAAAAGGCTCGGAGATCGCTCACGAAGCCTGCTTGAGTCTGCCCGGTCTGGCCGCCGAAGTGGATCGTGCTACTTACGTTCTCGTCAAGGCCCAGGACCGCCACGGCAAATCTCGTCGGATCAAAGTCTACGACTGGCTGGCGCGCATCGTCCAGCACGAAATCGATCACCTGAGCGGCGTGCTTATGGTCGACATAGCTGAGCAGGTCTACAAAGTCGTGGAGCAGGAAGACGGCGAAGTGGAGTTGGTACCGGTGGAAGAACTGTTTGGCCAGGAGGAGTAGCCTAACCGGTCTTGAAAGATACTTGCCGGTCCTGAAAAAGATGAGGCCCACAGCATATGCCGTGGGCCTTTTTTCCCGCCGGAAACCGGCTACGTTCGAAGCCTTCACGCCGACTATCTCACGTGATGGTCGATTCCCTCATATTTCTCAATGAAGGCGCGAATTCGGCCTTCGTCAAACTCTTCAAACTTGTCCAGCCTTTGCCACGCTGTCAGGGCGATGCGAGCCCCCATGTCCTTGTGAGCCGACTGTGATCCAAATCCGGTCCAATTGGGATCATTAGGCATCATGAGTACGTGCCGTCCGCTGTTGACATAAGGCCGGACCACACCCGCCAGTTGCTCCCTTAGTTCCGGGCAGTCCTCTTCGCACTGATAGTAGACTATTACGCCCCCATCCTCCATGTTGTGCACGACCTGCTCATAGCGAATCGGTTCACTGTAGATGTTCCAGGGGGCCAAACCCGGATAGTGAGGACCGGATGTCGGAGGTGTGGTGTTGTACTCGATTGGAGAGGCGCTGCCTTGTTGAATGTGCGTATTTCCTTGCGAGGGCCACGACTCTTCGTCGCCTACGGGCGCAGCATTGCGAATGTTTACAAAGATGACCAGCGCCACGATGGCAACCAGTAAGGCGCCGCCTCCATACACGTAGAGATTCTGCCTGAACCGCCTCTTTGCAGCAACCTCTCGCAATTCCTGGCGGGAAGGCCGCGCCAGGCGCCCTCCTACCCCCCTCTCAGAATGCCGGCCGCCCTTGGCCCGGGACTTCCTTCTTGCTTTTGACTTCGTTGCCATTATCTGTGGACCCACACTAAAGTGGCATCACTCTCCGTAGTGCGTATCCATCCCCCGGATCCGTCCCACTCGGGGAATGTCCAGTTGAATAGCCATTCGGCATCCTCAATCGTCAGGTTAACGCAGCCGTGGCTCATGGGTGTTCCGAAATTGTTGTGCCAGTACGTCCCGTGAAGCGCGAATTCGCCGTAAAAATACTGTACCCACTGTACATTGGGCAAATTGTAGTAGGTGCCGGAAGCTCGATCGCCGCCAGACATTGTCTGTGATGGCGTTCGTGCCCACATCCGAAAGACGCCGGTGACAGTGGGATATGCCAGAACACCGGATGAGATCTGGAATTCGTTTACCAGCTTGTCGCCGTCCCAGGCGTATAGCATCTGGTCACTCAGACTTACTTCAATCCAACGCTCTCCCCCGTCACGGGCCCGACTCACATCCAAATGGAGTTCGGTTACACCGCTCGGCGAAACTGTGTATACGGTATTGTCCGCCTGTGGTGCCTGATTGACGCTGGCCAGTAACTCTTCCCGTTCCCTTCGCAAGCGCGGCAGGTCCATCGTCGCGCCTGCGAAAGGAAGAGGAGGTAGCAAGTCCAGGCCTGCCTGCCTGCCCTCATCGACAGGTGTCTGGGGAAACGGCAATTGCCTTTCAGCGGCGGCTGCCGTAATCGGGTGGCCCCACCCTGTGAACACCAGTCCACAGAATAGGGCCACCACCAGTGAAATCCCAGGTTTTCCTGCCACAGCGGGTAGACGCACGCGGCGGAAGAAGCTGCTGAACCGTCTCCTACTCATGGACCATCACCAGTGTGCCGGGATTGGTGTTGTTACTGAACAGCCAGTCATCATTGTAGACCGTAGGTGAAGCCCAGTCGAAGAGCCACTTGGCATCCTCATTCGTCATGTTGATGCAGCCTCGGCTCATGGGTGTGCCGAAGTTGTCATGCCAGTACGTTCCGTGAAAGCCGTAGCTCCGATGAAAGTACTGTACGTTCTTTACGTCCCGAAGATGATAATATGTGCCCGCTGCGTGGCTGCCGCCCCGCATATCCTGCATTGCGATCTTGGCCCAAATGCGGAACGTGCCTTGAACCGTGGGTGTATTCCCTACTCCGGTTGAGACAACGAACGCTCTGACGGGCCTGGTACCTTCATAGGCGATCGCCATCTGTTCGCTCAGGTCAACTTCGATCCATCGTTCCGAAGACGTTGGATACCGGGCCTGGTCCAGTCTCTGTTCCATCCCCTCCAGAAGTTCGAGCGCACTCTCTGTTGGGATACGTAGCGCCTGACCTTCTTCAAGAATACTGCGGTTTGTCAAGTTGTTCAACCTTGCTATTGCGGCATGGTTGACGCCATAGTGTCCCGCTATGTCTTTGAGCAACTCTCCGTTCCGCACCGTATGTATGGCGCCAAAACCCAACCCTGGCTGCAGGGCCGCTACTGGCGGGACAGGCTGCATTGCAGGTGCCAGGGGTACCGATCGCTGGACGGGCTCCACCTCGGCGGCCTCAAGCTTCACGGGAACGAACAATACTTGACCAACGTATAGCCACCTTGCTGACGACAGGCCGTTCATCGACATGAGCCTCGTCAGACTGATACCATGCCGTTTCGCAAGACGCGTCAGCGTGTCGCCCGGTCTTACCGTGTAACGCTGGGCATCTTCGGGTGCTCTTACTCCGGCGCTGGCCAGCGTACCCGCGCCAAATTGCGAAACCGGTGCCGGCGAACCAGGCAATCGCAATACTTGACCGCTGTATAACCAGCGCAAGGGCGACATGCCATTGATCTGTGCCAGCTTTGATACGCTTAGTCCGTGGCGCTGTGCGAGATTGGATAGCGAGTCGCCCGCCCGGACGCGGTAGAACTGGTAGCCTTCGGAGGCCAACGTACCGCCGATTGCCGATCCACCTCCATCGACCAGGAGACGCTGGCCGTACCACACGAAATTGGCGTCATGTAAGCTGTTGAGCCTCCTCAGGTCTGCTACTGTCGTACCATAGTAGTTGGCAATCTCGCTCAGAGTTTCGCCCGGTTGGACAACGTGCACCTCGTTGGCGGCTGCACCACTGATACTTGAAAGGGTTGCAGTACCGGCCAGCATGAGGGCCAGTGTCCCTTGAACCAAAGGCTTAAAGAGCCGTCTCATTTTCCACCTCACTTCCTGTGATTGCATGCATAAGAACGATTCCGACTTTGCTGCCTGGGCCCGATGACAGAACCAAGCTGCTAACTTTCCAACCACAAAATAAGACGGCGACTTTCGTAGTTCTGTTCCCTCCTTGACGTCGTAACTCATTGAAACAATCACAAACAGGTCAAATATCTCGGAGGACGACGGCGCCGGCATTCTGCGCGTTGCCTCGCAGGGAATCGAATGAAAACGCATGTCCTCCTGAGCCTGACTCACCATGCGAGGGGCGGTTCTTCCCCGGTTGTTCCAGGTCGGCCTTGTCCCTTTCTAACGCTTCAAACGAACTCTCGACATTAGGAAAGCCGCCGCCAAAAAGGAAGGAGCCCGGTTTCAGCAGGAGCCCGTTGTTGCGGCCGAAACTGTATGCTACAATCCCACGTGTGAATGAGTGCCACTTCATATTTCGACCTTTTGACTGCCCTCTTTGGTTTCCCGATCGCCTGGTGCACGACGCCAACGAGGCAGCCGCCAATCGTTTCGCCCAGCACGACTAGAATCGAGTGCCAGTGGCCAATTAGTGGCCTACATGGAGGTCTGCCGTGAGTTCCAAACTGACCCAGAACGCCGCCAATTCGGTCACTCAGACCTTTCTCCAGCGCACGCGAGGCTCGGGCGAATGGAATGCGCGCGCCAGAGAGTCCATGCCCGGCGGAGACACCAGGGCGGCTTCATATTACACGCCTCACCCTGCCTACATGACGCACGGGGAGGGGTGTTTTCTCTTTGACTACGACGAGAATCAATACATCGATTTTCTCAACAACTACACATCCTTGATTCACGGTCACGGCCACCCGGCAACAGTCAGCGCCATCCAGGAGCAGGCAGCCCGTGGCACCGTGCTCGGGTCCGCAGCAGAAGTTACAGTCTTGCACGCAGAATTGCTCTGCAGCCGCGTGCCCAGTTTTGACAGCGTTCGCTACTGCAATTCCGGTACGGAAGCAACCCTCCTGGCGATGCGCGCGGCGAGGGCATTCACCGGCAAGGACATCATCGTCAAAATGGATGGCGGTTATCATGGATCTCACGACTACGTACAGCTGAACATGCAGCCGGACACCACTGAAGAGGGACCTCCCACGCCCAGGCTCTCGAGTAGAGGCGTGCCCGAATCGACGCTGGAAGGAATGCTGGTTGCGCAGTTTAATGATCTCGATGCTCTGCGAGACCTCCTGACCGCACACGGCGACAGCATCGCCGGTGTGATTCTGGAACCCGCCCTCGGCGCCGGCGGCGGCGTAGAACCCGAGCCCGGGTACCTGCAAGGTGTCAGGCAGTTGGCTGACGAATTTGACGTACTCCTGATCTTTGACGAGATCATGACGTTTCGGCAGGATGTCGGTGGCTTTCAGTCCACGATCGGTGTGACGCCTGACCTGACCTCCATCGCCAAGTTTATCGGCGGCGGACTGCCGCTGGCAGCGTTCGGCGGACGCAGAGAAATCATGGCGCCGTTCGACCCGACCCACCCCATGACGATCCCCCATAACGGTACCTTTAACGGCAACAACATTACGATGGCAGCCGGCCTGGCAACCATGAAGGATTTCGGAGCCGGTCAGGTGGCAAGAGTCAACGAACTGGGTCAGCGGCTCAGAGAAGGTCTGAACGCAGCATTTCAAACAACCGGAGTGGGGATACGCGCCGTTGGCACGGGGTCGATAATCCGCATTCACTGGGGCCGCGGGAGGATAAGGAATGCCCGCGATGCCGTGGCGGCGCAGGAGAAGGCGCTGGACCTGCCTAAGCTGCTACACCTGGAAATGATGAATCGCGGCATCTTCAGTGCGCCCAGATGCCAGTACGCTATCTCCACGCCAATGTCGGAAGAGGAAATCGACACGGCGATTGATGTAATGTGCCAGAGTCTGGAGGTTGTCAAACCCTACGTGCAGGAGCATACGCCCCACCTGGCACTGGGTTGAGAATAGTTCTCAGTGGAAGACCGTACCGACCGGACCCCAATCCAGGGTCGTATAAGCGCCCGCTCTCTCAACTCCCCTCAATCCCAAAAACTGCTCTACGGAGATTCAAATGGCGAACACTCCAACATCGCGCCCGAATTTCGTCCTCATCCTTGTTGACGACATGGGCTTCTCCGATATCGGCTGCTATGGATCGGAAATCCGCACGCCCAACCTGGACAAGCTGGCCCACGGCGGTATGCGGTTCTCCCAGATGTACAACTATGCTCGTTGCTGTCCCACACGAGCCTGTATGCTCACCGGTGCCTACCCCCACCAGGCCGGTATTGGCCACATGATGGAAAACACCGGCTCGCCTGCATACCAGGGATACTTGCGCGACGACGTTGTGACCATCGCTGAGGCACTAAAGGGCGGTGGCTATCGCACCTTCATGTCCGGCAAATGGCATGTTGGCGGCGCCTACGACCCAACCCGGCCGCAAGACTGGCAGCCAGGAGAAGAGGGGCATCCTACGCCTCGCCAGCGCGGGTTTGACCGCTACTACGGTACGCTGGACGGCGCTGGCAGCTTTTTCGCGCCCTACTCGCTGATGGAGGACGACGCTTTTGTCAATCAAGGGACGGAGTCCGGGAGCCTGAAAGAGGGGCAGAAGGATCAGAGGGGTGCGGTCGGCGACTACTATTACACCGACGCCATCAGCGACCAGGCTGTAAAGATGATCGAAGAAGCTTCGCAGACCGAAGACCCCTTCTTCCTCTACGTGTCCTACACTGCCCCCCACTGGCCCCTCCACGCACTGCCGCAAGACATCGCCAAGTACGAAGGACACTATCGCAATGGAGGGTGGGACGCGCTGCGTACTGCCCGGCATGAGGAACTGAAAGGGCTGGGAATTCTTGACAGCCGCTGGCAGATCTCCCCTAGAGACGAGTCCGCGCCCCCTTGGGAGGACGCCCGCAATCAGGACTGGGAAGACATGCGCATGGCAGTCTATGCCGCGCAAATTGACCGGATGGACCAGGGAGTCGGGCGCATTCTGGCTGCGCTAAGGGCTTCGCAGGCTTACGAGAACACGCTTATACTCTTCCTTTCCGATAACGGAGGTTGCGCAGAATTCCTCTCGGAGAACGGCTGGGTTGACCGTTACAGCGACTGGACCCCGGATGGCAGACCAATGCGGGTCGGAAACGATCCCGACCTCCTTCCCGGCGGGCCTCATACCTTTATGAGCTATGATCTCCCTTGGGCGAACGCTTCCAACGCGCCCTTCCGGCTGTACAAGCATTGGGTTCACGAGGGTGGCATCTCCACGCCCCTGATCGCCCACTGGCCCTCAACCATTCAACCCAATCAGATCGTGCACGAGGCCTGTCACATCATCGATATCCTGCCAACTCTCCAGGACGCCGCCGGCATTGCCCACCCTGATGAGCACAATGGGCGGCCGGTATTGCCTCTGGAAGGAGAGAGCTTTCTTCCCCTGCTGAGTGGCGCAAAATGGAGTCGGCAGGGTCACATTTTCTGGGAGCACGAAGGCAATCGAGCCGTCAGGTTGGGGCAGTGGAAACTGGTCAGCAAGCATGGAGGCCGGTGGGAGCTCTACGACATGCAGGACGACCGGACCGAACTGAACGATCTGAGTGAGAAGAACCGCCCGAAGGTTGAGGAGTTTGGCGGCCTTTACAACGCCTGGGCCGAACGAGTTGGTGTACTTCCCTGGCCCCTCAGGCGTTGAGGGCGGCAGCCTGCCCGCGCCCGTCAAATCACATGGCTCATTCAGAGGTCAAATGAATCTGCGTACCATCCTTCCACTGTATGTCGTAGAAGCAACGACCGGGAGGGGTGTTGGCCCGAATCCATGATAGGAGCCCCTGATCTTCGATCCTGCCCCAGATGGTGAACGTGTAGTCCGTCTCCTCCAGGATCTCCTCCAAACGCGCCCACGCATTTCGCAAGTATCCGGCATGGAAGCACAAGGAAACGGCCGCTTCAACTTCGACCAGCAGAGTGAGCATTTCGTCAACTGTTTCCTTCGTATAGCCCAGTCCTCCTTCTTCGACGGTCCAACCGAGTGAAAGAAAAGCCTGTGGCAGACTGCGAATGCACTGGCCCATAAACGCCTCTGGCTTGAAGACGGGCTTGACGCCGCCCGGGCCTTCTAAGATATCGGCATTGACACACAACGGAATCTTGCCTTGCGCGTGTTGCCTGGCGTAGTTCAGACAGTGTGTAACCGCTTCAGGCGACTTGAAGTCGAGTTTCGCGCCTTTCCCCGCGTCGACGGTCAGGTCCAACCACTCCTCAAAGCCCAGATCACTCTCTATCACAGGAGGATGGGCCATTATGATCTCTCCGTCGACAACGGAGATGTCCCCTTCGATGAAGTGGACATTCGTGTCGGACAGGGCGCCAAGCAGGGCCTGTGTGTTGTTGGCGCCGTGAATCCAACCAATGTCGCCCGGGCGCTTGACACCCAGCGCCTCCACGATCGGCCTCCAGCGTTCGGCGAAGGCAGTGGCCATGGCGATCTCCTTCTCTGGGCAGGACTTGGGCTACGGGGCTGACATTTCAAAGTGAGGGTCGGTGGCAGTCCGGGACAGGGGGGCGGCCAATTCGCGGGTGTAATGGATAAGGGCGTCCATTGTCGCGGCAAAGAGGGTGAAAGACAGGGCGGCCAGTGGCAGATCGGCCAGGAGAGAAACATCGCCGTCGCTGTCTGTAGCGAATCGCACAAGGCGCATAGACTGGTTCAGGTTCAGCAGAAGTGAAGTCAGCCTTTCTTTGCACTCAGGCGTGGGAAGTGGAGTAAGGGGCGTGACGGCAAAGTGCAGATACTCTTCTCCGGCCGCCACATAAAGGTCAAACTCCTCGTCCTGCTCGTCGGCGAACGTACTGCGCCAGATATCGTCCTCGACCGTTTCAAAACCCCACTCGTAGCGGTCAAACAGCGCTGGAATGTCCACCGGTTGCTGGCTCATCGACTGCTGCGCGACTGGCGTTGCCTTGATTCTATCCTCGCACTCGTGTGCCCAAATGTCGCAGACGCGAGCGTGGATGATCCACCGCAAGCGAAACTTCCTCAGCGGTAAGACCGGTAGCCGCCTCCAAATCCATCATGGTGCGATAGGAGCTGTCGGTCAGTTTCAGTATCCTCTCCCGTTCGAATTCGCTAAGCTTGTGGCCGATGAGGGTTGCCTCCGGGTGCTCGAGAAGCTTCCTCCGACAGTCCAAGCACATCCACGTATGGCCGATTAAGATAAGGAAATCTCTGACCCTGGCCTGTGCCATTCCAATTCTCCCGGTTCGTCTTCAGACTTTCCTGATTTCTGCTTTCGTAGCAGTAACGCCAGTCTCGGAATCCAACCGGGCATCGCAGCGAAAACGAAGCAGATCTACGCATTTCGTCTAGGGACCGAAAAGACTAGGGGGCTTGTTCCAGTGCCGGTCCTAACTCAATTGCCGGATGCTCTACCACTCCAGCGTCCCCGACCGGCCAAATGGCAAACCAGGCCTTGCCAATGACGAACTCTTGTGACAACTGGCCCCATGTGCGTGTGTCAGACGACGCAGGCCGGTTGTCTCCCAAAACATACAAGAACCCAGGGGCGACTGTTTGCGCCTGAATGTCTCGTGCAATCGGGACCTGGTCATAAGGCTCATCGACGTTCAGCCCGTTTACTATCAACTCCCCATCTCGAAACTCGACCGTGTCCCCCGGCAGCCCGATGACGCGCTTGATGTAATCCTGGGACGGGTTATTGGGATAGTGGAAGACGATGACATCGCCGCGACTATACTCCCCCAATCGATAGGCCAATTTGTTCACGAGCAGATACTGACCGTGCTGGAAGTTCGGCTCCATCGACTGCCCTTCTATGCGATAGTTCTGTACAAGGCTGCGGATGACAAGAAAGATGAGAACGGCCAGAATGACCGTCTCCAGCGTCTCCCGCAGCAAGGATTTGAATCCGGCGCTCTCTTCCTCGTCTTTCTTGACTGCAAACGCGGCCTGCTCTTCGCCCATAGGCACAGCTCCTCCTGTTGGGACAGCAGTCGCCATGGTATTAGGGCCGCGTAATGAAGGTTCAGTTCCTTGTTCGGTCGTTGGCCGGGACAGCAGTTGGTCTGCAGATGTGAGGTCGCTATCAGGCGATGGAGCCGAGTCGGGGTCGCTTTGGGCCGTCAATTCAGATTCGGTCTCCACTACCTGCGGGTTTTTCTTGTTTTGGCACAATGGCTTGGGTCCGATTTCGTAGCGTAGACGCCCCATTCCAGGGGCAAGAACGTATAAAGATTATATCACTCCACTTGAAAGGCAGACAATCGAGATGCAAAGAGGGTAGAGACGCTAATCATCCAGATATACCCGGCTTATCCTCTCGAACCGCCCCCGTTATCCCAAGTGAATAACCCAACTATCCCAAATGGAGCGGCTATCTGAGTATGTAGCGGGTCCCTCGTTTGTCGCCAATCTTCAGGAGCAGCTTCTTGTTCACCAGGTCAACCAGGTCCAGGCGTAACGTCTCGGCGCCCACGTGGGAACACAACTGCCGGTAATCGCCATTGCTTATGCTGCCGTTCGACTGCACAAATTGCATTGCCTTGAGCTGGCGCTCGTTCATGTGCTGTTCCCACTCAGGGATTATCTTTTCCAGGTCTTTGCGATTCTGCAACGTAACTGAGAACCGGTGGCTCTTCGCATCGAAGAGCGGGGGCGGATGGCCGGCCGCCACCATGTCCTCTATCATTCGGTCAACGCCCAGTCCCAGCTCTTCGATATAACCCCACTGGTAGAGACCGTTGACGAGACGTGGGTTGCGGCTGTAGTGCTCCTCGACGATGTTCTCAACCGTAATGTAAGCCGGCAGGCCGCCGGGACTGATGATTTCAAGGCTGTCCGGACGCATATGAATCTCAACGCTGCTGCCGCGCAGGCGATAGTCCCTGTGGCAGACCGCATTGACCAGGGCTTCACGCACTGCAAACGGTGGATATTCCGTTTGGTCTTCCCGCTGTAAACCCTTTACGACAGCCTTCTTGCCCATCTCTTCCCAGATGACTCGCCAGCCGCGTTCGACAATTCGAGCGAGTGGCCCCGTTATCTCTTCACGGCGTCCGTAGCCGAAAGAACCCGGGTCGCTCTCCAAATACACGGACGCCTCGGAGCCGCCGGCCCGGGCAAGCCTTGCTCTCTCATCCGTTCTGAAAGCAGCCGGACTGTCGTCGAACTTCACAAATACCGCCCGACCATGGGGAAGAAACAGCTGGGGCTCCTTTCCAAACAGGAGCATGCCACTCACTGTCGGAGTCCCGTCGACGCCTAAGGCGCCTATCTGTTGCAACAGTCTGTTCTTGGGCAATAGTGTCCCGCGCGGGTTGCGCTGCAGTCTCTTTTCGAGATACTCGTCGATAACGTCCTCGTCCAAGTCCTCTCTTACCGACCCTGGGACCTCCTCCGTCTCAAACTCCCCCATGGCTCGGTTGCCGACCAGCATCTCCAGTTCCGAAGCGCTGAGTGGGCGATTCTCACTGCCGCGGCGCACCAGGGCTCGTCCGTCAGAAAGGACGTGAAGTTCGCTGCTGCGATCAACCCGCAGCATGATTACCGCCCCGTTCTGTGTTTCCTCCTGCAACCACTCCGTGCGCATAGGCGGGCGGCACAGCGACAGAGCTGATTGAAGGACGCCCTCCACTTCGTCTCCCACCAGTCGATCGGCCTGCCCGATTTCCGGATCAACCCCCAATATGACCGAACCGCCTTCACCATTGGCGAAGGCGACGAGCGTCTCTGCGAGGTAATTCGGGTTGAGGCTGGGCAAGAATGCAAGTCGTGGCCCAGGTCCGTTGTCAAGCAGCGAACGAAGGTCTGACATTTTGTGGAGCTCCCTTGCTCAATCGGCTACCGCCACCGGCAGGGACCCGGCTTCCGGCTCAGTGGCTCCTTCACCAGCCCCTTCAGTGCCCTCGACCTTGCGAATCAGGTCTTCATGCCTGAGCACCGCCAGCGCCGCCACGGTATCCCCTTCGTCAAGATTGACGATGCGCACTCCCATGGCGGGGCGCCCCTTGTGGCTGATTCCCGACACGGCAGTTCGCAACACAATGCCGTTGCCGGTAATCGCAGTGATCTGGTCCTCCTCACTGACGACCCGCGCCGCAATTATGGGACCGAGTTCATCTATCTTGGTGTGATCCGTCGTCCATACGCCCTTTATGTATCGACTCTTCGTGGCGTACTCTTCGAGGGACACACGTTTGCCGCATCCTAACTCGTGAAGAACGAACAGATCTGCGCCTTCCTGGACGACGTCGAACCCCGTTACAAGGTCATTGTTTTGCAAACGCATAGCCCAGACGCCGGCCGCCGTTCGGCCCATCGATCGAACCTGGTCCTCGCGCATCCTCAGCGCCTTGCCGCCGCGGGAAACGATGATAAACTCCTGATTACCGTTTGTAAGCCGGACCCATTCCAGCGAGTCGTCCTGGTCCAGGTTCATCGCGATAACGCCGGACTGCCGTACGTTGGCAAAAGCAGAGGCCTTTACCCGCTTTATGCGTGCCTTACGTGTGAGAAGGGTGATATAGGAGGCCTGCTCAATGTCGTCCATTGTCAACATCGTCGTGACAAGCTCATCGGGTTGAAGAGTCAGAATATTGGCGATGTGAGCCCCCTTGGACGTGCGGCTCCCTTCCGGCAACTCATAGACGCGGCTACTGTAGACCCTTCCCTTGTTCGTAAAAAAGAGAATGTGGTCGAGCGTTCGAGCGAAGCGCAAGTCCATCACTTCGTCCTCGCCTCGCGTAGTCATCCCGATTACCCCGCGCCCCCCGCGACCTTGCGCCCGGAAGCTGTCCGCCTCCATTCGCTTGATGTAGGAATTGGCACTGAAACTGATCAGTACGTTTTCCTGCGGGATCAAGTCCTCATCGCTGAAGTCCCCGCTGGCATGACGTATGATCCCCGTGCGCCGTTCATCGCCGTATTTCTCCTTCATCTCAACGATGTCGTCGCGAATCAGGGCCCGTATCTTCGGCGGATTGGCCAGCAGGTCTTCCAGGTAGGCGATGCGCTCCATCACCTCCTGGTACTCATCTTCAATTCTCTGTCGCTCCAGCGCAGCCAGCCGCCTCAGCTGCAGATCCAGGATCGCCTGCGCCTGCACAAGGCTCAGGCTGAACCTTTCCACCAGCTGCGTGCGTGCTTCTTCGGCGCTGGCCGCATTGCGAATTGTCCGGATAACTTCGTCGAGGAATTGAAGGGCGATTCGCAACCCTTCCAGGACGTGGGCGCGCTCGCGTTGCTTGGTCAGATCAAACTCGGTGCGCCGTGTGATCACCTCAAAACGGTGATCAATGTAAATCAGCAGCGCCCGCCGCAAACCCAGTGTCACCGGTCTGCCGTTCAGCAGGGATAGGGCATTCACGCTGAACGTCGACTGCAGCGGCGTGAACTTGAAGAGACGGTTCTGCTCCTTCTTGGGCGAAGCGCCCCGCTTCAGCTCAATGACGATGCGCATGCCGCGCCGGTCGCTCTCGTCTCTCAGATCGCTGATGCTGTCCAGGCGACCCGACCGGGCCAGTTCGGCAATCCGCTCAATCAGAGTCGTCTTGTTTACCTGGTATGGGATCTCGGTGACAATGATGCGGAACCGGCCGGTGTCCGTCTCCTCAATCTCCGTCCGGGCCCGCACAAGGACGCGGCCGCGGCCGGTGGCAAATGCCTGGCGAATCCCTTCCATCCCCAGGATTTCGCCGCCGGTCGGGAAGTCGGGTCCCTTCACCAGCTCCATCAGCTCTTCCAGGCCAATCTGTTCCCGCCGCTCCCAGTGGTCGATGACAAAAACCACCGCGTCGCAGATTTCGCTCAGATTGTGAGGAGGGATGTTTGTCGCCATGCCCACGGCGATGCCGCTCGAGCCGTTTATCAGCATGTTGGGCAGCTTTCCAGGCAGGACAAGCGGCTCCTCCAGGCTGTCGTCGAAATTCGGCCCCCAGTCGACCGTATCCATTTCGATATCCTGGAGCAGCATTTCGGTCAGCTGTGCCAACCTGGCTTCCGTGTAGCGCATCGCTGCCGGGCTGTCGCCGTCCACGGAGCCGAAGTTCCCCTGGCCGTCTACCAGCGGGTAGCGCAGGCTGAACTCCTGCGCCATGCGCGCAAGCGCATCGTAGACCGCCTGATCGTTGTGGGGATGATACTTGCCCAACACCTCTCCTACGATGCGGGCCGATTTCTTGTAAGATGAGTTCGCGCGCAGCCCCATATCGTGCATGGCATACAGGATGCGCCGGTGAACCGGTTTCAGTCCGTCGCGGGCGTCAGGCAGAGCTCGCGCGACGATTACGCTCACCGCATAGTCCAGAAAGGCGGTGCGCATCTCATCTTCGATAGAAACTCCCTCGACGCTCTGGGCAAAGTCGCCATTGCCGCTGGCCCCGTTCCGGGAGGTCGGGTCCTGCGGCAAACCGCCCATTCCACTGTCCCCGGGGGCTGCGCCGTCTATGCCATTGGGCTCATCACTCATTCACGTTCTCCCAACACTGATTCGTCAAACCTCGCGGCCTCTGCAGTCATTCCAAAGGGGGAAAAAGAGGCCTCGCTCCTGTATCGCGGGTCAATGTCCGTTCTTGTGTAAAGGCCGGCCCAGATGTGCTTGCGTACGTTCCAACGGACAGCAATAGCTGACACACCGGACCCGAATTTCCCAGCCTTTAGCCACCTTTTATTATACCCGATTTGCTCGAATTTGGCTAGCGAAAACGGGCTGGACACGATGCGGCGCCCTGCGTCGCGGGTGTGCGCTTGAGCGCACTGGAAGTGTCAATTGCGGGGTCCAACAACTGATCTGCGAGGCCTGTTCTGAAGAAAAACTGCTGTTGTCAGTTGGTGAATGTCGGCGAGAATCCTGTATCGCCGGCTGCGTGCACTGGTCCAGCCCCAGAAAAAGAAAAACGGACAGGGGATACGCCCTGTCCGCTACTTAGGCTGAACTCTCTGACTTGCAGCGACCGTTTGGATCAGGCTGTCTCTGAACCCTACTCCGCTTCGGCATCGGCGGCATCATCTACCAATTCAGCGACTGCTTCCTCTTCGGCCTCCGCCAGGGCCGCGGCTTCTCTGTCCTGTTCCCTCTGTTCGGCGTCGGCCCAACCTTCGCCCTCACGCACAACCGCAACCGCAAATGTTGCCTCTACCTCAGCCATCAGCCGAATCGTCACGTCGTAGAGGCCCAACTCCCGAATTGGCTGGTTCAGGACGATTCGCCTTCGGTCCACTTCGAATTCGACCGTTTCCTCAATCCTCTCGGCAATGTCAGAGGTGGTAATCGAACCGTAGAGCCGGTCATTTTCACCAGCCCTCACGTTGAACAGCAACTGCTGGCCGCTGAGTACCTCTGCCTGGGCATCGGCGTTCGACCGCTCTTGTGCCCGCTTCCGTATCGCCGACGCACGGATATCCTCCGCCTGCTTCAAAGCCCCCTTGGTCGCCAGGATTGCTTCTCTTCGCGGGATCAAGTAGTTACGGGCGTAGCCTCTGGCCACAGTGTGGACTTCACCGGCAAGACCCAGGGAGGGCACATCCTCAGTTAACAAGACTTTCATGCGAGCCATTGCTTACACTTCCTTCTCATCTCCAGCGGCTGCTCAAGGCCATCAGGCCTTCCCGTCTACTCGAACAAAGGACTCGAAGATCGGGGGCCTTAACGGTATCGAACTGTGACAGTCTACTTGCACTCAGGGAGCGAACCGTCCACTTCCCTTGTAGCAATGCCTGCATTTGATAGGTATACTACAAAAACTCATTGTACACCGGCTGCGAGAACGAGCCAAAAATTCCAGTACCTGAAAAGCGCGACTCTTTGCGGAAGAGTCTGTGGTAGCGGCCCTTTGTTCCTGCTCAAATGAGTTACCGGTCGCGTCCGGCTCCGCGCCGCCACCACCGACGCACTGGAAGTGTCGCCTGCAACCTCAGGAGGTCGGATAATGAAACGGGACAGGGTGTTGATTGTGGAGGACGAACCGGCCGTTGCCAGGGGACTGGAGTATGCCCTGAAGGAGGAGGGATTTGAAGTCTTCTGGGCCAGGACGGGGGCGCAGGCAGTTGAAATTGTGGGTAGGAAGCAGCCCGATCTGGTTACCCTGGACCTGCGCCTGCCTGATATGAGCGGCTATGACGTCTGCCGTGCGCTTCGATCCCAAAACCACCGGCAACCTATCCTGATGTTGACGGCCAAGGATGAGGAGCTCGATAAAGTGCTCGGCCTGGAGCTGGGAGCAGACGATTACATGGTCAAGCCCTATGGGCTCCGGGAGCTGATATCCCGGATCAGGGCGCTGCTGCGGAGGGCCTACGGTGACCTAGCCTCCCCATCCTCAGATCAGGTTCAACGCTTCGAGGGTCTTGAAATCGATCTGACGCGGTTGGAAGTGCGGCTGGACGGGGATGCCGTCGAGCTGACCCCGACGGAATTCCGGCTGCTCCGCTACCTGTCGGCAAGGCCCAATGTGCCGGTCAGCCGCAGCGGTCTTGTCGAGGCAGTTTGGGGCTATGAAAGCGATGTCAACAGCGACCGTACCGTGGACGTCCATATCCGTCACCTGCGCCAGAAGATCGAACGCGACGCGGCGAACCCCACGAGACTTGTGACTGTACGCGGGTTTGGTTACAAGTTCCAGGGCTGACATTTGTTGTGAAAACTTAATCTAAAGCCAACCGGCCTTTCAATTTCGTGCAATACACTGAGAGCGTAGTCAGTTATCGACTCCGGATGTATAGCACAGTGAAAGGAACGAAAGATGAGACAACCCAGTCTAACGACGGGCGGGAGGACTTCGCAGAGAGCGCCAAATCGAAAGATCTGGCTCGTACTCTCGGTGACCCTCCTTGCATTGCTGGCTCTGGGAGGGACCGCTTCGGCACAGTCGATGACCGAACGCGTCAAACCGGACCCCGGCGTTCTGATCGTAGCCGTAGGAGAGGAAACGCCAGCCTCCGAGGCCGGCCTTATGCGCGGCGACATATTGCTGGCGATCGACGGTGACATGGTCAATACCGCAGCCGAGCTCCAGCACGTGATCTTGATGCAGGATCCGGGCGACATGCTGGAGCTCACAGTGAAGCGCGGCGACGAGGAACTTACGCTGTCGGCCACCTTGGCCGATGTTGACGGCTACCCGCTGCTCGGCGTGGCGCCGGACAATCAAGGTTTCCCCGGAATCAGGACCCAGCGCGGACGGTCCATGTCAATGCGCCACTTTGTTCGTCTGCCCGCGATGAAGCAGTTCAATGGGATGGACGGAGACGTCGATAGCCTTCGAGATGGCGCTGTCGTCATGGAGGTGATGGAAGATAGCCCGGCCGCGACGGCAGGACTGATGGCCGGCGATCTGATTACTTCCGTGGGCGAAACCGAGATTGCCGGAATGAGAGACCTGGCCGGCGTCGCTGCCGAGTTCAGCCCCGGTGATGATGTCGAGTTGACGGTCGACCGCGACGGCGAAACTGTCGAGCTGAACTTGACCCTCGGCGCTCACCCCGATGACGGGGAAAAAGCCTTCTTCGGCCTTCGCATCGGGCCGGCAGAGCGCTTTCGGATTGACGCGGACGGCATGCACCGTGATGGCCGACAGCAGCGAGGCAACCGCTTTGGCTTCGCGTTCCCGCATGGCGGACGCTTCGACAGCCGTTTCTTCAAAGATCTGCCTGACGGAGCATTGGTGATGGGCGTGCAGGACGAAGGGCCGGCAGCCCTTGCCGAACTGCACAGTGGCGATGTAATCACGGCAGCTGGCGAAACCGAAGTCGCCAACTTTGAGGAGCTGGTGGATGTCCTGGCCAACTTCAGCCCAGGCGACGAAGTGAGCATCACTGTGAATCGCGACGGCGAAATGGTTACGGCGACAGTGACCCTTGGCGCACATCCAGATGACGAAGAAAAAGCCTACCTGGGTGTATCCATCATGCCGCTGGAAAGTCTCCGCATGCACATGAAGGAGATGCAGGAACAGAACCAAGAAGAGCAGCAGAGCGGCCAGGAGTCGCAGAGCAGCTCCTAGACACCTGCAAACGTGATGCCGCCGGCGGCCCGGGGTCGACCCGCACAAGGGCGTGCAATCGCTCCGGACGCCGGCGCAACCATAACCCACTCCGCTCTGCGGTCAGCTGCTCGACCGCAGAGCGGTCTTCCTTAGACCGCACTCTTGCGGCAATGGACCCGTCGAGACTTCAAGCCGCCTCAGTTCAAGGCGCAGAGGAACGCGAATGTTGCACTCGATTCGCTGGCGTCTGATCATCAGTTATACGGCACTGACTCTGCTGACGATCCTTTTGATCGGGGTCGTTGCCCTCAGTCTGCTTACAAGATACATGGCCGCCCGCGAGTATGAGACGCTCTTTCTCAATGCTGAGGCCGTAGCCCGCATGGCGCGGCCTCTCCTTGTGCGGCCAAACCAGGGCCCCCGCCTCCAACAGCTGGCAATAACATCCGGTTTTCTCACCAATACCGAGCTGACCATTCTCGACAGGGACAGGCGGGCGGTTGCCTATTCCCAGATGCGCCTGAACCTTTTGGATTCCAGGCCGGCGGTAATGAGCCTGCTTAATGAACTGTCCCGCAGCGGCAGAGAGGACTGGCAGAATGGTCTGATCAGTCCTGTGATCGTAGTTTCAGGCTCGGGTCACCCACGTGGGATGTTCGCAATGGACCTCGATGAGAGCGACCCTCAGAGCGAGGAGTCGGCCGCACTGTCCCTCGAAAGGCGGCCTGGCTTCATGGGGGACAGGCTGGTCATCGTGGATCCTGCAAACGCTTCCGCAGACGACGGCGACGCTGACCAGAATCGCGCCGCAACACCTGATAGTCTGTCGCCGCCCCGAATCTGGCGTATCGTTTTCGGCTATGTGCCAGAGGCGATTCCTCCGCCTGCGCAAGGGCCTCAAGTCACTGTTCCAGTCCATCAGGACGACCAGGTTGTTGGCTACGTGCAGATGACAAACAGGTTCACCTTCTTTGCTGAACCGCTTCTCGCAATCCGTCGATCCCTGATAGTGGCAGGGTTTGGCGCCGTCCTGGTGGCCGTGTTACTCGGATTTCTGATGAGCCGGACGCTCACAGCCCCCTTGATGGCCCTGGAAAGCGCTACCCAGAAGATGGAGGAGGGAGATCTGGCTGTGCGGGCTCCGGAATCCGTCGGAGAAATCGGCGACCTCTCGCGCCGCTTCAACCGAATGGCTGCGAGGCTTCAAGCCACCTTCGCCGACCTCGCCGCCGAACGCGACGCGCTGCGCCGCTTCATCGCCGACGCCTCGCACGAACTGCGAACACCGCTGACCGCTCTGCGCCAGTTCGTTGAAATCCTGCAGGGCCAGGCCGGAGGCGATCCACAAACGCGCTCCGAGTTCCTTGGTGAAAGCCAGCGGCAGCTGGAGCGGCTGCAATGGATTACCGGTCACCTGCTCGACCTGTCCCGCCTTGAAGGCGGTGTGGCGGCCTTGGACGTCTCCCACCATGACCTCGAGGGGCTGCTGGAAGAAGCGCTGGCGCCGTTTCGGTCGACAGCCGAGGAGAAACAGATCGAACTGCGCCTGTCCATAGAGAACGGCCCCAATACAATCTGTTGTGACAGGGTGAGCCTGATGATGGCTCTGGCGAATCTTCTGGACAACGCGCTCAAGTTTACGCCGCCCGCTGGCGTCGTCGAGCTTGCAGCAACCGCAGATGAACATGCGACCTTGCTGTCAGTCGCTGACACAGGACCGGGAATACAGCCGGCAGACCGGGAGCGGATATTCGAGCGCTTCTATCGCGGCGAACTGAGCGAACAGGTTCCGGGAGCTGGACTAGGTCTTGCGATTGTCAAGAGCGCAGTGGAAGCCCACAACGGAAAAGTACGCGTGGAGAGCAGTGACGGCGCAACGCTCACCTTGGAAATCCCCAAGAATCTGGACCGGAGCCTGGCGGACGCATCGGGCCCCGATTCTATCGGCTAGCACCCAGTCTTGAGTGAAAATCCAACCTCCAGAGATCAAGAAAGCCCGGCGCTTAACTGCCGCCAGGCTCAACTTTTTTCTGAACTGCTCACTTAGTGATTTCGAGCTTTTTCGGGCCCCAGGCCGTTCCGGTTATGCCCCGTGCACCAAAAAGACGGGACCGGCGCCCGTGAGCCGGCTCAGGTCGACGACGCTTCAGTCTGCTCCTGACCGTTCTGGATGAGACTCGTGTCCTGGTATTTCTTGCCCTCTTCGATAAGCATTACCGGAATGCCGTTCCGAATCGGATAGCGGTAGCCATTGCGGGGGTTGAGCAGAAATCTGTTGTCGTCCATAAGCTGTAGCTTCCCCTTGTCCTCCGGGTCAACCAGTATTTCCAGCAGCTGCGGACTTATCTCGCCGCCCAGTGGCGCGTCTTCCAGGGGTGTCACCGGCGTTTCCGGCAGCACGCCGCTGCCTGCTCCCTCCGGCCGGGCGCCTCCCAGGACCTGCTTTATCACATACACAACGCCAGCGGCAAAGCCGACGAAGAAGAGAAACTTAAGCAGCTTTTTCATTGCGCGACTCCATGAGAGAGATCTGGCCCACCCAATCGTTATTGCTGCCATCGTAGCACACACCCTGCCGTCCAGAAAATCTGTAGAAGTGCACCACCAGGCAGACCTGTCAGGAACCAATCTGAACTGTCCCCTTCTCGCATTTTTCAAATAGTAGATATCAGCCCGGCACTCCATTTGACCCAGGGCAATCTCATTTTACCGAGATAGCTTTTTGAGAGGGTGCCCGAAACGCGTGGCCGAGCGGGGCCTGTGCCCTCGCACGCCCAGCCACTCGTCCTCTGACCGCTAACCTCTAACCACTGCAGTTCCGCCCTGTGACTGCCCTTCGTGGATCCCCTGACTGCGGTCGGCAATGTTGGCAAACCGGACCACATGCAGTTGCCCTGCGATTCGACCGGGATTCCTTGCACGTTCGCGGCCGCTGCTGTATAGTCTTGCCATGAGCCAAAGCAATAGAACTCGTTGGCGCCGGTCCTAAAACGTAGTTTCTCAGCTAAGGCCGGTGCGAAGGATGCCGCATGGAAAAACGAACAACCGGCGCCGATGATTCGCTCCACATCGAACTGAGTGAGTTTTCCCAGGCGCAAAGCGCGGCTGCCCATGCAGTCCGCTACGTGGCCAACTCGGAGTTCAACCAGGCTGTTCTCTTTTTTGAGGACGGAAGTTTCTTGCAGTTTGAACACAAGGGCCGCGACAGCCGTTGGGCAAAAGCTTCGGCGGAGCGTACGCAGGCGGACCGGGCTTGCCTCGGCATGAGCCACTTCAGGCTAAACGCCCTCCACCTACAGCTCTATTTTGAAGATGGCAGCGACGTCGCTTTTACGATTTGACGCGGCGATTGCGCTGGTGAGAGAGGAGACACTTCGATGGCGCGCATTGACGAAAAGGAGGAGTTCAGCAGCTGGCTGGTGGCTCTAAAATCCGGCTTGCTGACTGAATCACAGAAAGAAACGCTTCAACAGCTGGTCGATGACGGCAAGGCTGCCACACTGGAAGAGGCGGCCCGCTACCTGGACTGGCAGGACTCCGTTATCGATCCGACAGAACATTTCTACGGGCACTGAAGCCGGTCCCCATTTCTGTCTTCAAAATGAAAAGAGCGGGCAGTTCTTCGTAAACTGCCCGCTCTTTCGTTCGCTTCCAGGTCCTACTTACTCCTCGAAGTCCTCGGGATACAGCGACACCAGAATATACCGATCCAGCGGCAGGTAATCTATCGCCGCTGCCTGAACTTCCGCAGCAGTAACCGCCTCGGTGCGGCCCTCCACCACATCCAGGTCGACGAAGTTTGTCAGATCGACGTCATCTTCCGAAGCCCAATACTCCAGGACACGCATCCAGTAGCTGTTCTGTTCCAGCTGTTCCTCACGCTGGCGAATGATCTGGGCTCTGGCTTTTTCCAGCAGATCTTCCCGGGGACCGTCCGCCTGCACATCTGCAATCAGCCCAAAGAGAGCATCCACCAACTCCTCAACTCGGGCCGGGTCACTGCCAAAGGTGAGGGAGACTCGGTACAGGCTGTCCGGGTCCGGCTCCATTGAAGCCGATGCGCTGAAGGCATATACGCCGCCCAATTCCTCCCGCAGCTCTTCACGCATGAGGATATCCAGAATCATCTCCAGCATGCGCAGATTGAGTCGTTTATCCAGCGAATCTTCGCTGGGGCCCGTGAACAGTAAGGTCGTCAGGCTCTGCTCATCCTGCCCTCGATATACAGGAACCTCGACCACGCCAGTGGGCGGATCCGGAGCTACGTCCAACCAGGTTTCGGCCCGGTCCAGAGAAGGCAGATTGCCCAGATATCTCTGCGACCAGTCCACCATCTGCTCAAGATCGAAGTTGCCGACGAATATGAACGTAAAGTCGCTGAAGTCGGCGAAACGCTCCTGGTAGATGGCGAAAGCCCTCTCCAGATCGAGCGAACTGATTACCTCCAGCGAGGGGACCTTGCGCCGGACCGAATCGCCGTAGCGAGCTTCGATATAGGCGTCTGTCCACGCGCTGCGCGGATCCAGTTCGCGGTTGCGCAGCGACTCGGTGTACTGGTCCTTGAGCGTAGCGAAGGCGTCGTCGTCCGCCCTGGGCTGGGTGCCATACAGGTAGACCAACTGAAACAAAGTCTCGATGAACTCCTGGCCGGACTGGCCGTGGAACCCTTCTTCCAGCTCGCCGATAAACGGGGAGACCGACACGGACTTGTCGGCCAGAAGCCGCTGCAGCGCTGCGTAACTCACGTCGCCGACCGCGCTCTGGCTGACTATGCTGTCGATGAAGTCGGCTTCCGGATAGTCTTCATCGCTGACCAGCGAGGAGCCTCCGGGGCTGGATGCGCTGAAGAGGATCTCCTCCTCTTTGAAAGTGGTCGGTTTGAGCACGACTCTCGCGCCGTTTGCCAGCGTCAGGTCGGTAATGTTGAAGGTCTCATCCGTCTGACGGGATATGATCTCCACCGGTTCCGGGATTTCGGTAAGCAGGGCCGAAACCGCCTCGATGTCCTGGTAGGGGTCTACCTGCTTCGTCTGCAGGTCCGAAATCATAGCGGCAAGCTCATCCTCATTGGGCAAGCTGTCCGCGTCCCGCTCCGGCCCGACCACGAAGACCGAGCGGTTACTTCCACCAACATAGAGCTCCGCCCTCTGATTGACGTCGTCGCGGCTGATCCCTTGCAGCAGACGGTCCACCAGTTTGAACTCCACTTCAATACCTGGAACAGCCTCGTTCTCCAGGTAGTTTCGGCTGTATTCGCTTGCAAGAGAGTGGTTGCGCAGGTTCTCCCGATCGTTGTAGAGCCGTTCGTATGTGTTCAGAATCTCCGACTTCGCACGCTCTACTTCCGCGGCCGTGAAGCCGTAGCGGCGCACGCGCTCAACCTCTGTGAGGGCAGCGTCCAGACTGGAAAGGGCTTCGCCCTGGCGCACCTGCACGCCGACCACCTGATAGTTGTTGCCCCGTACCAACTGCCCCTCGCTCACGAAAGCGCCCAGAAATGGTGAGTCAGCTTCCCTGGTGAGGTCGTCGAGCCGGAAATTGAGCATCTTGTAAAACAGATTGCCGATCAGCCGGTCCCGAAAGACATTGGCCGAGTTCAGATCCTGCGCGGCCTGCCGGTAGATGATCTGGGCAATCGTCACGGGGAACTCAGGATCGGTGAGGATCAGATAGCCGGTGTCTTCATAGTCGGGAAGCGAATAGGAAACCCTGGGCCGGACCGTCTCCGGCGCTGTCAGTGGTCCGAAATGCTCTTCGATCTTCGCTTCGATGTCGTCAACGTCGATGTCTCCCACGACAATTACTGCCATCAGATCGGGCCTGTACCAGTCGCGGTAAAAGCTGCGTAACGTCTCCCCCGGCGTGTTTTGGACGATGTCCATGTCACCGATCGGCATCCGGTCCGTATAGCGAGACTCGCCCAGTATCAGAGGGAACAGTTGCTTGTTCAACCTGCCGCTTGCATTTTGGTCTCGCAGGCGTTCCTCTTCCAGAATGACGCCGCGTTCGCTCTCCACTTCTTCATCTGAAATCGTCGCGCGGCTGGCCCAATCCTCCGCAACCTGGAACGTCGTGCCGATTATCTCCTCGTCATCGGTGGGGAATTCAAGGAAGTAGACCGTTTCGTCGAACGACGTATACGCGTTCACGTCCGGTCCGAACGACATGCCAACGGTCTCGAAATAGTCGATCAACGCCTGCTTGGGAAAGCGCTCAGTGCCGTTAAACATCATGTGCTCGACAAAGTGGGCCAATCCCAGCTGGTCTTCGTCCTCCTGAACGGAGCCCGCATTGATCACCAACATCAGAGTAGCGCGGTTCGCAGGCTCGGTATTGTGTCGAATGTAGTATGTGAGGCCGTTTTCCAGTTGCGCCTTGCGTATGCTCGGATCCAGGGCAATTGGGGCGCTCATGTCCAATGTTTCGCTGTCAACATCCAGGTAGGCCTGCGCCTGTTCGGTCTCCTCCGCAGGCGCCTCCGCCTGCTCAGTGCTCGAGTCCATCGTCTCGGCCGAACTTTGCGAGGTAGGTACCATCCCTTCGCAAGCACTGGTGAGCAGTGCAATCAATAACAGTAGTCCGACCAGCAGCTTTGCGTCTCTCTTTTTTTGCCCGGTCTCCACTATGGCTTCCTTACCTCGAGTGGACGTGCCAGGCTGAAGTTTTGGTGCTCTCGTCATCGCTGACTCCTTGAATCTTTTTCGCTTGAGTGAAATTCCGGTCGCTCCTGACAGTTTAGTACGTAAAGATGAAATTCAGGTTACCTTTTGCTGAAGATTTCGCAACAAGAAAGAAGAATTCCGGTGGAAATCCAGCAAATCTTCCGAATGTGCAGGGAAATGGCGCGCCAAAGGAGTATAAGTGATCCCCAGACCAGGCCCAAAAGAGTGGAGTTCACAGGTACATCTCAAAACTGTGATGCACGCCATAATTGGACGAGTTTCATATGCATCGACGGGCAACCAGGCTTGGGGCGTTCCCTTCCCACTCAACTCTGGAAACCTGTACAAAACTTAAACAAAACCTGTACAAGCCTAACAGACCACCAACCGCGAACAACCGCATTTCTGCGCCGTTTATGCGGCCAAAATCAGCTCGGAATCCCGCTCCCGCGGCGCCTCAATTTCCCCCGATTTTTGACCAAAAGTGTAACATCCCCATTGGAACATTTTTTTGTAACATTTTTCGCCCCTTTTTGCCCCTATTTCTCTCTGGTCAGGAGCCCCAAAAACAGAAATGTTACACTTTCGCTGAAATT
>VXRG01000115.1 GCA_009838625.1 Caldilineaceae bacterium SB0664_bin_27
GCCCCCCGACTCCCCGTGGACAAAGGCCATACGAAGTTCTCCGCGCCCCTCCGCGTCCTCCGCGGACAAAAAGGTTTTAAGAAGCTCTCCGCGCCCCTCCGCGTCCTCCGCGGACAAAAAGGTTTTAAGAAGCTCTCCGCGCCCCTCCGCGTCCTCCGCGGACAAAAAAGGTGTTCCTCTCGGCCCTTCCTCCCCGGATAGACCCCGTTTCTTGATCGCCCAATCGCGTTGAAGTAGAATGTCCCGTGCTCAGTGGATGCCCTGACATCTCGCGGAGCGTCAGATTCGTTTCCCACCTTGCGCAAGAAAGACATCGACCGAATCGTGCATTCTACGTTGCAGTCCACGGCGGCAAAGCATCATGCTGTCTCCACCTTTCCCGCACGTATTTCCCTGCCAGCTGTTCTCGACACGGGCTCAGGCTATCAACGCCTTCTCTGTATTCTGATTCTGGTGGGATTCGGTTTGCGCCTCGTCATGCTGGACCGCTTTCGGTTCCATCAGGATGAGGCTCTGTACAGCTATTGGGCGCTGCGATTCCTCCACGATGATCCTCTGTTCCTTGAGCAGTGGATCGACAAACCCCCGCTGTTCGTCTGGTTGCTTGCCTACTGCTTCAAGGCTCTTGGCGCATCCGAGGCCAGCGCGCGCCTACTGAACATCGGCTTCAGCCTGCTCACGATCCCGGTCGTCGCCGCCGTCGCTAGACGGGCATGGACGCCGGCCGCGGGCGCGATCGCAGCGGCAACCTTCGCGCTCAATCCCTTTGCCGTCAGCTTTAGCCCGACCGCATTCACCGATCCATTGCTGGTGCTGGCGGGCGTCTGTTCACTCTATGCAGCGCTGAGATCGCGTCCCTTTTGGGCTGGGCTCTGCCTCGGCGCCGCCATCATGACAAAACAGCAGGGCGTCTTCTTTGTTCCGCTGGCGCTGGCCATACTCATGGCGGGAAACCCGAAAGCCAGGGCGCTCTGTACTGCCGGCCTGCGCGCGGCAGCAGGGCTGGCCGTGACCGTCCTTCCCGTCCTGTACTGGGACAGCCTGCGTTGGGCAGTCGCGCCGTCGCCATGGGATCTCGGCGCACGCAACTATGCGGTATTGGAACTGCTCCCGCTCGACCAGTGGCCGGAACGCCTGCCCCGCATCGCCGGCCTGCTCTGGTATCTGACCGCAAGTCCCGTTGTGTGGACGGTTGTGATCGCCACCTTGATCGCCGCATCTGTTTTGAGGGTATTGAATGTGCGGCCTGAAGGAGCCTCACTGTCGCAGCCCAATACCGCTCTCGCGGTCCTGCTGTGTGGTTGGATTGGGTTATACTTGGGTGCCCATGCTGCTTTCAGTCTTCCCGTATGGGACCGGTACTTCCTGCCGCTTGCGCCGGCATTTGCCATCCTGTGCGGGTGGTTTGGGGGCAGGATTCTGGCCCCCGCTTCCCAGCTGTGGAGATCGGCCGTTATTGGGCTGTGGATCGTCCTCCTGCTTCCCGGCGCAGTGCAGGCCGCCCGCGGCGGATTCCCGATAGGCGGCGATCACGGCGCATACGAAGGACTGCGAGAGACGTCTGCCTGGCTTGACCGCCATAGCCCGGAGGGTGCCGTTCTGTACCACCAGTCCCTGGGCTGGCACTTTCAGTTCTACCTGTTTGAGAATCCACGCAGGTACACTGCGCGCTGGGTTGCAACTCCGGTCGCGCTCGCGGACGATGCCGCAAAAAGACCGTACAGCGCCCGGTTCGTGATCGCGCCGGCGTGGCAGCCGCTTAGGAACTTCCATCCCCATCTGGCCTCGCGCGAATTGGAGCTGGTGCAGAGAGTCAGGGAAGGTCAGTTCACAATCTACGAACTTGTGCCACGCCGGCGTTAATCCGGCCGCCGTCGACTGTAGCCTGATCGACAGTTGCCGGCCGCCAGAGGTGCAGGCACAATGGTACAAACTTATCTGAAGGAGAATCGAGATGACAGTTGACCAAAGCCATTCCGAGTCTGGCGTTCTTTCCCGGGCGCAGGGCTGCCTCCTCGGCCAGCTGATCGGGGACGCACTCGGCAGTCTGGTGGAGTTCCAGACACCGGGACGGATACTGAGCCGCTATCCTGAAGGCGTGCGGGACATGGCGGACGGCGGCACCTGGAACACCATCGCCGGCCAGCCCACCGATGATTCAGAGATGGCTCTCATGTTGGCGCGCTCCCTCGTATCGCAGGGGAAATTCGACATATCAGAGGTGGAAAAGGCCTATGTGTACTGGCTGGAATCCAATCCTTTCGATATAGGCAATACAATCCTGAGCGGCCTGACCGGACGGCCCAATCCACGCAGCCAGGCCAACGGGGCACTGATGCGGATCAGCCCGCTGGGGATATTCGGCGCAAACTACACGTTGGGCCAGGTGGCAGAGTGGGCGCGGCAGGACGCCGCGATCACCCACGTCCACCGGGTCTGCCAGCAGGCCAACGCGCTCTTCGCCATGGCGATCGCGCTCGCAGTGCGCACCGGATGCGGCGCGAGCGACCTGTATCAGAAGATCGCAGGCTGGGCAGAAGAAATGGAAGTCGACAACAGGTTGAAGGATACGGTCGCCGCAGCCGCCGCCTCTCCTCCAGACGACTTTACTTATAAGGAAGGATGGGTGCTGATCGCTTTCCAAAATGCCCTATGGCAGCTTCTCAATGCCCAAAACCTGGAGGAGAGCATCATCGACACGGTCATGCAGGGGGGCGATACCGACACCAACGCGGCGATCTGCGGGGCCCTCATGGGCGCTGTTCATGGTCGGGAGGCAATCCCCGATCGTTGGGTCGAGACAATCCGGGGCTGCCGGCCGCAGGCGGGAACGCCCGGCGTTTTCCAGCCCAGGCCCGAAGTCTTCTGGCCGGTGGATGCGCTGGAGCTGGCCGAGCAGTTGATAACGCAGGCCAACTGACATTCGTCAGAACCGGAATCAGATGGTTTGGAGGGTGGACCGTAATGATGGAATCGATGAAACGGGCCGCATTGTGGACGCCGCCGTTGGAGGAGTTGGCGCCTGTTGTGCGGGAAGGGCTCCAGGCCAACTACGCCAGTGTCGAGGTCGACGTCACCGATTGCCCCGACCTGCGGACGCTGGGCTGCGCCAGTCCAGGCATCTGTGGCTCGACCGTCCTGCTCGAGGTGGGCGGGGAACCGTACGCCCACAATCCCAGGTACCGGCACGTCACCTTCGACATGGCGGAAATGGCGAGCGACTGCGGCCAGGCCGACGGAACTTTGTTCGGCGCGGGCATGGCCTTTCCGGGCGTGTTGGAAGGGCACTGCGGAGAAGTGATCGCCACATTGCAGGCGAGTGGAGTCAACCGGTCCAGGGTCGCTCGCGTCGGGCCGCAGCAGGAGTGCATTGTTGAACCCTATCCGTCGACGCGCCACAGCGGTCTGTCCAACCTCTTTCTATCCGAGGGCCGGCAGGATCCCGTGCTCAAGGTCAGCGTCGAAACACGGACCGGCGCCGAACGCTCGTTCACGCAGGCGCTGCGCAAAAGTCTGCAAGCGCATCCGGAAATTGGTGGAGATGGCGCGCCTGCGGGCGCCCGTCAGGTGGGGTTGGGCGGCGTCTTCGTAATCGAATCAGGCCGGATTCGTTCGCATGTCATGCCGGATTACGAATGCATCGCCCACCACTACTACGACACGGAGGCCGAGGAAGTCGTTGCCGAGTTTCTCCAGTTTTATGAGCACATGGGGCCCGACCTGCTCTGCTTCGCCGTCTGCTGGACCGGTGACCCGACAGGCGGGCGTCTGCATCTGCGCGAGTCGGGCGAGCATACCCATTTCTTCCATATGGGGGAGCTCAGCCAGGCCGGTCACTATCACTATGATGTCACCCCCGATACCATCCGTTACTCGGGTTACTTCAACATTGCAGCTGAACTGGTGCGCTTCGGCGACATCTATGCGGAACTTGAACGGCAGTCAGAACACACCGATGAGGAGCCAAGATGAAGATTACAGAGGTAAATGCGGTGGGCCTGCGCGGCGCGACGCCGGAAGGCGGTTGGAGCGAGGAGCTGAAAGAGGAAGACTGCGTCCATACGCTTGTTTTCGTCGAGACGGATGAAGGCGTCACCGGTTACGGTTCCGTCTTCACCAACGACGGGCTCGTGCTGGCCGCGCTGGAGGTGCTGCGCCCGCTCTTGATCGGTCAGTCCGCGATCGAGCCGGAAAGAGTTAGCGAGCACTTGCACCAGAATACCTTCTGGCTGGGGCGGGGCGGCAGCGTCACGCACACGATCAGCGGCATCGACATCGCAATGTGGGACATTCTGGGCAAGGTCACAGGGCAGCCGGTCGGCCGCCTCTTGGGGGGACGCTATCGCGAACGGGTCCGGCCCTATGCCTCTCTGCTGATGGACCAGCCGGCGCCGCTCCGGGATGAACTGCAGATGTGGAAGGAGCAGGGCTTCCGCGCCTTCAAGATGGGGTGGGGTCCCTTCGGCCGCGTCAGTGACAAACTGGACGAGGAGATCGTGGCCGTTGCCCGCGAAGTCGTGGGCGACGACAACCAGCTGATGGTGGACGCCGGCGGCAGCGATGCCCACTGGCAGGGCCGCTATACGTGGGCGCTCCGCTGTGCCAGGATGCTGGCCGATTACGGTGTCGACTGGTTCGAAGAGCCGCTGCGCCCCGATGACCTGGAAGACTTTATCCATCTGCGCCGAAACACGACCGTCCCCATTACCGGCGGCGAGGTTCTGACCCGGCGCCAGTCCTTCCTTCCCTTTCTTCAGCAGGGCGCCTTCGACATCGTCCAGCCCGATGTCGCCAAGGTCGGAGGAATCAGTGAGGAGCGTCGCATTGGCTGGATGGCGCAGGAGAATGGCGTACGCATGATCCCGCACGGTTGGAACACCGCCCTGGGGCTGGCGGCCGACCTGCAGCTGGCCTCGGCCCTCGCCGATACCGACCTCGTCGAGTACAAGACCGGCTCCCCCTATATCGACGAGATCGTGGTCGGCGGCTGGCAGCTGGACGCGGAAGGCATGCTCCAGATTCCCGCCGGGCCGGGCCTGGGAATCGAGTTGGATATGGACGCAGTGGCGCGCTATTCCTGATCGAAGCGATCTTCAGGCAGCTTCAGATTCAGACCGCAAGGCGAGTGCGCCAGACGCGTAGCTGTTTTCTGCCGAGAATGAGCCACCAGAGTGTCAATGTCTCGGAAGTGAAACCGGCCAGTAGCGCTGCCACGCCGAGCGCCGCGCCTTGCAGCCCTGCCAGCGGCAGGGCCAGCAGGGCGACCAGAATGGCGCCTGTACGCATCGGTGCGCCAACTGCCATTGGTCGAGTGTCGCGCTCCATAAAGGCGATGCTGTGGAAGTAGGCGCGATGTACGACGACGAACGGGAAGAAAGTGTAGATCTGTAGGGGCACGCGACTGAGCTCCGCCAGGGCAGGTGTCACGCCAATGACCTGCTCCAGCAGGACCGTTCGCAGAGGTGTCCAGAAAAGCAGCAGACAGATGGCGAAGGCGGCAGCGCCGCACCAGTAGGTGTATAGAAGAAAGGGGCGGTAGGAACGCACTTCAGCGTAGAATGGGGGTACCAGCGCACGTATCTCATTGAGCCAGCGGTACGTCCACTGCCCGAGCGTATAGGCTACGGTCAGCGCGGCCATCGCCTCTGCGCCGTGCGCGCCCCGCACGACGAACAGGTTGATGAGCGGCCGGCTGGACTCCTGCATGAAGTTCATAAGCGCCACCGGCCAGGTAAAGTGAAAGAGGGCCGCATAGGTAATTGGCGGGCGGTCCAGCTTGTCCGGAAGACCCCCGCCCCAAAAGCGCCAGAGATAGTAGATAATGGTGACAGACTCGGTCAGGGTTGACGCGTAGAGTACCAGGATTGGCAGCCAGATGGGCCGGGTCCGAATGGCGTCGACCTGCAGGAGTGCGACGACGGCCGCGAGTCCTGCGGCAACGCTCATCGCCGTGGCTGCACTGATTTTGCCGGTCTGCTTTCCTCGGGTCAGGATGCCATTGCCGAGTTGAGTTATACCCCGCAGCAGGGGCATCGGCAGCAGCCAGAGCATCATGATGCGTACTCGTTCGCTGGTCTCCGCATCGATGGCGTGCAGCTCCTCGAGCAGTAGGCGGCTGATAAGCGTGCCGCTGAGCAGCCACTGTACCGCCACCATGATCAGCGCCAGCGCGCTCACATAGATCAGGCCCCGCCAGAAATCCCGCTTGTCCTCCACCAGTACCATCCCGGCATAGCGAAGTTGCGCCAGTGGGCTGGACAGAGATGTTACCAGTCCCCAGGCCAGTCCAAATGCGGCCAGGACGCGGACGGCGTCGGGCATACGCGCCATCCCCGCGTTAATACCCTGCGCGCCGAACTCAAAAATAAGAATTGTCAGAACCAGGGGCAGCAGGAACCGTGTAAAGCGCAAATACATAAACTGTATGCCGTTAACTATGCGATGCGAGGAGGCAGGCACAGGGGCAGGCGAAAGAGCCGAACAATCGCTCTCTCCCCTGCGGCTGGGAAACTGAATGACAAAATGCAGCCACAGGGATTATCACACAGGGCCAAAGTGCACGCAATGGAATCGGCATGGCAGGTCAGGGCCTAAGTGCATGCGATGGAATCGTCATGGTCGGTCAGGGCAGCTGAGTCCTGTTGCGTAAACTTCTTGGGAACCTGCCTTTGCACCTCCAGCCGCTCCGCCTCTTACCACTGGCCACTGACTGCTTACCACTGCAATGTGCATTGACAACTGCCGGGGCCTATGCAACAATCGGTTCCAGACCACGGCAAGGAGATCAATCACGATCTCGGCCTCTCCGCTATCAGCGTTGGAATGACGATGGGCGTAAAAACACCTGATTGGGTAAAACACGCAGTCTTCTACCAGATCTTTCCGGATCGGTTTCGCCACAGCCCGCGTCTGGAGCACGCACCGGGCATCCAGTTCAAGCCCTGGGGCGCGTCGCCGTCCGAGCAGGGCTTCCAGGGCGGTGACCTCCTGGGCATCGTTGATCGCCTGGACTATCTGGAGGAGTTGGGTGTCAACGCTCTCTACCTCAACCCGATCTTCAGCTCGGCCGCGAACCACCGCTACCATACATTCGACTACATGAAGGTAGACCCCCTGTTGGGTGGGGACGCCGCCTTCCGTGAGTTACTGGACCGGGCCCACGAGCGTGGCATGAAGGTCATAATCGACGGCGTTTTCAACCATTGCGGCCGCGGCTTCTGGCCGTTCCACCATATCCTGGAAACTGGGAAGAGATCCCCTTACTTCGACTGGTTTCGCGTCAAAGGCCTGCCGCTTCGCCCCTATCACAGCAACGAGCAGCAGCCCCACAACTATGCGGCCTGGTGGAATCTGCCTGCCCTGCCCCAGCTGAACATTGGCAATCCCGGCATGAGGCGGTATCTGCTTGAGGTAGCCCGCTACTGGATCGCATTCGGCGCCGACGGCTGGCGGCTGGACGTACCTGAGGAGATAGAGGACCCGCTCTTCTGGCAGGAGTTCCGGCAAGTGGTGAAGGAGACCAACCCGGACGCCTATACAGTCGGTGAGATCTGGCATGAAGCCGACGAATGGCTGCAAGGGGACCGTTTCGACGGGGTAATGAACTACGTTCTGAGCCGCGCTGCCTTTGGGTATTTTGGCGCGGAGACCGTTCCTCGCGACTACCGGCCCGGCGGCTATACGATCGAGAGGCTGGATACGGCGGCGTTTGCAGCCGCCATCGAACGGATGCTGAAGCGTCACGACTGGCAGGTCGTGACCGCCCAATTCAACCTTTTGAACAGCCATGACACTGCGCGCAACCTGTGGGCCTTGGATGGCGATATCGGCGGTGTACGCCTCTGTCTTATGCTGCAGATGACTTTGCCGGGCGCGCCCTGCATCTATTACGGCGAAGAGATCGGCATGAACGGAGGACCCGACCCCGGCTGCCGGGGGGCCTTCCCTTGGGAGGAGCGGCAAAGATGGAATGGTGAGCTGCTCGAAACCTACCGGCAGGCAATCTCTCTGAGGCACAGTAACCCTGCCTTGCGCACCGGCGCTTACAGGACCTTGGTCGCAGCCGGCGAGATCTTCGGTTTCAGCCGTTCGCTGTGCGGCGATCTTCCCCCGGCCGGCCGGCCAGCGGATGAGCCCTGCGGGAAAGAAGACCAGCTGATCGTCCTGTTCAACCGCGCTAAGTCAACAGCGCGGCTGGCGGTTCCACTTGCCGGCGAGGGCCGGGAGGACGAAGAAAAGTCTGCTTCGGCTCAGCCGGCATTTCAGGTGATCTGGCCGCCGGAGGCCAACGGCAAAATGCACTGCGCACGCAACGGCATACTTTGGGACCTGACGATTCCTCCAAGAGATACACTTATCCTCAAAAAGGCAGACTCGGATTAGTCTGCCTCATCTGGGCAGGGTAGATATGGAAACGGTAAAGGTCATCCTGAATCCCTACGCAGGGCGAGGTCGCGGAGGCCGGATCGCCGGTGACATCGAGACCGCGTTCCGCCGAGCCGGTGTCCCCTTTGAAATCGAGGAGTCGGGTGGGCCGGGCGAGGCCGTTGCAATTGCGCGCCGCGCCCGGTCGGACGGCTACGCCATCGTAGCTGCCGCCGGCGGGGACGGAACCGTCCATGAAGTCGTCAACGGCTTGGCAGAGGCGACGCCGGAAAACAAGGCGATTGAGGGGTTGGCTATTCTGCCTTCGGGAAGCGGCAACGACTTTTCCGACATCATCGGGGTCTCTCGGGACTTTGATGAGGCAGTACAAGCTATCCGGGTGGGCAACACGCGGACCGTCGATCTCGGGCTGGTCGAGGCGTTTGACGGACGCGACACTTTGCGGCGCTACTTTGACAACAATGTGGGCTTGGGTTTTGAAGCGCAGGTCTCTGTCGAAAGCCGTAAGATAAAGCGGCTGCGCGGTTTCGTCATCTACCTGTGGGCGACCTTGCGTGCCATGCGCGCCTATGACCAGCCATTCTTCGAAGTAAATTGGACCGACGGCGAGGGCACTCGCCATGTCGCCGCCAAGCCAATGTTGATGGTCAGCGTCGGCAACACTGGACGCACGGGCGGCGCCTTCTATATTACGCCTGATGCGGTTGTGGACGATGGCCTGCTCGATATCGCCTTTGCCGGCGCTCTGTCCCAGTTTGGGATTCTGAACCTGTTGCCGAGAACGATGACCCGGACAGGTCTGCACGGCCAGAAATCCGTCACATTCGGTCGCCTGCGTTCCGCCACTATCGAGGTCCGGCAGCCGGTTCCGGTGCATACCGACGGCGAGATCCTGTCGCTCGGAATCGAAAAACTGACGGTCGAAGTCTTGCCCGGTCGTTTGCAGGTAATCGTATGATCTTCCCCGTTGGGTCACCTTCTGGTATAATTATAGTGGCGGATTAGCATACAACCCCATCACCTTGAAGTAGCTTTTCCAACTTCGGTCGGCTCCTGTGATCTGAGGTTTAGTCGGTCTTGCCAGTTGCACGAAGGAGTACAGGAAGACTTTGACAACATCAGAGAGATTCGGCGCGGCCGCAGCAGACATGAGAGAAAGGCGCCCGCCAAATAGTGCGCCAGATGCGAACGCCGAACAAGAGTCAGCTCCGGTAACCGTCTCAGCGACGTCTAGCAGCGCGTTGCTGGATGCCCGCCTTTGGTCGGAGCATTCCCCGTGGCGGATTTCTGCGGCCTGGTCGCTGGCCGCGGCGGCTCTGGTTGTCGGAATTGGCGAAGTGAGCCAGTCAGTCTCTCCGCAGACGTTAGTACTTCTCTTCCTGCTCGTCGACCCTCTGTGGGGGAACATCTGGGGCGGCCTTGCAACTCCGGAGGCTCTCCCCAGTATAAGGCTTTCTCTGCAACACAGGCGCCCTTGGTTGCCTTACCTGGCCATGGGGTCGCCCGCTGCGCGCGTCTTGGGAATGCACGGTCCCAGCGTTCTCGCGATTCTCACACGGGCATGGCTGCCATGTGTCGTAGTTGCCTTCGCGGCCGCTGCTGCAGTGGGTATGCCTGCCGTCTGGGCGACTCTGGTTGTGCTTGGCCTCGCACTGACTGCCTGGCTTCAACGCCATGTGGCGCTGATCCCCGCCTCCGTGCTTCACAGTCTTGTTGTCGTTGCCGCGCCCTGGTTCATGGGCCTCACGCTGTTCGGCCTCGATCCCTGGAACGGTCTTTACTGGGCACTGATACTGCTGTGGACTTTGCATGTCTGGTGCGCAAACAGCAGTCTGGACAATCCGGGCGCACTGGGTGGACTCGCAGGCATGGCAGTGGCCCAGGCCGGCATCGCCCTGCTGCTGATATTCGGGCGGGCTCCACTGGCTTTGGCAGTGCTCTGTATTCTGTGGCTGGCCACCTGGGTGGCGGTCTATCGCGGCCAGCCTCTTCAGAACATTCAAGCCTCATGGACGGCAGCTCTGCTGGTCAGCGCAGCGGCAATGTGACGCAGACTGAATCTTTACAGCGGCACAGGTCTTCCAGACCCGGTTCTGGTAAAATTGACCGAAATCGGAACTTTCCAAGCAAAAGCGTCGTCATAGTACACGGATACATCCACCTTCAGGTAGGAGAAGATTGTGAGCGTTTCGCCTCTCGACCATTTTACAGGTATCGACTCTCTGACCAGTGACCAGTTCTGGGGTCTCCTGAAATTGGCCAGGCAGCTGAAAGATGAGTTGATGCAGTGCGGCCGTAACGATCCCATCCTGGCAGGAAAGTCGCTGGCAATGCTCTTTGAGAAGCCGTCCCTGCGCACGCGTGTCAGCTTTGAAATGGGCATGCAGCACCTTGGGGGTTATGCGTTCTATCTCAGTCCGGCGGAGGTTGGCCTGGGTACGCGCGAAAGCCCGGCTGACGTGATCCGGGTATTGGGGGGCTACGTGGACGGCGTCATGGCGCGCGTTTTCGCCCACCGTCATATCGAGGAGATGGTGGAGTGGGGGAGCGTGCCCATCATCAACGGCTTGAGCGATTTCAGCCATCCTTGCCAGGCGCTGGCCGATCTGTTCACTATCTGGGAGCAGTTCGGTTCGGTGGAGGACAGGACGCTGGTGTACGTGGGCGACGGCGCAAACAATGTTGCGACCAGCCTGCTGATGGCCGCGGGAAAGGTCGGCCTCAACGTACGCATAGTGTCGCCGCGCGGCTACGTTCCCGCCGGAGAAGTTCTGACGGCGGCGGAGGCGGAGGTCGAAGTTACAGACGACCTGGGCGGCGTGAAGGGAGCGGATGTCCTCTATACCGATGTCTGGGTCAGCATGGGAGATGAAGAAGAGCGGGAGGAGAGGATGGCTGTCTTGCCGCCGTACCAGGTCAATTCGGAGTTGGTTCAGCGGACCGAGAACGACGAAGTCCTTGTCATGCACTGTCTGCCCGCCCACCGTGGCGAAGAGATTTCCGACGCAGTCGCAGACGGTGACCGCAGCCGCGTCTTTCCGCAGGCCCACAATCGCCTGCACGCGCAGAAAGCCGTACTTGCGCATTTGCTGGGAGGCGTGGAGTTACCCTCTTGAGGAGTGTACGAACAAACCGCGAGAGCAGGTACTGTTTCAGCTTCCGCTAAAGGTCCTTGTAAAGACTTAGCCTTGTTGCGTTGGTTTTGAACCGTGCATTGTGGCAGTTCCGACCGTCCCGTGTGACCGGTGGAGTCGGATCCGATGAGGATTCGTCTTGTGTGGAGAAGATATCATGACCGACATTGTGGCCATTCTCAGTCGCCTGACCGACTGGCGAAACGTCGTAGATCTTTTCCTGCTCATTCTGGTTTTCTACGCGTTGCTGCATCTGCTGCGGGGAACGCAGGCCGTGCAGCTTGTACTTGGCATTCTGATAATCGGCATCTTGGTCTTCGTTCTTGTTCGTACTGTCGAGTTGACTGCCATCAGCTGGCTGTTGCGAAATAGCTCCTTGGTCGTATTTGTGGCGATCCCCGTAATCTTTCAACCGGAGATCCGCCGCGTTCTTGAACAGGTGGGGCGGAGAACGCCGTACTTGTTGCGTCGCGCCAATGGGGGCGCGGAGCCGCTCATCAACGAGATCGTCCGCGCCTGCGAGCAGCTGTCGGCGAGGCGGCATGGGACGTTGCTGGTGTTGGAAGGGAGCGGCGGGTTGATGGACTATATCGACCGCGGGGTCAAAATCGACGGCGAACTGACCGATGAGCTCTTGCTGACAATCTTTTTCCCAGGCACACCACTCCACGATGGCGCAGTAATCGTCCAGGACGGGAAAGTAGCGGCAGCCTCCTGTATCCTGCCCCTGACAAATCGCAATATCGCCGACCACCAGCTGGGCACGCGACACCGGGCCGCCATTGGGATCACGGAACTGACGGATGCCATGAGTGTGATCGTTTCCGAGGAAACGGGTGCGATTTCGATAGCAACGGGCGGCCGCATGGCCCGTCGCTTGGAAGCGAACGAGTTACGACGCAGGTTGACCGAATTCTATGACCCGCGGCCGATAATGGGTAAAGCAGAGACCGGAGAATTCCTTGCTGAGGTTTGATGAAATCCGGCGATACAGTCGCTCCATGAAACCGACGACGACACTGCTTCTGGCGGTTCTCTTGGCGTTTGTCGTCTGGTTCATAGCCATCGATCAGGAAAACCCGATGATTCGGGAGGAATATTCAGAGCCGATTCTGATCGAAGTGCGAAACATGGGACCCGGACTGCAGAGCGTGCAGGACTTGACGAATCGCACGGCGGTTCTGACGCTCCGCGCCCCCCAGCGCACGTTGGAGTCACTGCATGCGGAAGACCTCTTCGCCATCATAGACTTGGCGAATCTGACAGCGGGCAGCCACGAAGTGGAGGTCGAGATAACAACCCTGAATCCCGACGTCGAAGTTATCGCACTTGAACCGCGGCAACTGCGCATTCAGCTGGAGCCGGTGATCTCCCGGTTTGTTCCGGTAGAGGTGGAGATCATGGACAGCGCAGCTTTCGGGTACGACTGGCAGGAGCCGTTGTCCGAGCCCGCGGAGGTAGAGATTACCGGCCCCCGGACACTTGTCTCGCAGGTGCGTTCGGTGATCGCAACCGTCTTTCTGCGCAATGCCAAGAGCCAGGTGGAGCAGGTTCGGCCCCTGATCGCCCGCAACGCCCAAAACCTGGAGGTGGAAAGGGTGGACATTGAACCGGTCACGGCGCGGATCGTCGTGCCCGTGGTGCAGCCGCCAGGATTCAAGGAGGTGGTGGTGCGCGCCGATGTGAAGGGACTGCCTTCGCCAAATTACCGCTTGACCGGGGTAAACGTCGAGCCGCAGACCGTTGTTCTTTCGGGTAGCCCGAGTGCTCTGCGCGAAGTCCCCGGATTTGTGGAAACGACAACACTTGACATTGAGGGCGCGACTGACGACGTGCGGGATCGCCTCGCCCTGATTCTGCCGGAAAACGTCTCCACCCTTCAGGACAGCGTCCTCGTAACGGTTGGCGTTGCGCCCCTGGAAAGCAGCCTGACCGTCACTCGCCAACCTATCGTTCAGGGTGCGGGCGATGACATGCGTATTACGGTCTCACTGGAAGAGGTCCAAGTGATCGTGAGCGGCCCGCTGCCTCGGCTGGAGCTGCTGGGCCCTGAAGAGGTGCGCGTACTCCTGGACTTGACGGGACTGTTGCCCGGAAGCCACCTCGTCGAACCAACGGTCGTTGTGCCCGAAGGAATCGTTGAGGAGGGAGTGATCCCTGAAGCGATCGAAGTGATGATTGAATCTTTGGTCACCCCAACGGCCCCGTCGACGCCCGAACCGGAAGAGACGCCGGACACACCGCCGCCGGCGGAATCGACGACTGTGCCCGATGCAGAGACGACCGGTACCCCGGCCCCGCCGGCGGAAGAGACTGTGATACCTTCACCCGTGCCGGAGCCGGAGCAAACTGAGCCTCCGCCGACGGAAACGCCCGAAACCTCCAATTGAACCGAAATGACGCAACGTAAAGCAGTGATCGCTCTCGTGGGTCGGCCCAATGTGGGCAAGTCGACCCTGTTCAACCGGCTCATTGGCGCCAGGACCGCTATAGTCGAGGACCTGCCTGGAACGACCCGGGACCGCATATACGGGGAGGCGGAGTGGAGTGGAGTATCCTTCGTCGTGATAGACACGGGGGGCCTGGAAGCGCAGAAAACGGCCGAGTACCGGGCTGCACGGCCCGGTGTAGCTCCCCTTGCGCGTGACTCCGCCCGCTACGTGACCGAAGTCACGAATCAGGCCCGCATCGCCGTCGACGAGGCCGATGTCATCGTATTGGTGGTGGACGGAAAAGATGGACTGACTGCGGCTGACGAGGACTTGGCCGAGTTTTTGCAGCAGACGACCAAACCTGTCTTCCTTGCCGTCAACAAGGCCGAAAGCGAACAGAGGCAGCTTGACGCGGCCGAGTTCTGGGCGCTCGGAGTCGGCGAACCGATCGCGATCAGCGCCTTCCACGGTATCGGCGTTGGCGACCTGCTCGACTTGATCGCGGCCGAACTTTCCGACAGCCTGGTTGGCAATGAAAGCGAAGAGGATATCGTTGCCATTGCGCTTGTGGGGAGGCCGAACGTAGGCAAGAGCAGTCTGCTCAACACCTTGTTGGGGCGGGAAAGGGCGATCGTAAGTGAAATCGCCGGCACGACACGCGATCCCATTGACACCGAGATTGTCTATCATGGCCAGAAGGTATCCTTGATTGACACGGCGGGAATCCGGCGGCGCGGGCGGGTGGAGCCGGGGATCGAGAAGTACAGCGTACTTCGCAGCATGCGCAGCATAGACCGAGCCGACGTGGCTATGCTTCTCATAGACGGAGTCGAAGGCGTGACCGCGCAGGACGCCCATATCGCCGGCCACGTGCTGGAGGCGCACAAGAGCGTCGTTGTCCTGGTAAACAAGTGGGACATTGTCGAAAAAAACACGCAGACAATGGTAGAATATACCCGAAAGGTTCGCGCAGATCTGCAGTTTCTGGACTACGTGCCCGTGCTCTTCATCAGCGCTCTGACGAAGCAGCGTGTACAGAAGGTTCTGCCCACCGCGCTTACAGTGGCCGCGGAAAGGCGGCATCGCATCCCAACGTCGGAGTTGAACGGCGTCATTCAGGATGCCTACTACCGTTCGCCGCCGGCAACGAAACAGCAGCGGCCTCTGCGCATCTATTACGCAACCCAGGCCAGCGTCGAACCGCCTACTTTCATTCTGTTCGTCAACGATCCGGAGCTGGCCCACTTCAGTTACCTTCGGTATCTGGAAAACCAGTTGCGGCGGCACTACCCATTTGTCGGCACGCCCATCCGAATTCGTCTGCGGCCCCGATCCTGAAAGGCAGTTAATGGCGCATCTGCCCAATCACCTGCCCTCTTACACTTCCAATGTTTCTGGCAAACTGGCGGCGAACAATGAATACGACAAAGACCTTTCGTACCGAAATCACCTTGCTGGTTGCCCTGGCGGCATCTGCGGGGTTTTTCGGGTATCTGGGCTATGGGCTGCTCGAGCTGCCGGTCTCCCCTGTGTCCTTTTCGGCCGATCAGGCGATGGTCTACGTTGAGGAGCAGATGGCCTTCGGGCCGCGTATAACCGGAACCCAGCCCCATCGCGAGATGGGCGATTGGATGGTGCAGGAGTTGAATGCCAATGGCTGGGATGTACTGATCCAGCCTTTCCGCCCGCTGCCGGAAGTGGAAGCGCGCAACTTCATTGCCTATAAGGGATCGGGGCCGGTCATCATATTGGGCGCGCATTACGATACGCGAATCTATTCCGACGAAGACCCGGATCCTGCCAACCGTGAGACACCGGTGCCTGGGGCCAATGACGGGGCCTCCGGCGTGGCCGTGCTGCTGGAAATGGCCCGCACGCTGGATGTGGAAAGCACGAATCACACCATCTGCCTGGTCTTCTTTGACGCTGAAGACAACGGGCGCATCCCTGGTTGGGACTGGATCCTGGGCAGCCGCCATTTCGTCGAGAATCTTGATGCGCTTGGGGAGTGCCAGTCGCCGCGTTACACCGTCATCGTAGACATGATTGGCGACGCCGATCAGCAGCTGCTGTGGGAACCGAATTCACACCGCGGTCTGACCGAGGCAATCTGGTCTGTCGCGGCGCAGCTGGGGTACGCCGAATGGTTCCGGCTTGAGCCGGGCACACCTATTCTCGACGACCACACGCCCTTCATTGAGGCTGGCTACACTGCCATCGACATTATCGACTTCACCTATCCTTACTGGCATACGGTCGAGGACAAGATCGACAAGCTGGCAGTGGAGAGTTTTGAGCGAGTGGGCGCCACACTGGAGGTGTGGCTGGAAAACGGCGCTCCCGGACCATAGCGGTCCAAATTTCGCAAGGGATGGAAACGAAACGCCAATCCAGCAAGTTTTTTTATTAAAGCGCGAGAATCTTCTATACTTGGGAATGAATGTAACTGTGCGCTTTCAATGACAAGGTTACGATAACGGTATGGGCCCGACTATCTTTGAACTCGAAATCTTCGGCAGGGTTTTTGCTCCGGGGTGGTATGGCGTATTTATTGTCGGCGGAGCCGTCGTTGCCGCCTGGCTGTCGGCACGTCTTTCCCGGCGAGCCGGCGAAAACCCTGACCACATATGGAACCTTCTGGCCTGGACGCTGCTCCTGGGCATCGTAGGCGCCCGGCTGTATCACGTGTTCAGCACACCGGCCGAGGGACCCGGATGGGCCTTCTATCGTGAAAACCCATTTGAAATCGTCAGGCTTTGGGGCGGGGGCAAGGGAGGTTTCGGGTTTACGGGCCTGGGCATTTACGGCGGACTGATCGGCGGCATCATCGCGATCGTTCTCTATACCTGGCGCAACGGGCTGAGCTTTCTGAGCTATCTGGATTACATCGGTCCCAACGTACTCGTCGCTCAAGCGATCGGGCGTTTGGGAAACTTCGCTAACCAGGAACTGTATGGCCAGCCCACGGACCTGCCTTGGGCGTTCCACATTAACCCAGTGCATCCCTGCCAGCGCCCTGAAGGCGCGCCGCCTTGTGGTGTTGCCGACGTCCCGCAAGCTACCTTTGACTGGTATGCCGCCAACGGCTTCCACCCGACCTTTTTCTATGAAGCCGGTTGGAGCCTCCTGCTGTTTGGGCTGCTCTATCTAATCTACTGGCAGTTCGGGCACAGGCTGCGCCGCGGCGATGGCGCGCTCATGTACTTCATTGCCTACCCATTGGGCCGCTTCTGGGTCGAGTACTTCCGCCCCGACGCGTGGGTGATGGGGGAACTGGCGACGGCCCAGTGGATCGCTATCATCAGCGTCGCCGTAAGCATTGCCCTGCTCGTTGTACGCCACTACGGCTGGTCAGCCAAGGACAATAGTGAAGAATCCCTCTTCGCGCTGAGCAGACACAACCCCTCGCCGGGCGTTTCGCTCGCCGCGCAGAAGGCCGGCTGAAATGCGTTTACAATTGAGAAGAGGCTGAGACGATTCGGGACCGAACACCGAATTAGTGCCGGTGGACTCGTAGGCGCGGGTCCCGGACAAGTGGGCTTCAAACGATTGACAGGACTGCGCGTCAACTTCCCCGTTCAGGCAACCATTTCAATTAGATAATCTACGACTTCGGCTTCGAGACGCCAGTTCTCGACGCGTGTGGCGATCTTTTCGAGTTGCCTGTATGCCAGCGCTCCATTCTGGCTGACACAGACTACTTCGAGCACAGCTCTGCTCAGCGTGTCCTGCCCCTCGGCTTCACACACCGATACATTGTAGTCCCGGCGCAACCGGGCAATCAGTGGCTTGACGATGCCCCGCTTCTCTTTGAGCGACCCCGTCAGGGGCAGATAAAGTTCGAGAGTCAGATGCCCGATCGCCATATCAAGTTACCGCTGTCGAGTCCAGGCGGGATCTGCGTAGCGAACGCGGATCAGCTCCGCGCTGCGGCGAAGTTCGTCGGCGGAGAGCGCCCCCGCTTCGAGGACCTGGTCAAGCTCTGATGCAAACCCATCTGCCATCGCCGCGGCCACACTGAGGAAGTCCGGTTGCTCTGCATCCGGCGGCAGCTTGAGCGCTTCAGAAAGTGTGATTGCCTGTCGGCGGAGCTGCTGACGCAGACGCTCCTTCCCGTCGCACGTGAGGGAGAGGACCTCTACCAACCGCGTGACGTCGCCCCAAAGCGGCAAGCTGCCATGCTGTAACACGTAGCCCTCACGCCGGCTCTGTGCGCTTCCCATCAGTTTGCGGCCTCCGGCGGTGATTTCGTATGCGCTGGGCATTTCGAAACAGGCGGCCGACAGATCGCGTCCGGCACGCGCGCGGGCGCCGGCGTTTTCAGCGCTGAGCCCTAACGATGTCAGACCGGACAACAGTGCGTCGCTGAATCGCATGTACGCGTCCATCACGCCACCGGACATCTGCGGCTCCGCGATCGGACCGGCGACCGAATAGGTCAGCTCGTCGACGTGCAGGATCGCCCTGCCGCCGGTCGCGCGACGCACCAAGTCGTAGCCTTGTTCGGCGACACGGGCCTCGTCGATGTCGGCTATCTTTTGGAAGCGTCCCAGGCTGACGGTGGGACTTTGCCAGCGGTAGAAGCGCAGAGTGGGCGGGACGTCGCCGCTGGCGGCAGCCTCGGCAATCGACTCGTCAACAGCCATATTAGCTGCGCCGGAGCGGGGCGAATCCTCAATTATCAGACGCCAGGGTGGGGAGGGCATAGAGAAACGCCGGAAAGAAAGCGGCTGGCTGCAGTTGGCCAACTTTTCACTCAGATCCTGGAATCTCCGGGAAGAATGCTTTTCATGGCCGGCTGCAGCCACTCAAATCGAGGGCACAGAAATCTGTTCGACGTATGCAGCAATACCCTCAACCGTGACCTCGACGCCTTCGGCGTTGTGGGGCCGTTTCAGCACTGCCAGCGCCACCGGCCCGGTTGACGGACTGACAGCACTGCTCGTCACTGTACCGACTGCCCGACCATCGAATCTGGCGGCGGCGCCCTCCGGCAGCGGCAGCTCGCTGCGAAGGCGTACCAGTGTTCGCGTTACCTTGTCGTAAGTAAGTTGACGGGCGATTATCTCCTGGCCGGTGTAGCATCCCTTGTCTTCGGCGCAGACCCAGGCCATCCCGGTCTCCAGCGGCGAAAAGGCGTCAGTCAACTCCTTTCCAGGCCGGGGACGTCCCAACTCGATGCGACGGGCTTCGTAACTGTCGGCGCCCGCGAGCAGGACGGCGCCCGCGTCAGTCAACCTCTCCTGGAGTGCGTCCATCTTGTCAACGGAGTTGATGATTTCATAGCCGGGAATGTCATAGCGTTCTTGCCGCAGGACGATAACGCTGTCCTCTTCAAGAAAATGGTCATCGGCTGCCGGTTGGGGCAGTCCGGCCGCCTGCAGCAGCTCGCCCGCCGCCGGACCAAGCAGGCGCAGGCGGCCCAGGTTGGCGCTCTCGTCGGTGACGGTCACTTTGTCCATGAAGAAGATCTGACTCTGCAGATGCTGACGCAAGGAATCCGCCTGCCCATCGGAGGACAGAAGCATGAGGTCATCCTGGCGGCCCAGGACGCAGAAGACGGCGTCGATGCGCGCCACGGGGCTGGTGAGAATGGTCAGCGCGGCCCCGCCGGGTTGCAGGCGGGCGATGTCATTGGTTGTCATTCTCTGGAGAAAATCGGCGCGGTCCCGTTCCCCCAGCAGCAGAACACCGAACTGTGGCCGCAGCTGCAGGGCTGCTCCGGACGCGAGCGCCTGGTACTCCTTCTCGTCTACTGAAACAACAGTCAGATCACTCATCGGATCCTCCAATTCGGTCCCAGAGTCTTCCTCAGTCAGCCGAAGTCAGACTTTCGCGTGTACTATAGTTCATTCTCGGCGAATCCCACAGATCGAGTCGGGGCGAAGAGCAAGGAAATAAAGTCAGTCCTCTGGCCTCACTTCCCATTTGGTTTCGTCTGGGCCTCCAAAAAATTCAGCACCTGCCAGAACATCTCTTCGCCGGATTCGGTCATGTCCTCGCCAATCTGGAGATAATGGCTCACGTCTTCATAGTACAGGACCTCGACATATACGCCCGCGTCGCGCAGCGCCTCTTCCAATTCGTATGCCTGGCTGATGGGAATGATGCGGTCGACGTCTGTGTGAATGATCATTGTCGGTGGCAGTTGGGAGGCGGTGTAGACCGGCGAGAAGTAGAGAAAGGGCAGGGGATAGAGGTTTGCCGGGCCCATTGCAGGGATCAAGTATTGAAATCTCTCGGGAAAGGTCAGGCGTTTGGCATAGAAGTCTGCACTGCCAGTGAATGCATTGCTGACACCCCCCAGGGTCAGCCAGGCGGCGAACTGGTCCCGCTCGTCTCGCAGTAACCGGTTGACCATAGCGCTGCTGAAGCTTCCTCCTAAAGCCACCGCTGGCACGTCGGCCAGATCAACGCCCAAGTGACCGCCGCGGGCTAATGCCAGCGCGAGGCGGGCGTCCTCGGCGTGGGCGGCCACATCCAATCCCCACGCGCCGGTCGGTGACAGCGCCAGGACAGTGTAACCGGCGTCAGCCAGGGCCACGTTTACCGGGGTCCAATCGTCGACCCAGCCGGGGAAGAGACCGAATAACAGAGGCAGCTTCGCGCCGGAATCTGGGAAGGGCCGGTAGAGCCGAAGGGAAATGATTCGAGCGCCATCGCGTGTGAAAGCGTACGCGCGTTCCGAGGCGATTGCCCCCGCGGGAAATGGGGCCGTCTTCGTGACCGGTTCACTCGACCAGAGATCTGCGGCCTCCGGCAAGGGTGCGGGTAGAGGGCGAGGCCGGTGACGGCGCAGGATGAGCGCGGGTACCTGGGTCGTTTGGGCTGCCTGCACTGTGACAGGATAAGGGAGGTCGAATGCGCCGCTGAGGGCGGTCTCTTCAAATCCGGGGGCAACAGCCGCGGGCACATACCGGCCGGCAGGGATGTTGTCAATATGATAGTGCCCTGACTCGTCAGTGCGTGCGGCATAGGGTGTACCAGTACGCGTGGCGACGATTACCGCGGCGCCGGCCACGGGCTCATCTGCGTGCAGCACCTGACCGGACAGGCTGCCCCGGGCGACGGACGGGTCAGGTTCTACCGGGCCTCCCAGGCGCTGCTCGAGCATGTAACCGAGCACATTTACAGTTTGAGAAGGTTCGCAGGCTGCAATCAGCGCGACGGACAGGAGGAGGAGGGCCGGCCGCAGGAACATCCACTGAATGCGGCGAAAGAATCGGTCGGCGGTATTCACGTCGTGTTCACAGGCAGATGAAAGGCGCACTGCACAGCACTATCTAGGGAGTATAACACGCCCCTGAAATCGAAAACAGAGGGGGCAATCCTCTTCGGCGGGTGCGGGCCTGCGCTAGGGCCCGCGATCGCGAGTGAGTTGCGACCGGTGTCAGGGACAGCTATACTTGCATGGCCGGAGCACTCCAGACTTACCGACAAATCAGCATCCAGTCGCTTGTCGATCCTCGCTGCTGACAGCGGACTCTAACGCACTCATCATTGCCCCGGGCTTGAATCCTCCAAGGCGGTGGAAAGCTGACGAATGGCCGACTCGACATAAGGAGCCAACGACATGCAATCAGTAGACTTCGGCTGGCACGCGCCCTCATTTCCAACGGATGGAAGCGATGCCGATACTTTTCTGAAGCAGGTGCATACACATCTTCAGCTGATGGACGGCCATTTGACTTCGGTTTGGGTGGACGATCATGTGCATCCTTGGGGGACTTTTGTACCCAGAGATACGCCTGCCACCGAAGTGTTGACCACGCTGGCCTACTTCGCTGCCCGCTATCCAAACTATGACTGGGGCAGTCTGGTCTATTGCCAGTCCTACCGCAACCCGGCTCTGACGGCCAAGATGGCAGCCTCTCTCCAGTGGCTTACGGGCGGACGCCACATTTTTGGGATTGGCGCCGGCTGGTTGGAGGAGGAGTACGACGCCTATAATTGGCCGTTTCCCAGACCCGCGGCCCGGATTCGCCAGTTGGAGGAAACAATAGAGATCGTCAAACTCTTGTGGACGGAATCCCCTGCCAGTTACGAAGGGCACTACTACCGAATCGACAATGCGTACTGCCATCCTCAGCCGGATCCGCCGCCGCCCATTATGGTTGGCGGGGGCGGCGAACAGCTGACGTTGCGGGTGGTGGCCAGGCACGCCGACTGGTGGAATCTGCCGGGCGGAACGCCTGAGATCTATGCACATAAGTTGCGTGTGTTGCGAGAACACTGCCAGGCGGTGGGCCGAGATTTTGATGAGATTCGCAAGACGAGCGCCCTGCCTCCGATCGCGGTCCATCACTCGGAGGAGGTAGCCCGCCAGCAGGGGGAGGCGTCACCCTACGCGCTGGGAGGCAGAGGCTTTCTTGCAGGCACGCCGGATCAGGTGGCGGCGCAGCTGCAGGAGTTCATAGACATTGGCGTCAGTCTGTTTCAAATCCGAATTGCTGATTTCCCGGAAACGGCAGGCACGGAGTTGTTCATCCAGGAGGTCCTGCCGCGTTTCAAGGATTGAGCTACCTCACTTCCGTCCTGCGTTCCTGTCAACGCATAGAGGATTTGGCTCTGAGAGGTACGGCTTGTGGGTGAAAGAGTCTATGTCGGCATTGTGGGACTGGGATTGGCGGCGACCGCGCACGTCAGAGGCTACCTGAGCCACCCTAAGGCCCGGGTTCTGGCGGTCTGCGACACTGACGCCCATAGGGCCGCCGAATTCAGCGAGCGTTACGGCGTCGAACGCGTATATACCTCTTACCCAGACCTGCTGGACGACCGCGACATACAGGTAATCGACATCGCAACGCCTACCTTCTTGCATGCCAGGATGACCCGGCAGGCCGCGCTGGCGGGCAAGCATGTTCACTGCGAGAAGCCATTTTGCCGGAGCGTGGCTGAGGGAATGGAAGCGGTGCAAGCGGCGAAAAGCGCCGGCGTCAAGCTTCTCGTGGGCGAGACGTATCTGTTTCTCACCTCCCATATGAAGGCGCGTGCGCTTATCGATGACGGCGCTATCGGTCGGCCCCTGCAGATTCGCCAGCGGCACGGCGCCTGGCGGCGTAGGGCGGATCACAAGCTGCATCTCAGTGCAGCGGCGCGCGACTGGCGCCTGGACGGCGCCCAGTCCGGGGGCGGGCGCTATCCGTGGATGTTCGATCACGCGGTGCACTTCTTCGCCACGGCCGAGTATCTTATGGCGGACGCGACAATCGACGAAGTCTTTGCCGTGGTTGCGGCCGGAAGCGGCGGGGAACGCCGCGCCGGCGCTTCCCACGATCCATACCGAACCGCCGAGCTGGACATACCAATTATCACTTGGCGCTACGAAGACGCGGAGCGGCAGGGCGTGTGGATGCGGGCGGACCCCCTCAACGGTAAGTTCGATACCATGCATGGCTTAAGCACGACAGTGGTCGGCGAGACTGGCATGATCGAGGTGCTGGGCGAGGGCGGGCGCAATCTTCTGTGGGAGGGGAAACAGCAGCATCTGATTCTGCACCGGGAGGGAAAGGAAACCGCCTGCTTTCGTTTCGACGAGGACGCCGACCGCGTCTGGGATTCGGAGATCAGCTACTATGGGCAGGGCCACGTCAATCAGGTACATCACCTGCTGGAAGCGATACTCGAAGATCGACCCCTGCGCTATGGTGGTGAGGACGGCGTGCGCGCGGTCCGGTGCACGTTAGCGACGATCAGTTCAGCGGAAAAAGGAAGTCCGGTGCGGGTTGCCGAGGTTGCTGAAGACTTTACCGCCTATGGCGAAATCGAGTTTTGAAAGGCGTCCGTTTGAGTGGCAACTGGGTCTGAACCAGTACCGGTTAAGATGTCAATTGCCCTTAGGTCAGAAATCCAACAGTAAGTATCACGAAGTCCCCGGAGGAGAAATCGAATGTCCTTAAGTGTTGATCTTCTCATCGACGCCCACGCGCTTGTGGGCGAAGGACCCATTTGGGACGCCGACGAAAATGTCCTGTGGTGGGTGGATATCATGTCGAGCAAGCTATACGCCTATGACCCGGCGACAGGGGTCAACAGGGAATGGGACGTTGGGCAGCATGTAGGGACGGTTGTACAACGGGCCTCCGGCGGGTTGATGCTGGCCCTGAAGGATGGTTTCGCCGCCTTTGACCCCGCCAGCGGGGCGCTGGAGATGCTTGTCGATCCGGAGTCCCACCTGCCGGATAATCGCTTCAATGACGGTAAGTGCGATCCCGCCGGCCGATTCTGGGCCGGCACGATGGCCTATGACGACCAATCGGACCAGGGCAGCGTCTACCGGATGGACACCGACCACAGCGTTCACAAAATGATCGAAGATATCGCGATCTCGAACGGCATCATCTGGAGCCTGGACGCAAAGACGATGTACTATACCGATTCGTTTGATTACGCGATCCGGGCCTATGACTACGATGTCGAAACGGGCAGCATCCGGAATGAGCGGGTCGTCATCAGTTTCTCTGAAGAGGTAGGTTTTGCCGACGGGTTCACGATCGACGAGGAAGGGATGCTGTGGGTGGCGCACTACGGGGCCAGCCGTGTGCGTCGCTGGAATCCTGACACGGCTACCGTCCTGGCGGAAGTCGTGCTGCCGACGTCGGCTATAACGGCCTGCGCATTCGGAGGACCCAATCTGGACCAGCTCTACATTACGAGCGCCTCGTTCCGAATGAGTGACGCGGAGAAGGCGGAACAGCCTCATGCAGGCGGGCTTTTCGTGGCCGATCCGGGGGTACGAGGGGTTGCTTCGGACAAATTTGGCGGCTGAAAGACATACGGGAGGTCTCCGGAACGGTCACGCAGGGAACATTCCGACCTCACTATTCGTCCCAAATTCCAGAGTCATTGCGTCATGTTGAGATGACAGGAGTGTGAACAGTGGGACGAATTCGACTGACCATCCCCATATTTCTGGTTCTCTTGGGGATTTTGTGCGCGGCCTGCGGCGCCAGGGTCTCGGATATGGCCTTTTCTGAGTCGGCCGCAGTGAGCCCGCCCTCTTCCGAGATGGCGGACGAAGAGGCCTCTGCGCCGCAGCAAACGGCTGACGGCGGCGAGGCGTCACGACAGGTCATCGCCAATGCCAACATCTCTCTGGTCGTGGCGGACACGGCGGCAGCGCTGTCGGGTATCGAGCAGGTCGTGTCTGATCTGGGCGGGTACGTGGCCGACATGCACCTTGCCAAGAGGGGACATGACGAGTCGGATGTTCTGCAGGGATCGATAACGCTTCGGGTGCCGGCCACGGGCTTGGAAGAGGCGTTGGAGCTGTTGCAGGCGCTGGCCACGGACGTAAACTACCTGAACATAAGCAGACAGGATGTCACGGACCAGTACAGTGATCTCGATGCGCGGCTACGAAACCTGCGCGCTACCGAAACCGAGTTGCTGGCCCTGTTGACAGAGGTGCGGGAAAGGCCGAATTCCAAGGTCGAGGATATTCTGGCCGTGCACCGCAGCTTGACACAGATTCGGGAAGAAATCGAGACGCTGCAGGGACGCAAAAACCTGCTGGACAATCAGATCGGTTTTTCTACGATCTGGGTTGAGTTGATTCCGGACAGCGTATTCCGGCCAATCGTGGAGGAGCCCTGGAGTGCAAGCGGCCCGGTGCGAAACGCGTTGCGGGCTCTGGTGGCAACCCTGCAGGGGCTGCTGACGGCGCTGATCTGGGCCGTGCTTTACCTGGCGCCGCTGCTGCTTATCTTCTTGATTCCGCTGGCAGTACTGATCTGGCTGGTGCGGTTGTGGCTGGTTCGACGACGCAGAAGGGAGGAGTCGTCAGAGTCTGGCTGACAGAAAGATTCGTTCGGCCGGGTTAGCCTTTGAGCGCGCCGAAGGTCAGGCCGCCGGTGATGTACTTCTCCAGGGCCATGCCGGCTGCGACGACGGGGATGACGCTCACGAGCGAGATTGCGCTCATGTTCCACCATTCGGTGTAGCCGGTCTGACTGACCTGCATGGTCATGAAGAGTGGAATGGTGATGGCTTCACGGAAGGTGAGCGTGAGGGCGACAAGGTATTCGTTCCAGGCGCCGATTAAAGAGAGGACGAAGACGGCCACGAGACCGGGTGCGGCCAGTGGCATGGCGATGCGGAAAAGGACGCCGAGCCGGTTTGCGCCGTCGATCATGGCACTTTCCTCGATTTCCACCGGAAGCCCTTCAAAGAAGTCGCGCATCACCCAGACGATGAAGGGGATGGCGCCGCTGCTGTAGACAATAATGAGGGCCAGGCGTGTGTCGAGGAGGCCCAACTCGCGAAACATCACCAGGAAGGCGAGTATGAAGAGCGCGCCGGGGAACATGCGCTGGGACATGAAGCCGAGGACGATGGAATTGTTGCGGCCGCCGTAGTCGAATCGGGCCAAGGCATAACCGGCGCTGGAGCCGATCACCAGCGCGACCGTAGACGAGATAAAGGCGACGAGCACGCTGTTCATAAAGGGATCGAGGAACCAGGTGAGCCGGTCGACGAAAAGATAGTGCCAGGCGTGCAGACCGGGTTGAAAGTCGATGAAGGGCATGTATGTCGCCTTGATCGACATGTCAATGGCGTTCTTGAATGAGGTGATCACCACCCAATACATGGGGAAGAGCAGGATAAAGGACCAAAAGCCCAGAATGCAGTAGGATATGATCGTGCGAACGCGTTTTTGTGCGGCCAGTCCCATCAGTCTTTCCCCATCGCTCGTCTTGTCAGTACAAGATAGGCCCCACCGAAGATCATCAGCACAATCAACAGGAAGTAGGCCTGGCTGCTGCCAAAGGCCAGATCGCCTCCCTTGACCCCGGTGCGATAGATCGCGAGCGTCACCGATTCGGTGGCCTGGCCCGGCCCTCCGCCGGTCAGCACCATGATAATCTCCACGACCTTGAAGGCATCGATAATACGAATCAGGAGAGCGGTCATGGTGATGGGCATGATCAGCGGCACCGTAATGCGCCAGAACGACTGCAGCTGATTGGCGCCATCGACGCGTGCGGCTTCGTGCAGGTCCGGGGGCACCCCCTGCAGCGCGGCCAACAGCATCAGGATCATGAAGGAGCTCCACTGCCAGACGTCAATGGCCATCAACGCTACCATCGCCCAGGTAGGGCTCGTCAACCAGGGTACGCCTTCGAATCCGAAGCTGCGCAGTATGTCATTGATGGGGCCGATGTCTTCCTGGAACAGCATGCGGCCAACGATAAAGGACACCACGACCGGGCTGACCATCAGCGGCATCAGGAACCAGGTGCGAAAGAGCTTCTGACCGCGCGTTATGTTGTTCAGCGCCAGGGCGACCGTGAGGCCGATGATCAGCTGTGCGGGCACAACCCCCAGCATGAAGACGACCGTATTGCGCGCGGTACGCCAGAAGGAGCGGTTGCTCAGCAGCTTTTCAAAATTGGCCAGACCGACGAATTTCGTATCGAAGTCCCCGATGCGATAGAGGTGCAGGTCTGTAAAGGCGGCATAGAGGGTCCACAGCACGGGGACAGCGAGCAGGATCAGAATGATGGCAACTGCGGGGACCAGGAAGATCCACTTCCAGAGATTGTCCCGTATTTCAAAACGAGGTCGTTTAGAGGGGTAGACTTGGGGTTCAGTTGCCATGGGTACGCTGGGTGACTCGCGGGCTGGCACGACCGTTGCGCCGTTGGGATATAGAGAAGGGAACTGATCAGCGGCCAGCAACCGGTCCGGGCTATTCGCCGCCGGTCACTGGCCACTGACTTTGCTATCTGCGGTTACTTGCCCAAAGTGCGGGCGTACAGTTCGGCCTGATGCTGGAGGCCGCCCATGCGTTCGCTGATCTCGTTGAAGGCGGCCGCGACTTCGTCCAGGGCGTCCTGGGGTGGAAGTTCGTTGGCCAGCGCCTTGGAGACGCCCAGTTCAAGCGCGTCACGGTACTGCACCCAGCCGCCGAAGGCCTGGTCGGTGACGGCGTTGGGATGGTCAAGCGTCTCGCGGGCGGCGTTCAGATAGTCCATCGCCACTTCTTCGCCCAGCTGCAGCGGGCCCGTGGCAAACTCTTCGACCGCTTCCATCTGGCTGAAGCGGTAGGGACTGGCGCCGGTCAGGTCGGTGACGAAGGCCAGGCCGCTTTCCGGCTTGGTCAGATGGGTGACGAATCCCCAGACTGCATCGTAGGCCAGTTCGTCCACCTGGGCGGAGACGGCGATGACCCATCCGCCAAAGGCGTGGAACGGCGCATGGCTGGGCACCTCGAAGTAGTCCCATTCGCCCGACTTGGAGTTGAAGACCTCATGTGAACCCGGCAGGATGTTGTAGCCCTGCAGACCCTGGATGACGGAGGTCTCAGGCGAGGTGGCGCTGGTCACTGCGTCCCAGTTGTAGGTCTGGGCGACGCGTCCGCCGTTCATTGCGTTGAGAGAGTCACCGTAGGTGAAGTTGGTGCCGCCGGGGGGCGCCCAGTTCTGCATCTCTTCGACCCATTCCGTCAGGGCGCGGACAAAGCCGGGATTGTTGAGGCGGGCTTCGCCGGTGTCGAGGTCGATGAAGTAGGCATCGTCGTCGGGATGCTTGGCGTAGGCGGTGGCGCGAGAGTTGAAGCCCCACCAGAGCGTATCGCCGCGCTTGGTCATGCAGGCGGCGCCGAAGTCATCGTCCTCGCCGTTCTCGTTCCAGTCCCAACCGGTGAAGAACTCGCAGATGTTGCGCCACTGATCCCAGGTCACGGCGCCTGTATCGGGCGAGAGGTCGAAGCCGTAGTTGTCCTTGAAGCGGCTGTTGATGTCCTCGTTGGCAAAGAGGTCTTTGCGGAAGGAGTAGTAGTGGATGTCGCCGTCGTAGGGCAGGGCGTAGATCTTACCTTCCCAAGAGAGGGTATTGACGATGCCGGGCAGGACGTCCTCAAAGTCGATGGCTTCCAGCACCTCTTGCGGGATCTCCTGCAGTGCGCCGGCATTGATGACATCGGCGCGGGCGTTGCTGGGGAACTGGAAGATGTCGGCCAGGTAGGTGTCGGTAGCGACAGACTGCATGATCTTGTCAGTCAGTTCCTGCTGTCCGAAGGCGCCTCGCTCGAGTTCGTAGCCGTTGTCCTCTACCCACGGCAGCATGAATGCTTCAACTCGGGCGCCCATGCCGTCCAGTCCGGCGTAGCGGATAACGATCTTCTCAGTGGACATGGCCTCTTCGCCGCTGCCGGCAGGCGCCATGGGTGCGGCACAGGCGGCCAGGGCTGCGGCGCCGGCTGCGCCACCGACCAGTCGGAGGAACTGACGTCGACTTACTTTGCTTTCCATTCTTCATGTCTCCTTGAATTTGGACAATATGGATTGAATAGATTCCTATTAGGGGAGCGGCTCTAAGATAACTGCAACTCGGTTGTCAATTGTGCCGCGGGCACGACTTAGTACCCTTACGGCCAAAGTGAAGAAGCGGTCGCAGAATGAATGTCAAGCGGGAATTCTAGCCAAAAAGCCGGTGATTGTCAAAATTTTTGTGCCATTTGTCTCCAGCGAGGTCAACGAGGGACTCTGGCCGGCGGCTGTCGAATCGACCTCATCGCACGCCGGCATCTCCAGGGCAGGCCTTGATCTGTCGTATGGTTTGTCAGTTGAATCTTCCAAAGCGAACCCTTATACTGCGGAACAGGACGGCCCGGAGCATTCGGCAAGCCACAATTAACCGAGACCGTCCGGAATCCACTTGAAAACACGAGGAGAGAGGGATGAAATACGTGAATTTCGGCAGCGCGGGCCTAAAGGTTTCGCGCGTTGCGCTGGGGCTTGGTCTTCGAGGCCAGCACGACGAAAAGGCGGCGCGCAATTTGGTGGCGGCTACACTGGATCAGGGCATCAATCTGTTCGACTGCGCTAACATCTACGGGCTGGGGGACGATCGGGCGTTCAGAGGCACATCGGAGGTGTTGCTGGGGAAGGCGCTGCAAGGTCGACGCGATGATGTGGTTATCACATCCAAGGTACGGGGGGAGATTGGCGATGGCCCCAATGACAGCGGCCTGTCCCGCTACCACATTCTGCGCGAGGCGGAGCGGTCGCTGCGGCGGCTGAATACCGACCGGATCGACGTCTACTTGATTCATGGATTGGACGAAACAACACCTGTGGAGGAGACGTTTCGGGCGCTGGACAGCCTCGTGCAGCAGGGCAAAGTACGCTATGTAGGCATCTGCAACCACCAAGCCTGGCAGGTGATGAAAGCGTTGCGCGTGCAGGAGCGGTTAAACGCGGCGCCGGCGATCACGGTGCAAAACCCTTATAATCTGCTGAACCGGGAGCTGGAGCGGGAAATGTTTCCGATGGTGGCCGAGATGGGGCTGGGCGTGATGGTATACAGCCCTCTCGCGGTTGGTCTGCTGAGCGGAACTTACACGCCTGACAATATGCCGGAAGAGAACAGCTTGTGGGGCGGGCGGCGAAGGCACGCCTTCCAGGACACATTGCGGGACCGGGCAGCGGACGTGGTGGCGGAGGTGATTGCAGTGGCCGAGCGCGTGGGAGCGACACCTGGTCAGGTTTCACAGGCGTGGATTCTGTCGCGGCCGGAGGTGACCTGCATTATTTCTGGCGCCGATGTGCCGGCGCACATCGAAGACACGGCGGGCGCGGTCGGCTTGGACCTGCCGGCGGAGGAGATCAGGCGGTTGGACCTGGTGTCGACGGGCCTGCAGACTGTGTTGGACGGGTCTGTGTTCGAGCCGGACCGCTGAGGGAACAGGGTGCCTGATCGGCTCCCGCAGACAGTACTTCCCGCCTGGAAAGTCGAAGATGAAGTCGGTCTTGAAGAAAGGTCTCCGACTGACTTGACGCCCAGGCGGTTACGCGGCGGCTTATCAGGCGGAATCCTGTGGTTGGAGATGTTCGATTTCGATATTGATCCCGTCCCACTTTTCACGTAGGTATTCGGCGACGAGCCGACGGTGACAGTGGTGGGGCTTGTGCTCGCTGCATAGGAGACATGAGTCTTCGAAGAGTTCCGGCCGGAACTCTTCTTCGATCTTGCGGGAAAGCATGAGGGAGCGAAAAGAGCGCTCATAGGCTTCCCACGACCCCTTCTTTTTCTTAAAGGCGTCAAGAATGTCCTGAGTCGGCGCGAGCTGGGGCAGATGCAGGTAGTCGATCTTGACGATTTCGCGCAGGAAATACTTGAGGTCGTTCTGCTTGGCAAAGCCGGCGAGTTGCGACCGGTTGTTCAGGCGGGTATCGATCAGGGTGCGAACGCCTGACTCTCTCAGTTGTGTAAAGAACGTCTCAGCGCTCTTCCAGGTAAAGCCGATGGTGTAGAGTTTCATTTCAGACCGCAAGCAACAGTTTCCCGGAACGCGCTCCTCTGCAGACAGCAAACCACTTTTTGAAATTCGAGCTAAACGACCGCGGCCATGCCTTCGGCGCCGGTGTCGGCTGCGCCGGAGAGGGCGCCGGTCTCCGGGTCGATGTGGAGTGCATGGACGAGCGCAAGGCCGCCGTGGCTGTAGGGGATGTGGATGGCGGGATGGCGTTTATTGACTTCGTCCAGTACCCAGATGGGGATGCGGCGCTGGCAGCTGATGGCGTCGAGCTGACAGTCGAAGCGGGGGGCGTGCACTGCCTTCTCGATGTCCATGCCAAAGTCGATCACGTTGAGGATCACCTGCAGGACGGATGTGATGATTCGGGTGGCGCCGGGCGCACCCAGGACGAGAAGCGGTTGGGCGCCGCCGTCGGAAGTCTCTTTGCTGTAGACAATGGTCGGGGTCATGCCGGTGGTGCGGCCTTTGCCGGGTGCGATCGAGTTGGGATGACCGGGCAAAGGGTGGAAGTTGACCATCGAATTGTTGTACATGAAGCCGAGGCCCGGGGTGATGACACCCGAAGATGATCCAAGCGAATGTGTGAGGGAGACACAGTTGCCCTGCCCGTCGATCACGGAGAGGTGCGTGGTGTGAGGAGTCTCAGGCTGGGATGGCGAGGGTTCGATGGGTTGGCCGCTGTCGATCCGCGCACGCCAGAAGTCCGCCCGCTCCTTCGACATCATCCAGTCGAGAGGCACTTCCTCGAACTCGGTATCGGCCAGGTGGGGGTTACGGTCGGCGAAGGCGGCCTTCATGGCGAGGCCCACTGTGTAGATGTAATCGGCCGAATTGTGACCCATGGCGGCCAGGTCGTACCCTTCCAGGATATTGAGAATGGCGACGAGGGTTGCGCCGCCGTGTGGCGGGGTGGAGCTGGTGACGGTGTGGCCGCGGTAGCTGCCAGAGAGAGAGGCGTCCTCGCGCAGGCTGTACTGTTCAAAGTCCTGCCGGGTGACAAAACTGCCGTTGGCGGCCAGGTCGGTTGCCATGCGCTCCATGAACTGGCCGTGGTAGAAGTCTTCGCTGCCGTGTTGGACAATGTGGCGCAGTGAGGCAGCGTAGTCCGGGTTTCGGAGCGTTTCCCCCGTGTCATAGGGCTGGCCGTCGTCGCGGAGATAGATGCGGCGGGCCTCCGAGTTGCTGTTGATGTAGTCGCGCAGGCTCATCCCCTCCCAGTACTGGTTGGAGCGTTTCCAGCCGATGGCGAGGGAATCTGTGACGACATAGCCGTCCTGGGCGGTGCGGATGGCCGGTTCTGCGGCCTGTCCGAAGTCGATGGTGCCCCAGCGTTCAAGCAGGGCCGAAAACATCTTGACCGCCCCCGGCGTACAGACCGATGTATAACCGGCTTCGTTGACGTTGCCTTCAAGGAAGAAGCCCCAGCCGCCGGGATTGGGGCGGATCAACTGTTCCACCCACATGTCGTCCTTCACAAGGGCCCCGGCCAGGGCAGGCGCATCAATTCCAATGGAACCTGGCTGTCCGGCCAGGTGCAGGTTTATCACGGCATAGCCGCCAATGCCGCACATTTGGGGGCTGACGACGGCCTGCATAAGGGCGGCGGTCACCGCGGCGTCAACGGCATTACCGCCGGACATGAGAACTTTGGCGCCGGCTTCTACGGCGAGCGGTTGCTGGGCAGAGATTGCGGCAGGCATAGCGTTCTTGCTCCTGGTGGGAAGGACGTCGATGGGTCAGGCGCACAGACGGTCGGCGTAACGCGGTCAATGATACGCGAATACGCGGCCAACTGCAATAGGAATCTGGCACTACAGGGAGCAGACGATGCGGATGTTGGTTGCTGTGAGTTCGTTCTGGTCACGTTCCGAGGGGATGAGCCGGAACTCAAAAATATGTTCGCGGCTGGGGAGATAGTCCTTTACGGAATCGTCCTGCATCATCGAAAAGTGGAAGAAGGCGCTCTCGTAGGGGGAATCGACGCTTTTGCGTTTGTCCACTAGCCACAGGTGGGGCGAAACCTTGGTCAGGAATCGCATATAGCCAAAACCTTTGTCCTCGTTGTAGTAGTAGCACCAGCCGCGTACGGTAGAATCGGGACTGCCCCACTCGGCAGAGCCATTGGGCACGGGCAGTAGATTGGGAATCAAGTAACCGGACATGAACAGGTCCACTTCCTGTCGCAGATTTCCCGAGACATTGTCGAATGCGACCACTTCTACGCGGCAGCCCTTGTTCTGGAGCGCCCGTACGACCTGTACGAAATCTCCGTCGCCGGTTGCAATCAGAACCCTGTCGAGATTTTCTGATTGGAGCAGTGCGTCTACTGCAAGATCCAAATCGGAGTTGGCTTTGGCGTAGCGATTGCCGGCCTCGTCATCGTACCAGCGCACCTGTTTTATTATCACCTTATAGCCGAGATCGCGCAGTGCGGAGTGGAAACGAAACGCGCCGACACGGTAGTCGAAGTCCCACTGGGCGCGTTCGGCGTCGTGGGTCACGTATGCGTTCAGTCGCACCGGTTCACCCATATCCCTGCAGGCAAATTCGCGCAAGACATCATACTGCATGCGGGAGCCGCCATTGCGATAGATGTTGGCAGCATCAACATAGACGCCGACTTTAACCAGAGATTGTTTCCAGACCATAGAAAATCCTTTTTGACTACAATTCTGTGCCGGTCGAATAAATATCCAACATTAAGTATAGGTTCTGTACAACCCAATTATACTGCACAGACATTTACTAAGCCACATCAGGATTAAGTGCTCTTCATTGTGTATTCGGGCCATTGAAGACTGTTGCCTCTTGTGCGGCGCGAGGCACGGGAGAAACCTGCGCCCGCCTCACTCAGGGGTGCAAAACAATTGTGAAAGCGGTGGAGGCGTTCCGTTTTCGATAGCAAAGCTGTACAAACTGAGGCAGTGTTGCCCCGTGCGGTGTTACATTTGTCGAGCCGACTGCAAGTGTACAAATTAGGATATTGAATATTGGACCGTTTCGGGTAAGATAGGGCAGTCCCGAGCGGGGTATGTGAAGCGGAAGGCGGATGACGGGCCGGCGCCCGTCGCGCGTACCGCACTGACAGAGGAACAGCGACGATGATAAAGGCACTTCTGCGAATTTCCGGTCTCATTGACGGCCTTTCAGAACGCGTCGGCGGCTTGTCTGTGTTTCTCGTTATCGTTACTGTAGCAGTTGGATTCTACAATGTCCTTGTGCGCTATATCGCGAGGTTCATAGGCGTACAGTTGTCCTCCAATCTCTTCATTGAGATGCAATGGTACCTGTACTCGCTGGTCTTCTTTCTGGGTTTTGCCTATATCCTAAAGAACGGCATCAACGTACGCGTGGACTTCATTTATGCGAATTGGAGCAGGAAGCGCCAGGCGATGCTTGATTTTTGGGGACATCTGTTGCTTCTCGTTCCCTATTGCATCATCGGCATCTGGGTGACCGTAAATCCGGTGATGACCTCCTGGCGGCAGTGGGAGATGTCGCCTGATCCGGATGGGCTGCCGCGCGCGCCCCTGAAGACAATGATCATCGTTGCCTTTGTTCTCTTGCTCTTGCAGGCGATCTCCGAGTTGATCAAACTGTACGCAGTGCTGCGAGGCGATGAGGAAGAGGTCGAAGACTTGGCGGAACACCAGGAGGCTTTGCGGATCGAGTAGGGGTCTCGCGAGCCGGTCGGAGTCGTTGGCGACCGGTTCCCGATCCGGTGCAGGCTGTGTTTTCTTTCTCACGCTGGTCACACGAAAAGGAGTGACTATGGGGTTGGAATGGCTGGCGATCGTGATGTTCATACTGTTTTTTGTGCTGATCCTGTATGGATATCCGGTGGCGTTTTCGTTCGCCGGGACCGCCTTCGTCTTCATGTTGATCGGTTGGGCGTTGGGCATATTCAACATGAATTGGATAAAGCTGTTGCCCAACCGCTGGTTCGGCACGATGTCGGACTTTACGCTTCTGGCGATTATATTCTTCGTCTTCATGGGGGCGATTTTCGAGAAGTCTGGGCTGGCTGAGCGGCTGTTGACGACGGTAGGCATCTTACTGGGATCGATGCGCGGCGGACTGGCTTTGGCCGTGGTTCTGGTAGGAACTTTGCTGGCGGCGGCAACGGGGGTGGTCGCGGCCACCGTCATTGTAATGGGGCTGCTCTCGCTGCCGATCATGGTGCGCTATGGATACAATCATAAACTGGCGACAGGCATCATAACGGCGTCGGGGACAATGGCGCAACTGTTGCCGCCCAGCCTGGTTCTGGTCGTACTGAGCGACCAGATAGGGGTGGGCGTGGGCGATCTGTTCGTCGGCGCGCTTATTCCTGGTCTGATTCTCTCGGGCCTCTACGCCCTGTACGTGATTGGAATCGCCATCGTACGCCCACAGGATGCGCCGGCTCTGCCGCCGGAGGCTCGAACTGTTCAGGGCGCGGCTTTGTTGCGCCAGACGTTGATCGCAGTCGTTCCGCCGGTACTACTGATTTTCTCTGTGCTGGGCAGCATCTTTCAAGGTATTGCCACACCGACCGAAGCAGGTGCGGTTGGCGCGATCGGCGCTTGTATCCTCACGGCGTTCAACCGCAACTTGAACTGGAAACTGATCAGGGACGCAGCCCGCTCCACAGCCAATATCACTGCCCTGGTGATCATGATTCTATTCTGTTCGACCTACTTCGGGCTGGTCTTCGACCGCCTGGGGGGGCAGGACTACGTTCAGAGCCTGCTGACAAGTTTGCCGGGCGGGTTCTGGGGGTTTGTGATTGTGGCCAACATTGCGATCTTCCTCTTGGGCATCAATCTGGAGTTCATTGAGATCAGCTTTATCGCGATGCCTCTGTTTGTGCCTGCAGCCTTGGAACTGGGTTTCACCAATGCGCAGATGGTCTGGTTCGGAGTGATGATGGCGATCAATCTGAACATGGCATTCATCTCGCCGCCGGTTGGGTTTTCGCTGTTTTATCTGCAAAGCGTGGCGCCTCCAGAGGTCAAAACTGCGGATATTCACAAGGGCGCACTGCCGTTTATGGTACTGCAAGGCATCGCCCTCATAGTCGTTATCCTTGTTCCGGAGACTGTGACCTGGCTGGTGGAAGCGGCATCATAGGCAGAAAAGACGGCAGGACAGGAAAGGAAAAAGGGGCGAGCTAACGCTCGCCCCTTTGCTATTCTGCTCAACCCGCCGGCAATTCGGCGTCATCCTGCTCACATCAGCGGCTTCGGCCCACGTATTGCAGGTAGCCGAGCTCGGCCAGACCGTGCCAGGCATGAATCGCGTCGCGAAATGCTAACCAATTCTTGAATATGGAAGCAAAGTCTGCGTCTGCGGCGGCGGCCTCGTCGAAAAGCTCGAAGGCGGCCTCCTCTGCAGCTTTCAGCAGATCATCGGGAAACGGCCGCAGTTTGACACCGCCTTCGTTGATCAGGCGACCGAGTGCGACCGGGTTCCTGGCATCGTAGCGCGCCATCACTCTCACGTTTGCCTCGTAAGCGGCGGTTTTGAGCGCTTCCTGAAACTGCTCCGGCAGTTTTTCCCATTCGTTCAGATTGACCTGGATCTCAACTGACGAGCCCGGATCCCACCAGCCGGGGTAATAGTAGTAGCTGGCCACCGTATGGAAGCCCATCCTCTCGTCTTCGTAGGGCCCGACCCATTCGGCCGCGTCGATAGCCCCGCTCGCAAGAGCCTGGAAGATCTCGCCGCCGGGCAACATCTGCACGGATACCCCCAGCCGCTCCATCACCTGGCCGGCGATGCCAGGGATGCGCATTCTCAGGCCTTCCAGATCGGCTACGGAGTTAATCTCTTTATTGAACCAGCCCCCCATCTGGACGCCGGAGTTGCCAGCCGGGAACTGAATAATATTAAACCGTTCTGCATGGACCTCCTGAAGCAGTTCCAATCCGCCGCCTTCATACAACCACGCGTTTTGCTGGCGAGCCGTCAGGCCAAAGGGCAGGCCATTGTTGAGTGCAATGACTGTCCCCCTGTCGGTATAGTAGTGGGAGACGGTGTGACCGATGGGGACTGCCCCCTCTTCGACGGCGTTCAATACGCCCAGACCGGGAGCCAGTTCACCGGCTGCGCGGGGCCGGATCACGAACTTGCCATCTGTCAAAGCTGCGACGCGGTTGGCGACCAATTGCGCACCCCAGAAAATCGAGTCCAAATCGGCCGGCCAGCTGGTTGCCATCTGCCAGTCAATAGTCGGCAGGCGGGCGTCATCCGACACTGCGTTCTCGATCTGAACAGGGGGAAAAAGACCGGCCTGCTCGCAGCCGGCTATGCTGAGCGCGGCCGAGCCCGTTGCGGTCAACCCTAGCAAACGCCTCCTGTCCATTGCAGGAATCTCCTTCCCCTGCGCGCCAGCAGGAAAGTTAACATGAAGAGTCGCCATCAGTTGTCGAGTTGAACGAAACGGGAGAGCGCACTGCGACGCTCTCCCGTTTTCTGGATCATCTTTTCTCTGAACGACATGCGCGCCGCGCATGGGTCGATCAGCGACTTCGGCCCACGTATTGCAGGTACCCGCGCTCTGCCAATCCGTGCCAGGACTGTATGGAGCTGCGGAACGCTGACCACTCCTTGAAGATTGACGCGAATTCGGCATCGTCGGCTGCGATTTCTTCGAAAAGCCCGAATGCCGACTCTTCGGCAGCCTGCATTACATCATCCGGGAAGGGAAGCATAGTAATGTCGGCATCGTTGATAAGGCGGCCGAGTGCTGCCGGATTCTTGGCGTCGTAGCGCGCCATCATGGTGGCATTGGCGGCGTAGGCAGCCGTCTTGAGGACCTCCTGGTACTGCTCGGGCAGCTTGTTCCACTCGTCCAGGTTGATCTGGATTTCGAGCGATGGGCCGGGCTCCCACCAGCCGGGGAAGTAGTAGAAGCTGGCGGCCTTGTGGAAGCTGAGCTTTTCGTCGTCGTAGGGGCCGACCCACTCCGCGGCGTCAATAGCGCCGGTCTGCAGGGCCTGGAAGATCTCGCCGCCGGGCAACACCTGCACGGTCACACCCAGGCGGTCCATAACGCGGCCGCCAAGGCCGGGGATGCGCATCTTCAGCCCTTCCATGTCGGCGACTGAGTTGATCTCCTTGTTGAACCAGCCGCCCATCTGAACGCCGGTATTGCCAGCCGGGAACTGGATGGTATTGAACTTGTCGGCGTAAACAGCCTGCAGCATTTCCAGGCCACCGCCCTCATAGAGCCAGGCATCCTGCTGGCGGGAGGTGAGGCCGAAAGGCAAAGCTGTGCCAAAGGCGGTGATTGGGCTTTTGCCAACGTAGTAGTAGGAGGCTGTGTGGCCGATCGGCACTGCGCCCTCTTCTACAACATTCAGCACTTCCAGACCGGGCGCCAATTCACCGGCGGCGCGGGCTTCAATTTTGAATTTGCCCTGTGTCATGGCCTCAACGCGCTTGGCAACCGTCTCGGCGCCGCCGAATATGGTGTCCAGGGCGGGCGGCCAGCTGGTGGCCATCTGCCATTCGATTTCGGGCAGGCTTGAATCCTCGGCGACGGCGCCTTCGAGCTGGCCCGGCGCCATGACACCGGCCTGTTCACAGCCGGCTACAGTCAGGGCGGCTGCGCCTACCGCACCTGTTGCCGCCACTTTAAGGAATCTTCGTCGATCCATTTCAGTTTCTCCTTCCTCTCGGATATGAATGAAACGAGTCTGTGCGAAATGCACCGTAATTGTACTCAGGCGGAAGGATTCTGACAAGAGTTAGCGCGCCAGGAGCGGCGGCTGGGCCGGAGGAGAGACGGCGCCGGGGCAACAACTGAGTTATGGCTGGGTCGAACTTGGGGTCAGATCGCCGCAGAGAGTCTCGGCTGCATGAGTCTGAGCAAGCCGAGGAGGGTGCTCAATTCCCGGAACTCCAGTCCTGGCCGTCAAGATGGGCACCGAAGGACATATAGGCGACGGTGCCGCCGTCGACATAGATGGTCTGGCCGGTCACAAAGTCGGCGCCGTCGGAGGCGAGAAAAGCTGCCACATGGGCGATGTCGGCGGGTGCGCCCAGGCGGCCCCAGGGCACCGTAGCTTCGAAGATGGCGGGGTTGTAATCGGGGATGTCTTCGAAGTAACGGGGCACTTCGATGAGCCCTGGGGCGATGGCGTTGACCCGCACCTTCTGCGGAGCCAGTTCGACGGCGAGGTGGCGAGTCAGGGCGGCGACGGCGCCCTTGGTGGCGGCGTAGACCGAATAGTCGGGAACGCCGGCGTGCGAATGAACCGAAGCAAGGTTGATCACCGAACCGCCGCCGCTTTCCTGCATGTAGGCCAGTGCGCGCTGTGCGCAAAATATCTGGCTGCGCACGTTGATTGCAAACAGCTTTTCGAAGTGGGCGGGTGTGATATCGGCGAGCGGGCGAGTCTCGGTCAGGCCTGCGTTGTTGACCAGCACATTCAGCCCGCCGAGGCAGCTGGCGGCGGTGTCCACAACCTGGGCACATACGTCGGCGGACTGCGTGAAGTCGCCCTGCACGGCTGCCGCAGTACCGCCGGCCGCCTGAATCTGTGCTACTGCGGCGGCGGCGCCTTCGTCGCCGAAGGGATAGTGGCAGACGACGGCGGCGCCTTGACGGGCCAGTTCCAGGGCGATGCCCTGGCCGATTCCGCCTTGATCGACGCCGGTTACGAGTGCTTTCTTGCCGGCAAGTGTACTGTTGCCGCTCATGTCGCCTCTCCAGCAAGTGTGCGGCGTTGAAGGACGTGGGCCCAGCAGGGCGTTCTCGCGCCTGCAACTGCGTGGGGAATCATCACTGAGCCTCGCTCTCCCGTTGCTTCAAATAGGAAAGGCTGCGCTGAATCCCGCCTACTGGATCGCCGGCGCCGCGAAATTCGAAGATGTAGTAGACGCGTTGAGACAGCCGATCGAGCGATGAAATGATTTCTCCAAGCGGCAGGACGCCTGCGCCCAGCGGGACCGGGGGATCTGAGGGATTGGCAGTCTTGTCCTTTAAGTGGGCGGCGACGATTTGGTCTGAAAGTGTATCGATGGCGGCGACGACGTCCTGGCCGTGATTGGGGTAGTTTCCCATGTCCAGATTGGTGCGAAGGGCAGGGGAGGCGAGACGTGACAGCGCCCCTTGAACCTCCGCCAGGGTACCGCCGGGCGTGCGGGCATAGTTTTCGAGGGCGATGACAGTGTTTTGGGTGGCGGCGTAATCGACGACTCGCTGTGCGCGGTCCCAGCCAGCGCGGTCGTCGGTCAGGGGCGTCGGACCGGGAAAAAAGCGAACGATCGGCGCGCCCAGTGTCGCGGCGGTGTCGATGTCCTGGTGCAACTGCGCTGAAGCCGCGGGGCTGTCGAAGAGTGTTGCCTGGGTCGCGTATGTGACCAGGAGGCCGGCAGCGGCGATGCGGCGGGATGCCTCGGCCAGCTCCGCTTCAAGCCGCGGCCACGTCTCCCTCCGCAGTTCCACGCCGTCAGCGCCTGTTTGGTGGGCGATATCGATGAACTCCCAGACGGAGCACTCGCCGCTCTTGAGCTCTTCCTCAAACTGCATGGCGGAGATCAGAATCGGCCGGTCGGAAGTTTCCGCTTCGTTCGAGGCGGGGGTGTGATGCTCTGATTGGCTGGTCAAAGTTGCCTCACCAGGAATTCTGTTGTCACCAAGGAAATGAAGCTGTGCGGCCGCACCATTTGCAGGCGGGTGAAACCGCTGAGCGCCGGCTCCCGAACGGAGGAGGTTTGAATGGGGATGTGCCCCGGAACGTTCTCCACCCAAGGTAAGCCGGCGCCTAAGCGGCAGTACTGATCTCAGCCTGTGGTAGTCCACTCCGGATCCGGCTGGATCGACGTTTCCGGGGGAGGACCGGGGTCGGGACGGCCACTGCCTTCGAGGCGGCTAATGAGTTGAACGGTCATGTCGTCCTCGACAAGGCACTGGCAGGACAGACGCACATCGGTCAGACCCTTTTCGGCCAGCTTCTCTTTTTCGGCGACTGTCATCTTTGAAGGTTCGCCTCCGACAAAGGCGACGCGGCAGGTAGTGCATTTACAGTTGCCGCCGCAGGCGTGCAGCTGATCGACGGCCGCGTCCTCAACCAGTGCCAGTACCAGGCGTTTACCGGCTTGGACATCGAAGGTGCCAACATTTTCCACTGTCAACTTTGGCATGAAATTCTACTCCTGTACGTGTGGAAGAATCGGTCCGAAAGAACGATTTCAATTGCGCAACGCGAATTGTTTCTGCATTCTCTCACATATCTTGGACAAACACGAAGAGAAGGTCATTGACGTTGGTCTGGGTCGGCCCGGTCAGAAGCAGGTCGGCGGCGGCGCGCAGGTAGGGATAGGCGTCGTGGCGGCGGAGGTGGTCGGATGCGGATAGGCCGGCGTGCTCGCCTCTGGCGACGGTACCGCTGTCAGCGAGGCCGCCGGCGCTGTCGGTGGGGCCGTCAGTGCCGTCGGTCGCCAGTGAAACGATGGTAATCCCAGGCACGTGCTGGAGGGCCAGAGAGGCTGCGAGGGCCAGCTCCTGGTTGCGACCGCCCTGGCCGGGGCTGTCTCCCAGATTGACGGTGGTTTCACCGCCAAGGATGAGGCAGGCAGGGGCGGGGAGCGGTTGACCGCTGTCCAGCACTTCCCGCCCGAGGCCGACAAGCACTTTGGCAACTTCAGCGGCTTCGCCTTCAACATAGGTCGAGAGCAGAACCGTGTTGTAGCCCAGTTCTGTTGCCTTTGCGAGAGCCGCGCTGGCCGCGGTGCGGTTGTCGGCGACGACGAGAGTGTTGCAGTTGTCGAAGACCGGGTCATGCGCTTTGGGTGTGTCGGGGATATCGCCGGCGAGTCCGGCCTGCAGGCGTTTGCGTACAGCAGCCGGCAGAGCGGTGTCAATCCCGTACTTCTCGACAATGGCCCAGGCATCGGCCCAGGTGCTTTCGTCGGGGACGGTGGGCCCGCTGGCGATCACGTCCAGGGGGCTGCCGATTACGTCGCTGAGTGCAAGAGTCAGGAGGGTAGCGGGCGCGGCGGAGCGGGCCAGCTGGCCGCCCTTCACGGCGCTGGCATGTTTGCGAAGGCAGTTCATCTCGTTGATGGTTGCGCCGCAGGCCAGGAGGGCGTCGGTCATGCCCTGCATGTCGGTCAGGGTGAGCGCTGGAACTGTTTGCCCGGAGGCGGCGGCCGACTCGTTTGCCGGCGCCACCAGCAGGGCGGAGCCGCCGCCGGAGAGCAGAGCGATGACCAGGTCGTCTGCGTTTGCCTGCTCCACGAGGGCCAGCATCTCTTTGCCGGCAAGGACGCCGGCTTCATCGGGAATCGGATGACCTGCCTCCACGACGCGGATGCGGGAGGCCGTTGTGGAGGCAGGGCCGTCGGGCTGGGCATGGTCATACTTAGTCACGGCCACTCCACTGTTGACGCGGTGCTGGAGCACAGCTTCAACAGCGCTGCACATCGGTGCGGCTGCCTTGCCGGCAGCGACGACGAAGATGCGGCGGTAGCGGGCAAGATCGTATGTCGACGCGGCCTTTGTTTCGGGGTCAGAAGGGTCGGCGACAGTCAGGATTTCGCCCTGACGCTGGAGGACATTTTGCACGGCGGCAAAGGGGTCAACGGCATCAAGAGCGGCGTCCAGAACCTGGAGGATGGAGCGGCGGGTCGTAGGGTCGGGAGTGAGGACGGATTCGTCGAAGCGGGTCATTCTACGCTAGCTCTGGCTGGACGGGAATCGAGTCTGCCGTTTCGACATCTCGGGCTCGAATTGCATGTCCCAAATTAACGGGAAGAATCGTGGAATATGCAGTGATAACGTGAATGCCTTATGTCGCTATCGACTCGTTGCGACTGAATGAAAAGAGATCCGAAGAACTGAGCGAGTCAAGTCTCCTTACACGCGGCGGAACTTCTGAAGGCCGTCGTCGACCTGGACCTGGCCGACGTAGAGGTCGCCGTGGGAGTCGGCCCAGATGCCGTGGGGGCAGGCTTTGAATTCGCCCGGCTTGTCGCTGGGCTGGGCGCCGCCCCAGTGGCTGAGGAGCTCGCCGTCAAGAGTCCAGACGCTGACGCGCTGCTCCAGTTCAGCGACATAGACAACTTCGCCGTCCGGGTCGAAGTAGATGGTATCCGGTTTGAGGAGGCCGGAGCGCTCTTCGAGAAAGTTGCCTTCGGTGTCGAAGAGCTGGATGCGATCATTGGTTCGGTCGCAGACCCAGACGCGATCCTCTTTGTCGAGGCGGACGCAGTGGGAGAGAGTAAACTGGCTGGGCCCTTCGCCCCAGTCGCCCCAGGAGAGGATGTGTTCGCCGGCGGCTGAGTACTTGTGGACGCGGGCGTTGTCGTAGCCGTCCGAGATGAAGAGGTCTCCATTAGAGGCGACGGCCAGATCGGTGGGCAGGCGGAACGGTTCGCCGGGCGCGCCCTCCTGGCCGGGCGTGCCGATGGTCATGACCAACTCGCCCTGGGCGTTGAACTTGAAGATGCAATGGGTCTCACGTTCGGTGCACCAGACGTTGTCCTCGCTGTCGATGAAGATCCCGTGGGCATCCTCGATGACATCTTCGCCCCAGGAGGCGAGGAAATTGCCGTCGCGATCGAAGACGACGAGGGGATGCTCGCTGCGTGAATAGACAAAGACGCGGTCCTGGGAGTCGCAGGCCACCGCGGCTACCCAGCCGAACTGCCAACCTGCTGGCAGTTTAGCCCAGTTGTCAACTACCTCATACTGATAGGCGCCGGTTCCGAACGGCATGGCAATCTCCTTTGCCTGGTTGAAACCCGCCGCGGTTGCGGCGTAAATTTGGATTCCAATGTAACGCTTAAGCGTGAGGACACTTCGCTCTGCGGTTTTCTACTCGTCCCACGCCTTGACGGCGATCTTAATTACTTGCTCATCCCCGAGGCGATAGGTGCCGTCTAGCGCGTGGAAACCGTCGCCTACGCGTTCGAGAGGCAGCTTGTGACTGACCATGTCGCCGTAAGGGAATTCGTTTTTCTCGAGAATGGGCAGGCCGCGCACGAAGTGCTCGTAAGTACTGCCCCAGACGGCCTCGAAGGTCAGATTTTTGCGCATCAGGAGCTGGTTGATGTTGAAGTCGATGGAGCCCATATCGACAAAATGACCGACCTCCACGTAAGTGCCGCTGCTACGCAGGTAGCCCAACCCTTCGGGTGTGGCGGCCAGGAATCCGGAGCATTCAAAAACAATGTCGGCGCCGCGCTTCAGCGGGGTGTGCCAATAGACCTGCTCAGTTCGCTCTTCAACGCTGGTAACCTCTTCAATATTGATGGTTACATCGGCGCCGAACTCCTTTGCCAGTTCAAGGCGTCTGGCGGGGCCGCCCACGACGATGATGTTGGCCGCTCCCATCTGTTTGGCGCAGAGAAGTGTAACGAGGCCGATGGCTCCGCTGCCCTGGACGACGACGGTATCGCCCAGCTGCACCTTGCCGCGCATAGCGGCGTGGACACCGATTGTGTAGGGTTCGGTCAGCACTGCGACTTCGGGCGTGCATTCGGTCTTGAGCATGCAGGTATTCTCGAAGCCCAGGTAGATATAATCGGCAAATCCGCCGTAGAAGTGGGGGGCAATGTCGGGTGTATCGTAGAAGCCGTAGGCGCCGTAACCGCCTGTGCCCGGAGAGAATATGACGCGGTCGCCTTCCTCGAGGGGACGGCCGATGTAGTCCTTGGCTCCGCCGGCGCCTATGGCCTCGATGACGCCTACGTTTTCGTGGCCGAGGACCACTTCGCCCTGGATACCGTTCTGCCAGTTGTGCAAGTCGGTACCGCAGATACCGGCCAGCTCCTGGCGCAACAGCACTTTGCCCGGTTCAGGGTCAAGCACGGGATATTCGCGGATTTCGAAGTCCTGTCCTTGGGCGATGACCGCCCGACCAGTTTTTGCCATGGCATTTTCTCCTGCTATCAGTTGCCTGAATTCTGGTAGCCCTGTTCATTCCCACCGCTGGTGCGGTGCGAAGGAGACAGGGAAGTCATTGTTGGTTTGTAAAATGAATGTTGGACAGACTGTTGTAACGGTGCAGACCGGGAAGATCCACTCCCGAGGGTTGGGCGTAAGTATACTACAGTCATAGTCTGAGCGATAGTCCTCCATTGAGAAGGCGCATCCCAGATTTGGAGAGGAAACGGTCAGGCGGGCATGAGCAGTACGGGCACAACTGTGCAGTCTGAAATCTCAGATTCAGGCCTGTTTCGTCAAGTTTTTGGGGAACCCCAGTTCATCCTGTCGATGGTTGAGGGGCGGTCTGTCAGCGATGCGGGGGAGCGGTGGGG